>JAQSWN010000072.1 GCA_029266615.1 Polyangiaceae bacterium
GCGCACGGCTTCGGCCTGGTTGGCGAACTTGTTGACGTAGAGGTCCGCCGCCTTCAGGTAGTACTCGGCGCGCTCGGCGGGGTCCGCCACCGCGTCGCCCAAGAGCAGCAAGGTCTTTACGTAGTCGTGAAAACGCTTGGCTGCCTCTTGCTGCGCGAGCTTCTCTTTCAGGTCCGCGATGACAGCGGAGCTGGCTCCGCTCGCAGCGGCCGGGGCGGCGGCGGGGGCCGGGACGGAAGCGGGGGCCACGGAGACGGGAGCGGCCACGGGCTCCGGCTCTACCTCTTCGACCGCGATCGCGACGGGGGGCTCGCTCGGGGGGAGCTCTTCTAGCTCGGCCGCGGGCGGCGCCGAGGGCGTCGCTTCGACGGCGGGCGCCGAAGGCGTCGCTCCTACGGTCGGTGCGGCGACGGGCGCGGCCGGGGGCCTCGCGCTCGGCTGGGAGGGCGCGGCGACGATCTTCTCGCCAATCTGGGCCTCGAACGCGACGAGCGCCGGGTGCTGAGCATCCACGCGCGCCAACCGTTCGAAAAAGCGGCGAGCGCGGATCAAATCCCCACGCTCACGCCAAGACAACAAGCCCGCGTTGGCGAGCAAGTACGCCGAGCGCGAGTCCAAGCCTGCGCGATCCGAAAGCTCGTCCGCGAGGCGAATGACGGACTCGTAGTCCCCACCCTTGGCACCGTACGTGTCCTTCAGGAACGTGAACGCAGGCTCGAGCGTAGGATCTAGGCGCAGCGCTTCCTCGAAGAGCTGGCCCGCTACCTCCACGTTCTGATGCCGAACGGCCCAACGCGCGGCGAACACGAACCCGAGCGCAGCCTTGGCCGCGCCGTCGCTCACCGACTTGAGGCTCTCGCGCTGCGACTCCAGGATGCGCTCGGTGCGCTCCGTCTCGACGAGCAGGCCTTCGTAAATCGCAGCGGCTTTGACGTTCGTCGGATCCGCGGCGTAGGCCTGAGCGAGGACGCCCTCGTACTCACCCGGTGCGAAGCGCTTCGCGACGCGCGCAGCGCGGATGAACGCGTCGGACTTCGCGGCGGCCGAGGACGACTCGTGCGCAGTGCGCAGCAGCTCCCCGACGCGGTCCTGCCAATCTGAGGCGCTCGCCTGCACGTCCGCCAGGCGCTCGCCGGCGTCCGTCGGGCGGCCTTCTGCGCTCTGAAGCGCTTTCGCGTATGCTTCCGTCGCGCGCTCGTAGTCACCGAGGTCGCTGAGCACGTCGCCCAGCTCGCGGAATAGCGCCAAGCGCGTCGGGCCGTCTTGCGCGCTCTTCAGCTGTAGCTCGAGCAGCTTCTGAACCATGTTCAGCTTGCCGAGCTCCCAGTAGATGTTGCGCGCCTCCCCCAACGCTTCGATGAGCGCAGGGTTCAGCTTGAAGGCGTCTTGAAAGTGCTTGAGCGCACGCACGCCCTGCAAAAATTGTCCGTACAACAGCCGCCCCAAGCGCAGGTGCAGTGCGGCTTTGACTGTTTGATCCTGGGCCGCGGCCAGGCCCTGCTCCAGGGCTTCCGCGAGCCCCTGCCAATCGTGGTGGCTCTCTAGCTGTTTCAGACGCTGCTCAAGATCCATGCTGCTGCCTCGGACAAGCTACATAGAGCGAAGCTCGCGCTGCTACTTTTGCGACGCGAGCCTCGGTTCCATCGACGTTCATTCCCGTGCCATGGGACGGCCTGCGCCGCCCTACTCCGCCGAACCCCTGCTCGACGGAGCCTTCCTCCACTCGGTGGTGGAGAGCGTTACCAGTCAGCGCATTGTGCTGCCCCGGCAACCTCGTGACCTCTTTGGTGATGCGCGCTCCGCCGTTCACTGACCCAACTTTTGGATCAACGAGGCCGTCTGCTCGCACTGCTCTTTCCACTTCGCCGAATTGCCGCTACGGCAAGTGCGCTTCTGGAACTGGTTCAGCAGACGCAGGGCCTTCTCCTTCTGGGGGGGCTCCATTGCGGCGTAGGTGCTGCCGAGGTTGAAGGCGGCGTCGGGGTGGGAGTCCTCACCCACGAACTGCTCTGCCTTCTCGACCGCCGCTAGCTGGGCCGCGGAGTCTCCGCGGAGCTGAGCCGCGTTCGCCGCCAAGATGCACATGCCGTACAGGGCGCTGTTGTTCTTGGGTCCGGGGGGAACCACCTTGAGCCCCTCGCCAGTGACCTGCTCGGCCTCCTTGAAGAGCTTGTACGTGATGTAGAGCTCGGCGAGCGGCGGGTAGAAGAAGCCCTTGGTCGAGTCGTGCTCGATGGCCTTGGTGTAGTTCTCCACCGCCGACTGCTCGTCGTTCGTGTACTGATAGGCTTCGCCGAGCAGGTGGTAACACTCGGCCAGGTTCGGGTCCTTCTCCACGCACTTCTTGAGCGGCTCTTTCGCCTGCTCGTACGCGTCGGGGTTGCCGCCTTCGGCCTGCATGATGAGCGCGTTGCCACGCTTGAACCAGTAGTTCGCAAAGTCCGGCGCGACCTGGACGGCGCGCGACAGCGTGGAGGCCGTCTTCTCCCAGTCTTCCTTCTTCTCGTACGCGACGGCGAGCTTCCACAGAATGACGTGGTTGGTCGGGTCCAGTTGAACCGCCTGCTCGTACTTTTGAATCGCACCCTCGACGTTGACCTTGACGGCTTGGTCACCCTCGATAGCGAGGTTCACGGCCTCGATGTGATCACGGCTGCACGCGCTGAGCGCGCCGGACAAGCCGATAGAAACGAGACCAACCTTCAGTAGCTTTTGGAGTGTCATCGCGGGCATTCCTCTATGTGACGCAATCTCGGAGCGACGAGCCACGTGCTGGAGCTGACCGTGGGCCGCCAAACGCAGAACTTCGAGCGACTCGATTCTGAGGCGAACCCGCCTCGATCCGGGGCGATTTCCGGACCATGAGAGAGGGCCGAGCATAGGCGGACGCAGCCCATGGAGTAAAGCCGCATCGTAATCGAAAAATAGCGGCGGTCCGTCGCTTGCTGCCCCATACCGCTCGCGGGTCGTCGGCGCTCGCGGCCTCACAACGCTCACTGGCTCGCGGCCTAGGATAGCAATCGCAGACTCCGTCTCCTCGAGCAACCTGAACGTTTCGAATACGCGCGGCGCGCACTTCAATCGCGAGCCCGCCACGGATCGTCGCGCAGCGCGAACACCTACATGCAAGCGCTGAGATACCGAGCCATCCGCGTGCGCGACGCGACTAGCCACTCGGCTAGGCGAGCGACGGCGAGGCAGTAGAGGCGAAGCGAGACAAAAAGCGAACGGCGCGTCCGGGTGACACCCGGCACGCGCCGTCAGCTAGTCCGCGCGAGGTATCAGCCCGGTGCGAGCATGATCGGGTAGACGACGGTTACGATGCCGCCTTCGGGCTGCGGAAAGCTCAGGCCGTAGAAGGCCGAGATAACGCAGCTGACCACGCCGCTGTCCGGCAGATCCGACCCGCCGTTCGACACGTTCGAGACGGCGCCGTCGCGACCGATGACGAACCGCGCCGAGACGCGCCCTTCCAAGTTCGGGTTACGGCCGAGGCCCTGCTCGTAACACATACGGAAGCGACCGTAGTTCTGGCGCACGATGCGCTGGATGACTTCCGGCGGGAGACGGCCGCTGACGGTCGTCGCACCCATGCGCACCTTCGGCGCCTTGGTCTGATGCGAGCCGCCTAGACGGCCGTGGCCAGCGCCGAAGCCCTGACCGGTGCCGACGCCGGCGCCGTGACCCAGGGTACCGATGTTACCGAGGCCGATACCTTCGCCGCGGCCACCGCCGCCCTCGCCGATACCGGAGAGGCCGAGACCGCCGGCGCCGAATGCGTCGCCAATCTCGTCGCCCCACATGTTGCCGCGAGCGCTAATCTCGTCCGAGCCGAGCGAAGTGTCGCGGCCCCACGGCGCCGTCGGGGCGTTCGGGTCACCGGCGGCGCCCGTGTTGAGCAGACCGATCATGCCGAACTCGGTCGCCTCGCGCAGAGCCGCTTGGCGGGCGAGATGCATGTCCTGATTGTCCTTGGGACCTGCAACCGCGTAACGCTTGTTGGTGGCCTTGGTCGTGGGGTTACCCATCGACCCTTCCTCGCCCTTGGCGCGAGTACCGGTGCCGCCTTCTTTGTTGTCCGAGTTGTCCTGGACGACCTCGGCCTCTTTCTCTTCCTGCTCACGTTCGGCCGCTGCCTTCAGGTACTGCTGCATCAAGTACAGCGCGTCCTTGTCGAGCTCTTCATCGTCCGTGAGGCCCATGGGCGGGACGAAGAAGGCCATCGCCGCGAGCAAGCCGCCGATGGTGAGGAACGAGAGGCCGAAGTACATGGCCACACCCCAGTCGAAGCTGGTTGCGACGCCGTGCTTGAGCGGCTTGCCGGCGTTCACCGCCGCCACCTGGAACACGAAGTCTCCAAGCTCGATGCGAGCCTTGGCGCCGCCCGGGAGCGAGAGCTGATGACCGCCAGAGAGCTCCGCGCTCGGTTGCGCGCGAGCGCGAGCCTCGTCCAGCGACATCTTCGGCTGGCCGGGGATCTCCACCGAGCCGCGGGCGTTCGGCGGGATAACCACCGCGACGGAAGCGCGGTCTCCGACGACGACCGGCAGGCGCGTGGTGCCGAGGCGCTCGCTCGGGATGAAGAAGTCGCAGGCGAAGTTCTTCCCCTGCTCCTCACCCACGTAGAAGTTGCGCGGCGGCGTTAGGTGCGAGACGTGCAGCACGTTCGTGCCCCAGAGCACCATCACTTCGACGGACGCGAGGTGCGCGACCTCGACCTCGTCCGGCGCGACGTCGGGGCCGCTCTTCACCATCGTGTAGGTGTAGGTCCCGGGAGCCGCGTCGTCGGCCACGTGCATAGCCTGCGCGTGCCGTTGCGCGGCCGCTCCGGCTGCAAACGGGTTGCTCGCCGTGGCGAACGGATTGCTCGAAGCCGCGAAGGGGCTCGAAGCGCCGGCCGCGGCAAAGGGGTTGGGCGCGGCCGCAAACGGCGGCGGCGCGGGCGGAGCGGGAGCCGCGAGCTCGGCGCCAGCAGCGTCCGCACGCTCCAGCACGATGGTCGTGGTGCCCACCTGAATCTGGTCGCCGACGTGGAGCTTGCACTTGTTGACGCGCGCGCCGTTCACCATCGTCCCCGGCTCGTTGCCGAGATCGATGAGGGTGATGTCCTCGGGTCCAGCGACTTCAATCACCGCGTGCATGCGCGACGCGAGCTCGTCGTCCACGCGCAAGTGGCTCTTGGGATCCTTGCCTACCTTGACGATGTCCTGCGTCACCGTCTCGCGGCGCGTCAGTTGGTCGGCTTGGTAGAGCGCAAACGTTAGAACAGCCTTTGCCATCTTGCTTTTCTCAGTATCGGTAGTGGGGAGCGAACGATTGGAGGTCGGCTTGCTTCAGAGGCAGAGACGAATCAGAGGTTTTCGACAGACTTGAGCATCTCGTCCACGAACTGGATGCGCGGGCGAATCAGCGTCGTACGAGCGGCGCGCGGACGAACGCGAATGGTCGCGTCGTTCGGGCCGAAGCCGCCGGCGCTCAGGGGGTCGTCGTCGAACTCGTAGCCGTAGCCATCGCCCTTGTCCCCGGCTGCCTTGTCCTGCGCCAGCGCAGCACCCGATGCCATGAACGTGGTCAAACCTACTGCCACAGAGAGAACCCGAATGCGCTTCGACACCATTACAGCCTCCTCAAACTTTTCCACGAAACAGTTACAGCCTCATTGTACCGGTCGGCGGCCCGCGCCGTCAATCGCCCAGCACTGAAATTCGAGGAACTCACGAGAGCCGCTGACGAGACAGCGGCCCCTCGTGAGAGTTCCAGGATTTCTTTCCCTATGTCACTTTTTGCCAGCAGGCGCTGCGGGAGCAGGAGCCTTACCGCCAGCTGCTGGTGGAGCAGCCTTGTCTGCGGGTGCCGGAGCAGCGGCCTTGTCGGCAGCGGCCTTGTCGGCAGCAGCCTTGTCGGCCTCGGCCTTCGCGGCAGCCTCTTGCTCCTTGGCCGCCTTCTCCGCTTCCGCCGCGTCCTTCTCGGCTTGCGCGCCTTCCCGGATGAACTTGATGGTGTCGTCGATGTCCGTGCTGCGCTCCTTCGAGCGCTTCACGGCGTCGGTGAACTCGCCACCGTCACCGGCTTTGGCCACGAAGTCGCGGTACTGCTTCGCCGCCTGCTCGAGCGCGGGAATCGCGTTCGGGCCCGCGGCGCGCTTCGCCTTGAACTCGTGCGTGAGGATGGCCTCGTTGTAGTAGGTCTCCGCGCGCGTGCCATCGAGCTTCTTGGCCGCTTCCAGCTCGGCCTGAGCGGCGGCGACCATCTTCTCCCAGTTGCCGTCGTTGATCTGCCCACGCAGCGCGAGGGCGAGCCCCAGGTGGGCTTCGAACTCGTTGGGACGCAGCTTGAGCGCGTCGCGGTACGCCTTCTCCGCCTCTTCGTAGCCACGGAACGACAGGCTGACCGCCGCGTAGTTCATGTGGGCTTCGAAGAACTTGGAGTCGAGCTGGCGAGCGCGTCCGAAGCTCTTCACCGCGCCGTTGAAGTTCTTCAACTGCACCTGGATGAGCCCGGTCGTGTTGTGAATCGGCGCGTAGTTCGGGTTCTTACGCTGCGCTTGCGAGGCCACGAGCGCGGCGAGGTCGAGCTGTTGTTCGTCCACGTCCACGCCCTTGACGCCGGACACTTCCATGCCGCGGCGACCGCGACGACCCTTCTTCGCCGACGCGCCGGCCTTGGCCTTCGCCTGCTCGAGGTAATACACCGCGAGCTGGTTGAAAGCGGGCATGTAGCTGTCGTCGATGGCGAGCGCGCGCTGCAGGTTGCGCTGCGCGCGCTCCAGGTCGTTCTTGCCGTCGCCGTCCGCTTGATCGCTCCCCCGCTCCATCTGCAGCGCGGCGAGCGCGACCAGACCTTCCACGTTCTGGAACTTTGCGTCGCGAATGATCTGATCGAGCTTGCTGATCGTGCCGTCGATGTCGCCCGACTTTTGGAAGTCGTACAAGGCGAGCTGGGCTTTGGCGCGGTGGAAGCCGCTGTCCGCCTTGAGCGTGTCCTCGAACTTGCTGCGAGCCTCGGCGTCCTTACCGCAGCGCTGGTAAGCCAGCCCTGCGTTGTAAATGGCCTCCGGGAACTCCGCGCGTGCGTCCGACTTTTGCGTGCTGGCCGCCTTCGCGAAGGCGTCCGCCACGCTCGAGCAGCTGGCTTCGGCCCAGTCCTGCTTCTTGTCGTGCTCGACGAACTGCTCGAGCGCCGCGTCGTAGGTCGCGGCCGCCTCTTTGCTCACGCTGACGTTGCCGGCGCCCTTCTTCCCGCTGTCCTTGTCGGGCGAGAGCACCGGTTTGCCGTCCTTACCGATGGCTCCCCCGCCGCACGCAACGAGCGACGCCGAGAGCCCCACGAGCGCGATACCGAAAAACCGCGTCATCATCACGCTCCGCCTTCCTTCTTCTTGTCGTTCGTCTTCTTGTCGCTGTTCTCTTCCGGCTTCTTCTTCTTTTCCGGCTCATGAGACTGCACGACCATCGGCTCACCACCGATGCGTAGCGGGCTGCCCTGCTCGCGCAGCACGCTGTTCACGCGGTTCGGCGAACCACGGAACTCGTCGACGACGTGGAACTCGTTCTTGTAGTTGTCGGCCAGCCACTCTTCGCAGTTACGGCTGAACTCGTCGAAGTACTGGTACTTCACCGAGTAGCCGAGGCACGTTTGGTACGCGCCCTTCGCCTGCTGCTTCTGTGGCTCGGAGGCTTCGTCCAAGGCGCCGTAGTAAGCGGTGCGAATTTCGTAGTCCTTCTTCATGCTGTCCGGAATCGGCGCAGCACGGAACTCCTTCACGAACTTGCCCCACATGTCGCCGACGCGAGAGCCGGCGGCGATGACCCAGCGCGGCGGCGGCACCGGCTGCAGATCGACGATCTTCTTGTACTCGACCGAGGCCTCGTCGATGAGCGGGCGCTTCTTGCCAATCCAGTCCTTCACCTTGGTCTGGATGTGCTTGAGGACCGTTTCCTTGGAGCCGGTCCCCTTGTACTCGGGGAACGCGACCTTATCGACCTTCGCCTTCTTCTCCTCCGCGAAGTAGAAGAGCGCCTCGCCGACCGCTTCGAGCGTACGACCGAGACGACGCTGCTTGGCGTTTGCGTCTTCGTCGATTCCCTCGATCGCAGCGACGGCCGCCTTCGGATCTTGCCAGATCGCGCGTACCGCGGCGTATTCACGCGACGCGACGGCACCCTTATTGGCTTTGACGTAGGTGCGACCGAGCAGCGCGTGAGCCTGAGCGCGGACGTCCAGAGTCGCCTTGGTGTCGATGAGCTTCATCGACCCCGCGAGGCGCTTCTCCACGTTGCCCCAGTCCTTCTTCTCGCCGTAGTGAGCGGCAATCGCGTACGCGATCTGCGCGGTCTGCGCCGGCTTCTTGGCGCCGTAGTACTTGTTGAAGTTGTTGGCGTCCTTGATGGCCTGCTCGTCCTGGCCGATACCGAGGCGCAGCACCACGGCGTCGCTCAAGGCCTGGTCCGCGAACTCACCCTTGAAGGCGGTCGCTTCGCAGTAACGCTCGAAGAACTCTGAGGCCTTATCGTAGACGGCGATGGCTTGGTAGTTGCCGCCGATCTCGTACAGCGCCTTCTTGGCCAGGGGCGAGTCCTGCAGACCGTAGGTCTTGTTGAGCAGGATGGTGAGACGAACCTGAATCGCCTTCGCGAGGAGACGTGAGGCCTGGTAGGCCTTCGCCATGTTGTAGACGATTTCGTCGGCCTTCTCGCACTGCTTGGGCTTCTCGCCCTTGCTGAGCGGCTGCTCGCAGTACGTGCGCCACAGGTCCAGGTACGCTTCCGCACCCTTCTTGTAGCTGTCGAGGCCGTTCTTGTAGTCGCCCTTTTCCGACAGCCCATCGCCCTTTTCGACCAGCTTCTGCGCCTTGAGGCGGAGAATGTCGAACTGGATGCGGGTCAGCGACTCGCACTGCTCCTTGTTGTCCTCGAACTTGCTGCCCTTGCAGTACAGCTCGAGGAACACCGGCACGTCCTTGGACATGTCGTCGAAGCAGGCGGGGCGCGGCGGCTCCGCGCGGCTGCCGAGCACGTTCACGGATTCCAGATAGAGCTGGGCCGCGAAGATGCCGGCGTCCTTGTCGGAGTGATTGATGGCCACGTCGCGGAACGCGAGCGCGGCTTCCTCCCAGTGCTGCGACTCGAAGTAAGTGCGCGCGCGGGCGTACTTCACCTCGACGTACTGCTCTTCCGCTTCCTTGTCGCCCTTCGGCGGCGTGATGTAGCAGACGTAGCGGTTGAAGGCCGTGACCATGCCCTTCTGCATGTCGGTGAAGGGCTTGGGCTTGAACTTCTCCCACTCACCCTTCTTGGCCTCGCGGTCCTTCTCGTCTGCGCCCGTCGGCCCGAGCCCCTTGGACTTGCGGTCCGAGTCGCCCTTGTACATCTGGTCGTACATCTTCTGGTAGCAGAGCACCGAGGCGTACGCGGCTTCCGCCGCCTGACCGCCCTTCGGGTCCTCCGCAACCACCGCGTCGAACGCGGGACCGCATTCTTCCCAGCGCTGCTGGAAGTAGAGCAAGTCCGCCATGGCGTACTTGATCTTGTACATCGTGGGCCAGTCTTCCTTCACGATGCGCGGAAACTGGAACTTGGCGAAGTCGGCGGACGTGAAGTTGTCGGAGACCTTTTTGTAGAGGTACGCCGCCAAATCCATCGTCTTCTTGTCGCCGGTACCGCGTACGCCGCCGGTGCCGACGGCCTCGAGGTGCCAGCTCATCGCGGTTTCGGCGAGGAGCTCCGCGGTCTTGTTAGAGCACTCGTCCTTCTCTTTTTGACCGCTGCCGCCCTTGTTGAACTCGTTGAAGACGCGGACCTGCTGGTCCATCTCCTTGCGGACGGCTTCCTTGTCACCCGACATCAACGCTTGGGTCGCGGTGGTGATTTGGCCCTGGTAGTAGCAGCCCTTGGCACCCGGATCGCGGCTCAGAAGGTCGCGATAAAGGACGATGCCCTCCTTGTAGTGACCGGTGTCCAGGTAGGCCAAGCCGAGCTCGTTCAGCATGCCGACCGTCTTGGTCTGCTCGCCGCCCTTGTCTCCGCTGACAGGCTTGAAGAAGTTGAACGCCTTGTCCGGTGCGCCGGCGACGGCGTAGACCGGGATCATGTCTCGGCGGGCAGCCTTCGCCAGTTGAGTGGCGTTCGGCACGTCCGTGAATTGGTCGCCGTACTCGATGACCTTCTTGAACTCGTTGAGGGCGTTCGCGTACTCGCCCTTGTTCCAGAACACGTAACCGAGCTTGTACCGCGCGTAGCCGAACTGCTTGTTCGTCGGCGGCGGGTACTTGATGACTTCCTTGTAGGCAGCCGCCGCGAGGTCCCACTTGCTGGGGTCACCCTGCGACTCCTGAAAGAAGAGCTCGCCGAACGCGAGGTACGCGTACGGAATGAACGGCGACTTTGGCGCCTTCTGAATGAGCTCGAAGTAGACCGCGCGCGCGTCCTTGAGATTGCCACCCTGCTCGTGCTCGTACGCGAGGTAGTACAATACCTCGTCGATCTTCGAGTAGTCGGGGTAGTCGTTCTTCATCTGCGTGTAGTAGACAATCGCCTTCTCACGCGCGGCCTTGACGATCTTCTCGGCCTGGATGGAGTCCTGCTTGAACTTCGCGGCCTGGGCCGGGTTCTTCTTCTTCGCGTCCTGCGCTTGGATGTCGCCGGCGATCTTGTCGCGGTTCGCGGCGCTCTCGAGCTCGACGTAGGCTTCCGCCAAGCGCCGAGTCAGCTGCGGACGATCCGCCGACTTCTTCGGCGTACGCTTGTAGAGGCGCTCGAGACCTTGAATCTCGGTGATGAGGAGCGCGCGGGCACGAGCCTGCAAGCGGTTCTTGCGGGTGTCGCGCTCGGCGAACTTCTTCAGCTCGTCGGGGTTGACGGGCTTGACCTCGTCCTCGCGCTTCTTGACCTCGCGAGGCGGCGGGGCGCTCTTGAACGCCACCGCGCGCTTCTGCTTCGCGTCGAACTTCGCCGGGCCGCCGGGGCACGTCATCAAGTTCGTTTGCGCCTCTTTCGAGACGCATTCCAAACTCAAGTCGGTCGGCTTGGCTTCGGGCACCGCGTGGGCGCTGCCGGCACAAAGCCAGACGCCCATGGCGGCAACAACTACGGAATAGGCTTTCTTCACACTCATTTGCATCACCTTCCGCAAGCCGACTCGACCACCTGACGGTAGAAACCGAGCTCGTCGCGCCAATACTCGCCGTTGAACGGCCAAATCACGTGTTCTTCGTCCGGCTTAACGACGCCGTAAATCTTGGCTTCGGCCTTGCTGACCTGGTTCGTCTGGATCTTTTCGTCGAGCAGGTTGCGCTGCGCGGCCGTGATGTCGATGAGGATCTTCTCACCATTGCGCAGATGCTCGTTCAGCTCGTCCACGTAGCGTTGGTAGCGACCCAGGGCGAGCTCGCCGGCTTGGCGAACCGCCAAGTCACGCGCAAGCTTGAGGGCATCCGAAACTTCCATGCCGAGACCGGAGCTCTGGAAGTCCGAGGGCGACTTCTTGAAGCGCTTCTCCTCTTCCTCGAGCAGCTTCACGTAGTCGATGTTGCGGAGGAGCTGGCGATCGGACAGCGCGATCTCCACGATCGGTCGCACCGACGCGGGGATGTCACCCTTGCCCTCGCGCACCTCGAGTAGGAACTTGAAGAACGCGTCCTCGCGGTTCTCGCCCTTGTACTTCTTGAGGATCTTCTCGAGCTCGTCCTTGATCGGCGTGTAGCGCAGGTTGAAGCGCGCCACGACGGTGGTCGCCGCGTCGTAGTTGCAGTTCGTGAAGTAAATGATCGCGCGAAGAACTTCCGACTCCGGATAGAACGAGTTCGGGAAGTACGGCGCGCTCAGCGTGTGGATGTTGCCGAGCGAGCGCGGGTAGTCGCCGGCCATGAAGTAGGCCCAAGACTCCTCGAACAGCGCGTCCAGCCAGTACTCGCTCGTCTTGTCGACGTTGTTCCAGTACTTGACCGCAGCCGACAGCTTGGTGCTGTTGACGGTGGGCGCATTGGTCTCGGCGTCGAGCGTGATCGACGACGAGTAGTAAGTCCGTGCCATGGACAAGTACGCGAGGTCGCGCATGCGGTCCTCGTCGTCCACGCCCTCGACGCCTTCGTCCAATGCCTTTTCGATGCGCTGGAAGGCTTTGACGGCGGGCACCGCCTTGCGGAGCTGCACGTAGCTAACGCCGGTGAAGAACTGGGCCTTCACGTAGTACTCGCTGCGGCGGTCGACCTTCTGGAAGAGGCGAATCGACTCTTCGAACTGGCGGTTACGGTACTTGTAACGACCGAGCATGAAGTTCAGCTGCCAGTACAGGTCGCGCTGCTGCTCGTTGTCGAAGCGAGCCAAGTCTTCGTCGTTGTACTTACCGACGCGCTCGATGATGTCCGCCGGCTCCGGCAACTGCGTCGCGAGCTTCGCCAGCCACAGCAGCGTTTCCTTGAACTTCAGGTGGTTCGTGTTGTCCGCGATGCCGCTGAAGATCTGGTAACTTGCCTGGTAAAACTTGAGGCGATAGAGCGAGATCGCGAGGAAGTACTCTGCGAGCTGCTTGTTGCCGGGGTCGTCGCCCGTCTCGCCGGCGCGCACGCGGTGCAAGGCTTGCGCGGCCTCGCTCCACTTCTCTTTGTCGAACAGGGCTTTCGCTTGAGCGGCGGCCTCCGTCGGGTTGCCGGCGACGACAGCGGGCTGGGCTTTGCCCTTCGGCGCGTCCTCATCGAGATCGATATCGACGGCGCCCTTCTTCTTGCCACCGTCAGCAGCGGGCGCGGGCGTGGCGGCCTTGCCACCCTTCTTACCACCGGCCTTCGGCGCGGGCGTTGGAGCGTCGAGGTCCAAAACCTCTTGGGCGCGAGCAATGTTGGTGATGCCGAGAGAGCTCGACACGACGGCGGAAGCCAGGATGCTGACCGCGACCAGGCGCTTTCGGAACATGAATCCTCGTTGGATGGGTTGGGAGGCTCGCCCCCTCACGACTAGGAGGGGGCGCCGAACCCCGGGCTGAGCGGGCTTCGGGCGGGCTGGGGTCTCGAGACGAAAAAGCCTAATAACTACCGGTAGATACAACCCGCAGGGCTGCGGCATGTTAGATAGCGGCAGAAGCCGTTGTCAAGCGTCGTTGAAACTCGGTCGCGCGATCTGTAGGCGTTTGGGGCCATGTCGGAAAATTCGCGCGGGCGCGCTCAGCCGTGCTGCGCGGTGCGCCATGGCAACGTCGATTAGTAAAGTTTGAATCGAAACTACGCGTCATGCGTCGCTCATCCACTCCGCGTCCGAAACGGACCCCGGGCTGATGCTTGGGCCCGTAAGCTCGATCCTGTTCGCTAGCGTCCCCGCGACCGCGGACGCCATCCGACTACGAAGCGGAGTGGAAAGAGCCTTGCCCCTCTGTCACCCTGCTGCAGGTGATACGACGCAGCGCCGTCGCAGCAGCGTTGCGCAAACTTTCCGTGAGAGCCCGACGAGAGCCGACGATTGAGTCGCGACGCGCCCGTTTCGCGTTGACGGATTTCCGCGCCCTCGATTAGCGTACGCGACCGGTCCGCGGGCAACTGTCGAAGCAAATAGCTGCACACAGAAGCACACAAGGTAAGCGAGCGAGAATGATTAGGAAGCCGAGTGCTGGTCTTTGGTCCGTGGCGTTGCTGCTGGGTTTGAGCGCGCTGGGTTGCAATGCTGGTGGCGTGGGCGATCCGTGCACGCCCGAAGACGAATACCAGCAGAACTTCAACGGCTTTCAGGTCACGGAGACGAACGTCGAGAGTCGATCGTTCCAATGCGAAACGCGCCTGTGCCTGGTGAACCACTTCCAGGGTCGCGTGAGCTGTCGACAGGGCCAGGGCTCGCAGCTGGACGCGGCGGGTATGCCGGTCACGTCTGGCTACGCCCCCAAGTGCTCCATCCCGGGCACCGCGCCTTCGAATAACCCCGGGGACTTGAACAACATCAACGTCTCCGTTCCGGCGCAACTGACGGAGCGCCAGACCGACAAGGCAGTTTACTGCTCCTGTCGTTGCGATGGCCCGGACAAGAACGCCCGCTACTGCGAATGCCCCGAAGGCTTCAAGTGCGCCAAGCTCGTGGACGAGCTCAAGATCACGAACGGCGCCGGGCAGCTCGCCGGCTCGTACTGCATCCGCTCCGGTACGGACTACGTCGAGGAAGGCTACAGCACCGAAACTTGCCGCGACAACCCGGCCAAGTGCGGCTGCGGCGGCGAGAATCAGCCGGACGAGTGCGGCCTCAAGTAACCCACTGAGTCGCGTCGGGTCGGGGCGTGCCGCCGAGCAAGCGGTGGCGCGCTACCTGGCCGAACGCGGCTTCCAGATTGTAGCCGTCAACCTCCGCCTCCAATACCTGGAGCTGGACGTAGTCGCGAGGCGAGACGATCTGGTGGTCGTCGTCGAGGTCCGCTCCCGTGGCGTTGGCGCGTGGACGAGCGGCTTCGGGAGCCTCGACGGACGCAAGCGCTACCGGGTGCGCCTCGCCGGGCAGCGGCTTTGGGAGCGTCGCTACCAGCGCGACCCTTCGGTGAACCGGCTCCGCTTCGACGCCGCGAGCGTGAGCTTCGGTCCGCGCGGCGCGGAGATAGAGTACGTCGAAGCCGCGTTCTGACCGGCGATAGACGGAGCCGCGCGTCGTCCCCTAAGTGTTGAGGGAGTCTTTCATGGCTTGGCGTAGCTCGTAGAGTGACTCGAGCTCGCCGGGCTCTGCCTTCGGCTCCAGCGCGGCGATGGCTCTCTCCAACTTGTCGATCTCGCTCTGCTGGCGCGACCGCAAGTTGATGACCATCGTCTCGAAAGCCTCGAAGAAGTCCACGAGCTCGTCGCCCTTGCGGAGCTTGTTGGGGATGCGCAGGTGCCCCTCGCCTACCTCGCGGATTTGCCGCTTCATCTTGAAGATGGGGCCGGCAACCTTGTGGGTGACCAAAATGCCGGCGAAGCCGATGAGCACGACGAGCAACGTGAGGGCCGTGGTCAGCGTTATCACCATCGTTCGCTGCTGGCTGCGGATGGCACCGGACTGGGCCTTGAGATCCGCGGCTTGCTTCTCCAGCGCCGCCTGCTGACTCTTCAACCGCTCGTCTTGCTTGTCCGCGTCACCTTTGAAGGCCTCGAGCAGCGCTGGGTTGTCGCTGTAGATCGGGTCCTTCACGATGTTCATCTTCACGACCTCGCTGACTTTGCGGCTCTCCTCGACGACCTCGCGCCCGCGGCCGACGACTTGCTCGCCCTGCTGCACGGTTTGGGTGCTTTGAGAGATGACGGCCTCGCTCGTGCGCCAGAGCAGCGTGCCGAGGCAGACGCTGAACAGCACGGCGATACCCACCAGGTAGCCGCTGTACTTGAGCTGGAAGTGCGAATCCAGCAGGTAGTTCTTGAGGCGCCGCTGATGACGGCCGGCGGGGGGCGAAGACATGGATGCCGCTTCGGGCATGGGAACGTTCTCCTAGTCGCGCGCAGTTACGAAGACTCCGAGCGCAACTTTGCAAGCTTAGGGGTCAGTGGGTCACACGAGCAAGAACCGCGTCAGTTTTCTGGCCGAAACGGGGACCGCGCTCCTCGCCAGGTTGCGGGGCGCGCAGCGTGCCACCCGTACTGGATGAGGCGCATGCGGAACCGCTTACTGAACGGCTACTGATTGGGCGCGATGGTGGCGAACTTATCGACCGCGCGCTCTGCGGCCATGCGAATGAGCTCATTCTCGTTCTCCGTGCTTCCGGGCGAGACGCCAGGCTCCGTGAGGTTGACCGAGAAGCTGCCGATCAGGTTTTTTTCCGGATACGAGAGCATCGCAACCTCGATTTTGATTTTGAGGTTGCCGTTGGCGTAGTCCGGCGCGCTCACCCCCGGCGAGAGGAAAAAGGCTTTCACGCCTGGGTGCTTGCCGAGCCGGCGTTTCGCGTCCGCCTGCGTCTCCCCGCTCGGCGCGTAGAGAAAGCCGCTCGTCTGCCCGAGCTTGCCCGACATGGCGGTGCGCACGATGTTCTCGACCTCCGCGGTGCCGCGACCGGTTTTGTCCGTCGTCTTGCCGACCGCGACGTAGTACTTCGTATCCGTCACGAAGGCCGGCTCTGCGCCTCCCGCGCCTCCACCTTTGATGACCTCGAGCGCCTTTCGAATGGTGGCCTTGACGACGTCGCTCGACTCCGCTGCGAGGCGTTTCTCCAAGCACGCCTGACCGGCAACTTGCGCGAGCCTACCGAGCGCAGCCGCCGACGCCGCGCGCACGGTGGTGTTCGAATCCACGAGCGCAGAGCACAGCGGGGACACGGCGCGCTCTGCCTTGGAAGCGCCGAGCGCGAGCGCCGCTTGCGTTCGGACGCGGAAGTCGTCGCTGTTCGCGAGGTTGTAGATGAGCCGCTCGAGGTCGCTGGTCTGGGCCAGGGCCATCGACGACACGAGCCACGTCCCCAAGAATGCGAAGACCGACAACGCCCGCAGGAGTCGGGAGGGCAACATCGGTGGGCACGTTATCATGGGCAGGACGCGCAACGCGGCTAGTGCATCGTTGGACGCTACCGAATCCATCGCTCTTCAAACTGCGCTATCTTCCGTGTGCCGATGTGGTGCCATGAGCGCAACCGACTCCGACGCATGGCCGATTTGGCCACTGTCGCCATGCTCGTCGCCACGCTGCTCGCCGGCTCGGCGGCCGCCGCAGAGCCTCCGCCACCCACTCTGAAAGTGTCGGGCAGAGCTTCGTTCAGTTTGGAAGCGCGCAGCACCGGCGAGACGTTCGAGGTGCGAGCCACACTATCGGATGAAGTGGGACGGCCGTTGCCGAACGCGGAGGTCCGGCTCCGCGCAAGCCAGCCTGCCGGTACGCCTACGCTGCGTCGCTGTGGGGATCCGCGCAGCGGATCCGGAGCCGAGCTTTCGATCGCCACCGACAAGCTTGGCCGCGTTTGCGTCAACGCGGCAGGCGTCTCCGACGGCGTCGTCGAGCTGAGCTATCAGGATGCTCGCGGCTACTTGGAGCGCGCCTCCGCGAGCGTTCGTCTGCCCGCCGACGTGAAGGCCGTGCTCGAGGTCGGCTTCGATCCACCACTTGCGGTCCTTCCCCTCGACCAACCGGTGCAAGAGCTGGGGGTGGTGGCGCGGGCGTTGGACGGCAGCGCGGCCCCCGTGGGCGCAGAGCTCGTGCTGTCACTCTCCGCGGACGGCCAGGAGCGTGAGCTCGGTCGCACCGCGCTATCGGGCCTCGCGGAGGTGCACCGCCTGACTTTCGTGTCTGGGAGTTTCGATCGGCCCGGTCCCGCGCGGCTTCTTGCCCGCTTGGTAAGCCGTTCCGGACAAGAGCTCGCGCGGTCCACGGTGCCGGTATTGCGCAGCGCCACGGTGCTGCTGCAAGTCGGTCCGGAGGCGCTACGCGGCGTGGAGCCCGGGACGACGCTCCCGGTACGAGCCACTTTCGCGCTGGGGCCCGCACCGGTCGGCGTGGTCGAAGCGCGCAGCGCGGGACGCAGCGTCGCGGCAGCGCCAATCACGAATGGAACCGCCTCGCTCAATCTGCCCAGCGCCGGGGCCGCATCGCTCGGCGGCGCGCTCACGCTGGAGTATGTGGGCGCGGGTCCGGGCTGGCTCTCCGGGCCTCCCCTGGAGCTGCGGGTTCTGCCGGCGGGACCGAGCTATGGGCGCTACGCGCTCTGGATCCTGGCCGCCGTCTTCGCCGCGCTCGCGGTGGTCCTCGGCTGGCGGCGTCCTCCACGCCCGCGGCCAGTCCCCGACGCCCCGCCCCCTCGCCCTCGGGCGAGCGTCGAGGTACTCGAAAGCTTCGGGGCGGAAGGCGGCTACCAAGGATTCGTGCGCGACGCCCACGAGGGGTTCGCCATTTCACCCGCGGTGGTGAGCTTCATTGGCACCGGTGCGAATCGACCCGTTCTCTTTCAGGCACGCACCAGCACGGAGGGCACGTTCAGAGTCGAAACGTCGAGCTTCCCGCCCGGCACCCAGGTGGAAGTCACGGCTCCGTTTCATGCCACCCTCGTCGCCGCGTTGCCGGGGCCGGGTGTTCTCCAATTGTCTCTCATTTCGCGGCGAAGGGCGCTGTTGGAGCGGCTCGTCCGCTGGGCCGAACGTCGCGGTAAACCGTGGACACGCGCCCTCGGCGAACCGACACCAGCACACATCGCGGAGGTCGCGGCACAGGAGGCCGAGCCGCAGGTGGAGCGATGGGCGCGTGGGCTCGAGCATCTCGCGTACGGCCCTGTCCCACCCGACGCCGCGAGCGAGCAAGCCGCCGGGGTCACGGACGATCCTAAAGTTAGGCTGGACTGAGGCATTGACTGAATGGAGTCGCGCTCCCTATAGTCGCGGGCCCTTAGCAGTACGCGCGGAATGGAATTCATCTACGTCCTCCTGGCGCTGGCCCTCGCGGTCGGCGCGTACTTCCTCTTCCTTCGGAAAAAAGAGGAACCGGCGCTGCCCCCGCGGGAAGCACCTGCGCCTACTTCAGGACGGGCTAAAGCAGCACCGGAGCCCACGGCGACCAAGCCTGAGTCGCTCAAAGCGAAGGGTCCCGAATCCGCCGCAGCCTCCGCTCATCTAGAGCCGTCTGCGGAGCCGCAGCCAGAAGCGCGCCCCTCGCGTCCGGCTCCCCCTTCACGGCGGGAAGCCGCCGCTGCCAGGGCGCCGGAAGCCGCGCCCGTCGCTCCCAAGCCGCGGGACGTGAGCGGTCTGCGCCGAGGTCTGGCCAAATCGCGTGAGGCCGAGGGGTTCTTCGGACGCCTGCGGGCGCTGTTCGTCGGCAAGAAAGAGCTCAGCGCTGATCTCGTCGCCCAAATAGAAGAAGTGCTGCTCACTTCGGACGTGGGCGTCGACACAACAGCTGTGCTGCTGGAGCACGTCAAAGCCACGCTCGCCAAGAACGAGCTTTCGGATGCGGAAGCGGTTTGGGCGGAGCTTCGGGCTCAGTGTCTGAAGATTCTCGAAGGGTCGTCGGGCGCGCTGGAGCTTGGAGCCAAGCCTACGGTCGTGCTGATGGTCGGAGTCAATGGCGCCGGTAAGACGACGACGATTGGCAAGCTCGCTACCAAACTCAATGCCTCCGGCAAGAAGTGTGTTCTTGCCGCCGGTGATACGTTCCGTGCCGCTGCCGTTCAGCAGCTGGTCGTCTGGGGCGAGCGCGTCGGTTGCGAGGTCGTGCGCGGTAAAGACGGCGGAGATCCCGGCAGCGTCGTATTCGACGCCATCAAAAGAGCTCAAGAAGTCGGAGCCGATGTGGTTTTGGCTGACACCGCGGGTCGGCTCCACACGAAGTCGAACTTGATGAGCGAAATGAAGAAGATCGCGAAGACCGCCGAGAAGGCTCTTCCCGGTGCGCCGCACGAAATCTTGCTCGTCGTGGACTCGACCAACGGTCAAAACGCGTTCGCTCAAGCAAAAGAATTCAAAGAGGCGCTGCCTCTGACCGGTATCGTGCTGACAAAGCTCGACGGTACCGCTAAAGGAGGAGTCGTGTTGGGTGTTGCCAACGGCCTCCGCGTCCCTGTCCGTTACGTCGGCTTGGGTGAGCGCCCTGACGATCTGCACGAGTTCTCGGCAGAGGACTTCGTGGAAGCGTTGCTCGGTCGTGAGTCGTCAGAAGCACATTGAGCGGGTCGCCCAACACTGTAATTTTTTGCTTGTTGATCGTCTGAAATTTGGCGTGATATAGTCCCCCGGCATTTCCGATTGGCGGAAATTACCAATAGTTTTCGGTATTTACGTCAGTGGAAGTCTTAGGGGAAGCGTAAGAGGCATCGATGAAGAAAAGTTGCATCGGGCTCCTCATAGCGGCCCTCGGCGCGTTCCCAGTAACTGGGTTCGCCCAAGTCAAAGTGGGCGGCAAGGCGAAAGCCGGAGCCACCATAGACGCCGATGCCGGAGGAGCTGACGCTGCGGCAACGGGTGAAGCGGCCGCGGGAGCTGACGCTGCCCCTGCCGACGCACCCGCCGCAGAAGGCGAAGGCGATCTAGGCGCAGAAGGCGAAGGCGTGGGGGACATCTGGAAGCTTGACCCCGCCGCGGGCCCCGTGCTCGACATGAAGAAGGAGGCGGCGCGCCCCATCAAGGAGAGCATCTACGCGGTTCAGCAGGTGTACGTCATGCGTGCACGCCGCCTAGAGTTCAATCCGTGGTGGAACGTCAGGTCGCTCAACGATCAGTTCGTTCAGCACCAAAGCCCTGGCATCGGGATCAACTACTACATCACCAACGTCCTCGCGATTGGTGCGAACTTCCGCTACTACAGCCCGTTCAACGACGACAGCAAGTTCAACGGCCAGGTGCGCCGCGCCGCGCGCGTCGCCGTACCGCTGAACGAGTACCAGTGGGGCGCCTCCCTGGACTTCAGCTACGTCTTCGCCTACGGCAAATTCTCCGGCTTCGGTGATTTCATCTTCGAGTACGACGCGTACGTGCTCGGCGGCGTCGGTGCGATCAGCACTAGGCCCATCGCGGTCATCGATCCGGACAACCGCAACTTCGAATACAAGCCGAAGCTGGCTTTCGACGTTGGTCTAGGGCTCCGCATCTTCTTCACGCGCTGGTTTGCGCTGAACGTTGCCGTCAAAGACTACATGTACCCGGAAAAGCTCGAGAACCTTCAAGTTGACGAGGTGAACCCGGGCAACCAGAGCGGTTGGTTGGACAAGAGTTCCACGTTTACGAATAACGTGGAGCTTCAGACGGGCCTCTCCATCTTCGTACCGTTCTCGTTCGACTACAGGCTTCCGAAGTGATGGGCGAAGGGCGACGAAAGATGACCAGAAATCCCCGTTTCACGAAGCGCCTCCTCACCGCTCTCACGGCTGGCCTCGCGTTGCTCGGTTTCACGGAGCATTCGCAGGCTCAAGAGCTCTACCTCACGGGCCCGCTCGCGGGCGCTCCGGCGGTGCGTAAGCTCCGCCTGTACCGCCAGACTCGCCTCGAAATCGCTCCGGCCGTTAGCTTCAGCCTGCTCGACGAGTACCAGCGCACGATTTTGCTGGGTGCTCGTCTGCAGTTCAACATCACGGACTGGTTGGCGATCGGAGCTTGGGGCGGCTGGGGCGGCCTCAAGCTGTCGACGGCGCTCACCGACAACATCCAGGACGTGAACGCGAGCCGTCGGTCTCAGGCAGCGGCGTGCGCGTCTGGCGGCCCAGGGTGCACCGGTACGTTGCTGAACCAGCGGCTCACTGAAGTGAACCTCGGCCCGGACCTGAAGGACCAGCTCGGTTCCATGGACTGGGTCGCGGCGCCGCAGGTTACGATCGTCCCGTTCCGCGGCAAGCTCGCGCTGTTCCAGAGCGTGTACATGGACACGGACTTGTACCTCTCGGCAGGTCCTGCGTTCGTCGGCATCACGGAGCGCAAGAACTGCAACCCCTGCGCGAACCAGTTTCAGACTGCGTCGCGTACGGCAATCGCTCCGACGGCGGCGCTCGGCCTTTCGTTCTACGTGAACAAGTGGGCCGCGCTCGGCTTCGAGTACCGCGTCCTCCCCTTCTCGTGGAACATCGGTGGGTTCGACACCGCCGGCACGGGTAAGGACAATCAGTTCCCCGACAACAAGATCACGGACGCGGACCAACGTTTCCGCGTGAACCAGATGATGACCGTCTCCTTCAACTTCTACCTGCCGACCCAGTACAAGGTCAGCGAGTAAAATCGGTCCACTTCTCAAGCGCAGAACGGCTGGAGCTCGCTCCGGCCGTTTTGCTTTTGTCCCCCCTGCGAGCGCGACCCCAGAACCGCTCGCTCCCGCCACTCCCGTCTCCCGCCTCCTGTTGACTCCGGTTCGGCACCTGTTGACTCCGGTTCGGCGCTCCGCGCACGGCGCATGGCGGTTCCCTTCGCAGGCGGCAGCGCGAACCCTAAAACCGCTTGTGCTCGCTCCCGTCACTCCCGTCTCCCACCTCCTGTTGATCCCGCTTCCGCAGTTCGCGAGCCGCGCATAGCGTTTTCGCGCGGGCACGCTCGTGCTTCATGAGCTGGTGGCCCCCCACCCTCGCGCGTTTCGGCTTTTAGCGCCGGGCGATGAACGAGCCGTCCAAGCGGTAGTCGCTCGGGAGGGCTTGCTTGCACGTGGCCAGCTGCTCTTCCGGAACCGGCCAGCGGCGGTCCAGTAGACCTTGCGCGATGCGGTTCTTGATGCGGAGCGACTCTTCCGTTTCCAAAGCGGCGACGAGCGAGGGCGTGCTCTCCGGCAAGCTGAGCGCGAACAACGTGGTCGCGGCGGCGAATCGCACCGGTTCACTCGCGTCGTTCAAGAATGGCTCCACGGCGACGCGCACGTCTTCCGTCGGGTGGTGCGACAGCTCGGTGATGAGCTGAATCTTCGGCTCCGGGTTGCGGATGTACTCGGTGTCGAACTGGTCGAGCAGCGCGAGCAGCTCGTCCGCCAGGCGCTCGGAGGGCACGATTTTGCCGAGCCCCTTGATGGCCCACAAGAGGCTTTCGGACTTCCGGCAATAGGCGCGGATTGGCTCGATCGCGTCCTCACCCGCACGGACCAGGCCGGCGAGCGCGGCTTCTTTTTCTTCCGAGTCCAAGATCGTCGGATCCATCACCCAGTCGAAGCGCTTCAAGAGAGCGGCCGCGCTTGCGCGCGTTCCCATCTTCGAGAGGGCCTCGATGGCTTCCTGCCGATCGATGTTCTGCGACAGCTTGTTGGCGACGATGCGCTCGAAGCGCTGAACCTCGCGCTCGGAAGCTTCCCCGCCGCCTTGCTTCTTCTTGCCCAGAAAATCGAAGAGACCCATGTTTCGAAAGTACTCAGTAAAAACGAGAAACGCGCGCCACGGTATACCGCGGCGCGCGCCGAGTTCCACCCTCTTCGCGGATCCTTCTCAGCCGGGGTCCTGAAAGCCTTGCGCGCTCGGGCCTTGAGAGGGCCGGCCTTGGTCGTCGGTCGTGTCCTCCGCGACGCCCATCATCGCGTTCAGCAACGAATTGATGCGGAAAACGAGGCCGCCGAGCTCTGGGTGCTCGAGCTGAAAGCGCAGGTCCGACTGGCCGTTGATGATCGCCAACAGGCCGTCTTCCAACTCCGAGATCGGCCCGGAGATGTAATTTCCTAGCAGCACGCCACCGGCGACAACGAGCACGAGGCCGAGCGCGCCGATCGCGAGGACCGGCCAAAGCAGCCCGCTCACGCTTCCGACCAAAGAGGACGGGATCGCCGCGACGAGCACCGCGTCCGTCTTGCCGTAGCCGTCCACCGCCGCTGCACCGTAGAGGCGGTCCTGCAAGGCGTTGTCCGCCGCTGCGATCGAGCCCGAGCTCACGGCTTGGCGCGCGGCCGCGGCGACGGTCGCATCCGCCGCCGCCGAGAGCTCTTCCGGCGTTGCCGCGCTGTCGGCGATGACGGACAGCTTGCCTTCGCGCAAGAGCGCGAACATCAACGTTTGACCGCTGGTCAGATCGCTGGTGCGCGTGAGCCGCTCGTCGCTCAGCGGCGTACCAATGACCAGAGCGCCGACCAAAGCGCCGGCCTCGGAGCGCAGCGGCGCATAGCTAGCGAGGATCTGTTCCTGACGCTGCTTGTTGATCCAAATGGCGCTGCCCGTGGTGCCGAGCTTGATTGCGTCTTCTAGAGAAGGATAGTCACGCGTCACCTGCTCGCCGCGCATGAGCGCGGAGCCGTTGCGACCGACTGCGACGCCTTGCGCGTCCACGAACAGCACCAGGGACGGCGCCATCTTCGCGAACATTGGCTCGCCGACAGCGGCGTCCCGCAGGCGGTTCGCCTCTGCGGTGGCGGCTTCGCTCCGAGCCTCCGGCGTCCCCAACGCCAGGACGTTACGGGTGGATTCCGCGTTGGCGCTGCGCTCCAGCCAGCGCTCGAGACGGAGCGCGTCCAAGGCGAGCTGGGCTGACGCCGCTCGGAGGGCCTGCGCCACCTCCTTCTTACGCTCGCCCGGATTGGCGACGACCTCTTTCAGCGAGGTTTGGAGCAGCACGTAGGTCAGGATCGTGATTACGATGACGATACCTGCGTTGACGGCAATGATCTTGGAACGCATTCTCGTGGCCCCTTGCGCGGGTAGCCCCTCAGGCGGGCCGTCGCTGTCTGCTACCGCTAACGCCTTGCGGCTAGCGTGATCCGAGACGTTAACACCATTGGACCCCATCTCGAAAAGCCCAAACAGATGAGTACCGATACGAGTGGTGATTCCGCCGCGTCCGCGTCGTCTGCGGGCTCGCCTGGGCGCTCCGTGGTGGTGCTGGACGACGAGCTGTTTCTCGCGCACGTGGCCCCTCCCGAGCACCCCGAGTGCGGCGAGCGCCTGCTGGCGGTGCGAGAGGGCCTAGCGCGCGCTTTGCATTCGCTGGGCGAGGGTTACGGGTACGCGCGGCCGCCAGTGCCGGACGCCACCGCGGAGCAGCTGGCGCGCGTGCACGACCCGGCACACATCGAGCAACTCGGCCATTTGGCCGGCCGAGCGAGCTTTCTCGAATCCGACACTTATTTATCCGCCGGCTCCGTGCCCGCCGCGCATCGCGCCGCCGGCGCGGCAGTGGCTCTCGTGGACGCGCTGATAGACGGCGCGGCTTCGCATAGCCGCGGGTTCGCGTTGCCGCGGCCGCCCGGTCACCACGCGCTCGCCGACCGCGCGATGGGCTTTTGCTTGCTCAACAACGTCGCCGTCGCGGCCGCTCACGCGCGAGCCCGCGGTCGGCAGCGCGTGCTGGTGCTCGACTGGGACGTGCACCACGGCAACGGCACGGAGGCCATCTTCTACGATGACCCGAGCGTCCTGTTCGTCTCGTTGCATCAGTATCCGTGCTACCCGGGCACGGGCGCGGACAGGGACGTGGGCAACGGCAACGGGCGCGGAAAGACCGTGAACCTTCCCCTTCCCCCCGGAGGCTCGGACGCGCTGTACGAAGCTGCGTTCTCACGCATCGTGCTGCCGATCATCGAGCAGTTTTCGCCAGATTTTGCGCTCGTCAGCTGCGGATTCGACGCGCACGCGCGCGACCCGCTCGCCTCCATGGAGCTGAGCTCCACGGCCTACGGGCAGATGACCCGGAGCTTGCTGGGCGTCCTGCGCCAAGACTGCCCGCTCGGCGTGGTGCTCGAAGGCGGCTACGACTTGCAAGCGCTGGCCGAGTCGAGCGAGGCCGTCGCGAAGGCGCTCTTCGACGCGCCGCCGCAAACGTCGACGACCGGCAGCGTCCCTCTGAGCGCGCCCGCCGACGCCGCGCTGCGACAGGTGCAGCGCGTGCAAGCGCCCTACTGGAAGGTTGACTGAGCTAGCCCGCGACGGCGGTTAGGTCCGCCGTCGCTCGGTCTGCGAGGCCGCTTGGCGCGGCGTGTTACTGGGGGTGAATGACGGGGATCGAACCCGCGACAACCGGAGCCACAATCCAGTGCTCTACCACTGAGCTACATCCACCATGAGGCGAAACGAGAATCGGCTTGTCCGAGAGGCGGGGTTGGTAGCACAGGCTCGTGGCCTGTCCCAAGAGAAACTAGCGCGGGGGTCACGCGATTTTCTGAAGCGCTTTAGAGGAGGACGTTCGAGGAGGCCTGACAAGGCGGATGCAATTGTGGTAACAGCAGAAGGCCCGGCTCGTGTTATCTGAGGCACGGCTGGGTCTGCGGCTCCGCAAGGCAGCGGAACCACTGGCAATTCGGACGATGGGCACACTCCGTCATCCACCCCTAGAATCGAATCAAGAGGAGAAGCTGCCGATGAAGCTGTCGTCGCGGTGGTCTATTACGGCTTGGGTAGCGGTCTGTGCGTTGGGCTGCAGCGATCCGGTGGCGCCTCCGGCGCAGGGCGCTTTCAACGCGCGCGTCACCTCCGCATCGCCGGCGCCGAGCGGAAAGATGTGCCCGTCGGGCGCCTCCACCTACTTCGAGGTACCGGTCGTACCGCCCGTAACGACGGTGGACGAAGCGTTGGACGAGCAGACCTACCTTCACTGGATTGTCGACGGGGAGAACGCGGCCGCGAAGTGCACCGTTCAAGGTAACGGTTCGTTCTTCGAAGGCCGTCTGAGCTCCGGCACCAAAACGCTGGACATCTCCGCTGGCGCGCTGGACCCGACGACGCTCAAAGGCACGGCGCGCATCAGCCTCTCGAGCGGCTCTCAGATTTCCGGCGCGCTGACCTCGCCTTCTGCAAACTGCATAAGCAACGCGTCGAATGCGGGAGGCACCCGCTTCTAGGTCGCGCAGGGACGCATCTGGGCGTCTTTCGACAGCCCTTCCGTGGAGCGGCAACCGTCCGACTACTGCGCGGCGCGCGGCATCTTCGTTCTGGAGAACTGCAACAAGTAAGGCAACCGGTGGCGGGGCGCGCACTACGTGGCCAGCGCCCCACCCATGACGATGCGAAAAACGCCGCCGGGCTCAGCCCAGCGGCGTTTCGCTTTTCGAGGACCCCGGAGCGAACGGCGTTCTAAGAGCGCGTCTTCGTCTCGCCGGCGGGAGGCGTGTCCGCATGCGCGTCGTCCGGCTTGGTGGTGACTTGCGCGCTGGGCGAGCCGACGGTCGGCAGCGTGTCGGATAGGCTTACCTTGGGCGAGCCGCCCCCGGCGGGCTCGTCCTCGATGCGGACGAGGACGGCGGTGATGTTGTCTTCCCCGCCGTGCTCGTTCGCGAGCGCGATGAGCTTGCGACACGCCTCTTCGATGTTCGGAGACTTGGAGACGATCTCGAGGATCTCCGCGTCTTCGATCATGCCGCTCAGACCGTCCGAGCACAGCACGTAGCAGTCTCCGACGGTCGCGTCGTCGCCCTGCAAGTCCACGCTGACGTGCTCCTGCATGCCCAGCGCGCGCGTGATGACGTTCTTGGGGAGCTCGCTCTTCTGCTCTTCCGTGAGCTCCGGCATGGCGAGGAGGTAGTCGTTGACGAGCGAGTGATCGCGCGTCATCTGCCGGATTTCGCCGGCGCGGACTCGGTAGGCGCGGCTGTCGCCCACGTGGCCGATGTACATCTTGCCCTTCCGCCCGCTGAACAAGGCGCCCACGACGGTGGTGCCCATGCCGTGGCACTCGCGCGAGCGCGAGCTGCGCTCCACGATTTGGCGGTTGGCGATCTTGATGCTGGTGAGCAGCCGGTTCTCCTCCTCCGACATGCGGGAGTCGAAGTGGAAAGGCCACGTGAAGTCTTCCGCCGCTGTCGCGCGGAAGAAGTCTACTATTGCCTCGGTCGCGAGCTTGCTAGCGACATCGCCCGCGCGATGGCCGCCCATGCCGTCCGCAACGATGTAAAGCTCGTGATCCTGAAGGATCGCAAAGCTGTCTTCGTTGTGATCTCGCTGGAGTCCTACGTCAGTGAGTCCGGCCGCAACCGCTCGCATTTTCCCTCGAAACCAGCGTAGCGCATCGCGGTTTCAGGTAGGGGGTAATGTGTCAAGGCAGCCCCTTTTTTTGAGCCGAGCCCTCGCCGGCCGTACCGCGAGGCTCACCCTGGGCCTAAAGCTAGCGCGGGAGCGCGCCCGCCAGCGGGCCGCTCCTGAGAGCTGCGATGAGGACAGAGCCTCCCCGCGACCTCAGATCGCGAGGATCTCTTTCTCTTTGGCGGCGATGATTTGGTCGATGCTCTGGCCCGCTTCGGAGACGGCTTCTTCGGCCTTCTTCTTGGCGCGCTCGACCTCGTCCTCACTGGCGCCGCCGCCGCTCTTCAGCTCGTTCAGCATGTCCAGTGCTTCGTGGCGGGCTTTGCGCACGGCCACTTTGCACTCTTCGCCGGCTTTTTTGGCGATTTTGACCAGGTCCTTGCGGCGTTGTTCGCTGAGGGCTGGGATGGGGATGCGGATCAAGTCCCCATCCGTCTGCGGATTGAGGCCCAAATCGCTCTCGCGAATGGCCTTCTCTACCAGCACGACGGCCGACTTGTCCCACGGTTTGACCGTGAGCATGCGCGGCTCGGGAACGCCCACACTCGCCATCTGCGCGATGGGGGTCTGGGTGCCGTAGTAGTCCACCCGCAACATGTCCAACATGGCGGGATGCGCGCGCCCGGTCCGGAGCTTCGAAAGCTCGCGCCGCAGCGCCTCCTTGGCTTTTTCGCTGGAGCTTTTCAGCTCGCTCAGGATGTCGTCAATCATCGAGGACCTCGGGCCGTTCGGTATAACACCGGTTGCGGCTGGTATCACGGTCTACGGACTTTGCGGGCGGGCGAGCGGCGCCTTGGGTTTCCGGGCCGGCCGGGTTTGGCTCGCGAGCGCACGTGCCTGCGCGCTCGCGGAGGCCGCCGCTGCGGCCTTTTGGCTCAAAAGCAAGGCTTCCTCCGCGGCTTTCGACCGGCGCGCGCTCTCCGCTTCGACAGAAGCGGTGGCCCGCGCCAGGCTGCTCCGCACGAGCTCGTCCGCTTCGCGCGTGCGCTTCATGACGTAAAAGCCGAGCAGGCCGAGCATCAGCGACGCGCCGACGAGGATGCCCGCCAACATGCGGCCGCGCGTGGAGGGCGCCGGCTCCAGCTCCAAATCCATCAACGCCAAGCTCGGCTGGAGCGGACGGAATTGGTAGGTGACGTTCTCGCGCTCGGCGCGGCTCCACTCCTCGAGGCGGAGCAGAGCATCCGCGGCTTCGGCCGCGGATTTGAAGCGCGCGCTCACGTCGCGCGAGCAGCACTTCGCGAACCACGCGTCGAAAGCGCGCGGCAAAGAAGGATCGACCTTGGAAGGCACCGGCACGGGCGCCGCGCACACCTTGAGCACGACGTCCCCGATCGCGTCCCCTTCGAACGGCACCCGCCCGCAAGCGGCCGCGAACGCGCACGCCCCGAGGGACCAAATGTCGGACGCTGCGCTCACCGGCGCGGAAGCGGTGAGCGCTTCTGGGCTCATATAATGAGGAGTGCCGAGCACCATGCCGGCTTGCGTCGACGAGGCGCCGGTCTCCGCTTCGTCCTGGACGACCTTCGCGATACCGAAGTCCACCAGCTTGACGCCGTAGCCGTGGCGACTGCCGTCGTTGTCCTTGGCGAGGAAGACGTTGTCTGGCTTGAGGTCGCGGTGCACGACGTGAGCTTCGTGCGCGGCCGATAACGCCCGCGCGCTCTGCGCGACGATTTGCACCACCTCCGCAAAAGGGAGCTTGCCGCGCTCCCGGATGGCGCGCTCAAGCGACTCGCCGTCCAGGTACTCCATCACGATGTAGGGCTGGCCTGCCTCGGTGACACCGTGATCGTGCACCGCAACCGCGTGCCGGCTCTTGATGCGCGCGGCGGCCTTGGCCTCGTTGTCGAAGCGGCGTCGCGCTTCCGCGCTGCCGGCCAGCTTCGGGTGCACGAACTTGATGGCGACCAGCTGCCCGAGCGTGACGTGTCGCCCCGCCCACACGGACCCCATACCACCCTGCCCCAACAGCTGCTCCACTCGGTACTTGCCGGCAACCACCGTGCCGGACAAATCAGGTAGGGAGGGCTCGGTCATCAAGTAAAGCGCGCGAAGGCTTGGGAGGCGACAAAGCATAGCCTATGCTGCGAGGCTCACGCCATGCGTCTCCGCGTCGTGACCTGGAACATTCACAAGGGCATCGGCGGTATGGACCGTCGGTACCGGCTAGATCGTACGGTTTCCGTGCTCGCGTTCGGCGCGGAGCACCGCTTCCGCGTCGGGGGCTACGGCAACGCCATCCTGAGCCGCTACCCGCTCACGGACTCCGCTCGCATCGACCTCACCATCGGGCGCCGCAAGCAGCGCGGATTGGTCAAAACCCGCGCCCACGCCAAGCTCGAGCACGGGACTCGCAGCGTGGTCGTGTTCAACTTGCACCTCGGCCTCTCCGGCAGCGAGCGAGCGACGCAGCTCCAGCGCTTTTTGGAGTGCGATCCGTTCGCGCACCTCCACCACGACACGCCCCTCATCGTCGGGGGCGACTTCAACGACGTCTGGGCGTCGCTCGGGCAACGCTTCCTGGAGCCGAAGGGCTTCGTGCGCGCAGGCAAGCTGCTGCCCACGTTTCCGGCCGCGCTCCCGCTGCGCCCGCTGGACGGCCTGTGGATTCGCGGAGGTCTCAAGGTGATTTCCGCGCACCCCGTGCGCACCGGCTTGGCCAAAGTCGCCTCCGACCATCTGCCGATCGTGGCCGATCTCGAGGTCAGCCCGCAGTCGCACGAAAGTAGCTAGTTAGTCGCACCGACAGAACGCGCCGGCACATCGCGCGCCGGCGATTTCTGGACCGCGTCGTCGCACGCGGAGACATCGGCGTGCCCGAACAACCAGCAACTTTCCGGTTCCGCCTCAGAGTTTACGCGAGGATCACAAGGAGTCGGCAAGCACACGCTTCGCTGTTCGTAGCAGAAGCCGGCACAGCAGTCTTCGTCTGCGCGACAGACGTCCCCCTCGCCACCGCAAAGGCAGCGGTTAGCAGTGCCGCGGTTCCCGGAGCAGCAATCCGAGCCATCCGACTGTTCACTGACAGCATCGACCTGCTTGCAACCGGCGCAGATGCCGGGATCGGGAGTACGACTGAACCTGCACATCCCGACGCAACAATCAGCGCGGCTCGTGCAACGCGAGGAGGCGTCTGACGCGCGCCATAGGCCAGAAAAGCACAACGCGACAAAGTTCAGATCCCTCGTGATCCCGCTTTGCCTGGGCGGAGGATGTTCGCACCAGGAGCCTCTACCTTACTCACGGTATGGTGTCGCACTCGCGGCCGGCGGCCTGAGATGGGCTCGATGGCAAACATCCCTCTCTATAGCTTCTCCCGGTGGACTCGCCGCGACGCTGGATTCGTACCCTAGCCGGGTGCATCTTCCCAGGACGGGCCTCGGTCCCGCGTGAATCGCCTAAAAAGTGAGTAGCTGACCGGCCGCTTCCGTCCCGGGCGCGTTCGTGGAAAGAATCCGCCCATGGCCGTCACCGCCCTCACCGCCCGTCCCGAATGGAAAGCGCTCGCTGCTCACTACGAGCAGCAAAAGGACGCCCACTTGCGCGAGCTGTTCCGCGACGATCCGAAGCGCGCCGAGCACTTCAGTGTGGAAGCGGCGGGGCTCTATCTAGACTACTCCAAGCACCGCATCACCGCAGAGACCTTGGCCTTGCTCGTGAGTCTCGCGGAGAGCGTTGGTCTACGGGACCGCATCGACGCGATGTTCCGCGGCGACAAGATCAACACCACCGAAGACCGAGCCGTCTTGCACGTCGCGTTGCGCGCTCCGCGCGGGGAGCAGATTCTCGTCGACGGCAAGGACGTGGTCGCGGACGTTCATGCGGTGCTCGACAAAATGAGCGACTTCGCCGAGCGCGTGCGGAGCGGTGCTTGGGTCGGCCACACCGGCAAGCGCATCAAGAACATCGTGAACATCGGCATTGGCGGCTCGGATCTGGGCCCGGCCATGGCCTACGACGCGCTGCGCGCCTACTCGGACCGTAACCTCACGCTGCGCTTCGTCTCCAACGTGGACGCGACCGACTTCGCCGAAGCCGTTCAGGGGCTGGACGCAGCCGAGACGCTGTTCATCGTCTGCTCCAAGACGTTCACCACGATCGAGACGATCATGAACGCGCAGACGGCGCGCGGCTGGCTCGTGGAAAAGCTGGGCGACGCGGCCGCAGTGCGCAAGCACTTCGTTGCGGTCTCGACCAACGCGGCCGAGGTCTCCAAGTTCGGCATCGACACCGAGAACATGTTCGGCTTTTGGGATTGGGTGGGCGGCCGTTACAGCTACCCTTCCGCCATCGGTCTGTCCGTGCTCGTCGCGGTAGGTCCCGCGAAGTTTCGGGAGATGCTGGCCGGCTTCCACGAGATGGACGAGCACTTCAAAAGCGCGCCCTTCGAGAAGAATCTGCCCGTGCTCTTGGGCGTGCTCGGCATTTGGTACGACAACTTCTTCGGCGCAGAGTCGCATGCGGTGCTGCCGTACGACCAATACCTCGGTCGCTTCCCGGCGTACCTGCAGCAGCTGGACATGGAAAGTAACGGCAAGAGCGTCACGCTCTCCGGGGAGCGCGTGAGCTACCAAACCGGGCCCATCATTTGGGGCCAGCCCGGAACCAACGGCCAGCACGCCTTTTACCAGCTCATTCACCAAGGCACGAAGCTCATCCCCTGCGACTTCATCGGTTTCGCCAAGAGCTTGAACCCGCTCGGTGAGCACCACGATCAGCTGATGGCGAACTTCTTCGCGCAGACGGAGGCGCTCGCGTTCGGCAAAACCGCGTCGGAGGTGAAGGCGGAGGGCGTCGCCGAAGCGCTCGTCACCCACAAGACCTTCGAAGGCAACCGCCCCACGAGCACGATCTTGGCGCCGGAGCTCACGCCGGCCGTGCTCGGCAAGCTCGTCGCGCTGTACGAGCACAAGGTGTTCGTGCAGGGCATCATCTGGGGGCTGAACTCGTTCGACCAGTGGGGCGTGGAGCTCGGCAAGGTGCTGGCCAAGCGCATCGGCGGCGAGCTCGCCAGCAAGGAAGAGCCGCCGCTCGCCCACGACGCTTCCACCAACGCGCTGATTCGTCGCTACCGCCAGCTACGCGGCTGAGCCTTCACGCCGAAATGAGCTCTTTCACGCGCGCCGCCATCTCTTTGGCGGCGGCGTGGTCGAGCGAGCCAGACGGCCATTTGACCCCCAGGCCTTGGGCGTCGTTCGGCTTGGGGATGATGTGGAAGTGCACGTGATCCACCGCTTGATGCGCGAGCCGCCCGTTGTTCTGCAGGACGTTGAAGTCTCGCGTGCCGGTTACGCTCTGTAGAGCGCGGCAAAGCCGTGGCAGCACGCGGCCGATAGCGGCGGCAGAGTCGTCCGACAGCGCGTCGAGCGTTTCGGCCGGCTCTTTGGGGATGACCACGGCGTGGCCAGTGGCGAGCGGCGCGATGTCGAGGAAGGCGAGGACCAAGTCGTCCTCGTAAAGTTTGTGGCAGGGGATTTCGCCGCGCAGGATCTTGCTGAAGACGGTCTCGGCCATGGCCCGAAGGCTACTCCGCTTCGGGGATACGTGGCGCGGCGATCGGCCCCAATGTCGGGCGAGAGCCGAGGACTCGCTCGCTCGCCCGCACGATGAAGTCGCCCATGCGCAGCAGATCGGCGCTGGGCCCCGGCGCGCCGAACAACGCGCGCTCTTCCAGCAGCGCAAGCCCCATGGCGTACACGATACTCCGCACCATCAGCCGCAGATCTTCGCGTTCGGCCGGGTCACGCCCGTAAGCGTCCGCCAGCACGCCGAATCCGGGGTACAGCCGCTCCTCGAACACCCGTTGAATACGCGCCCGGTGCTCGGGGCTTTCGATCGCGACCACGAACATGAAGCGCACGAAGCGCGGGTGCTGATCCGTGGCCCACAGCGCGAGCGCGGCGTCGCGCGCGAAGCGAGGGATGTCCTCGATACCGCGCGGGAACTGCACGTGAGTGGCGGCCTCGAGCATATTGTTCGCGCAGTGCTCGATGATCTGCTGCACGAGTGCGTCTTTGCTGTCGAAGTAGTGGTAGAGGCTGGGCTGGCTCATGCCGAGCTTGGCCGCGAGCTTGCGCAAAGACGCGCCGGCCACGCCCAACTCCGAGATGAGCGTGAGCCCGGCGTCGAGCACTTCGTCCCGGCGCGCCGGCGCAGCGGCGGTTGGCTCACGCCGCGCGCGCCGCGACGGTGCGGCTTCCGACTTCTTGATCATGCCTGCCGGGCAGCATAGCGGCAGGCTCTCGAACCGAAAGCCTTCGGGCGTAATTGACCGCGTTACCGACCAGGGAGCCGCCCGCGAAAAGAATGCAAACGAAGACCGGGATGAGCGGCGGAATCAGCGCCATGAATAGGAAACCGACGGCCAGGTTGAACGAGAACAGCAGCCCGCTAGCGGCCACCAAGAGCAAGGCGTGCAGCGGATACCGGACTTTGACCTGTTGGGTGCAGCGACCATGAGACCTCCTCCTATCGATCGATAGTCTTATGTGCCTATCGGTCGATAGTGTCAATCTCAAGCGCGCTGGGTCCCGCCTCGCTCGCAGGCCAGGTGCCCGTTATCGTTGATATTTGTACGCAGTGCGCCTCACGTCTGGCCTCGCGAAGGGAAACCAGGTGCGTGAGGTCGCTGCTGCAGGCGGGCTGCGACGACGGCAGCCCCCACCACGGACGGAGCGCCGAAAGTCCTAAGCCAGTGCCTTGCCGACCAAGACCTGCGCTTCTTCCACCAAGCGAGCCAGGTGCTCAGCGCTGACGAAGCTCTCTGCGTAGATTTTGTAGACGTTCTCGGTGCCAGAGGGCCTCGCCGCGAACCACCCGTTTTGAGTCGTCACCTTCAAGCCGCCGATGCTGCCGCCGTTGCCCGGCGCTTGCGTGAGCTTCCCGGTGATGGCCTCACCAGCGAGCTCCGAGGCCTTCACCGCGTCGGCCGAAAGCTTCTTCAGCTTCGTCTTTTGGGCGGGCGTCGCGGCCGCGTCGATGCGCGTATAGAACGGGGTCCCGAGCCGCTCCGTGAGCTCGGCGTAGTGCTGACCGGGATCTTTGCCGGTGACGGCCGTGATTTCAGCGGCGAGCAGGTTGAGGATGATGCCGTCTTTGTCGGTCGTCCACACGCTGCCGTCGAAGCGGAGAAAGCTTGCGCCCGCGCTCTCTTCCCCACCGAAGCAGAAGCTGCCGTCTTGCAGGCCATTGACGAACCATTTGAAGCCGACCGGAACCTCGGAGAGCTCGCGCGAGAGGTCCGCGGCGACGCGGTCGATGAGCAGGCTGCTGACGAGCGTCTTGCCGATTTTGGCCGTCTTCTTCCAGCCTTTGCGGTGCGTGAGCAGGTACTGAATCGCCACCGCCAGGTAGTGGTTCGGGTTCAAGAGGCCAGCGGTGGGCGTCACGATGCCGTGGCGATCGGAGTCCGGATCGTTGCCGAACGCGACCTGGTAGCGTGAACGCAGCTCGAGCAGCTTGGCCATCGCGAACGGGCTGGAGCAGTCCATACGGATCTTGCCGTCGTGATCCACGCTCATGAATGAAAACGTCGGGTCCGTCTTCGGGTTCACGACCGTGAGGTCCAGCTCGTAGTCGTCCGCGATTCGCTCCCAGTAGTCCACGCTGGCTCCGCCGAGCGGGTCCGCACCCAGCGAGAGACGGGTCGAGCGGATCGCGTCCAAATCCACGACGTTGGCGAGGTCCGCCACGTAGGCGGACACGAAGTCGTGCTGCTTGTTCGTGGACGCCGTGCGCGCGGCTTCGAAGCGCACGCTCTTGATGCCGTGGCCCTTCGCTTTGATGAGCTCGTTGGCCCGCGCCTGCACGACGTCCGTCACGTCCGAATCCGCCGGGCCGCCGTGCGGCGGGTTGTACTTGAAGCCGCCGTCACGCGGCGGATTGTGGGACGGAGTGACTACGATGCCGTCCGAAAGGCGCGCGCTGCGCCCGCGGTTGTAAGCCAAAATGGCGTGGGAGACGGCAGGCGTCGGTGTGAAGCGATCTTGCATCAACACCTCCACGCCGTTGGCGGTCAGCACCTCGAGCGCGGTGCGCTCCGCGGGGCCGGACGCGGCGTGCGTGTCCTTACCGAGGAACAGCGGGCCGGTGTAGCCGGCCTTGGCGCGGTACTCACAGATCGCCTGGGTGATGGCGCGGATGTGAAGCTCGTTGAAGCTGCCGTCCTCCGGCGCGCCGCGGTGCCCGCTGGTGCCGAAGCTCACGAGTTGCTCGGGATTTCCGGGGTCGGGCTGCTTGTCGTAGTAGGCCGCGGTGAGGCGGTCGACGTCGATCAGGAGCTCTGGGGGGGCAGACTTGCCGGCGAGGGGATGGGCCATGGGAAGCGGCCCCGACCCTAGCGCCGTCCTTCAAAAAAGGCGACGGCGCAAGCACGCTTGGGTCGTGCTGCGCCGCCGCGATGGTGGGACGTGCCTGGATTTGCCGCGGGAGAGGAGAAATGTCAGCCCGCGCGGACCTCGATCTTACGCGGCTTGGTGTGTGCCGCCTTGGCCAGCCTCAGCTTGAGAACCCCCGCGGACAGCTCGGCGCTGATGCCATTGGGGTCGATTTGCTCGCTGACCCGGAAGGTGCGGCTGTAGACGGCCGCCGTGTCGCCGGCTCCACGGTGCCCCTCGATCCGGAGCTCGGGCGCCTCGTAGCTCACGTTCAGGCCTTCGGGC
>JAQSWN010000442.1 GCA_029266615.1 Polyangiaceae bacterium
GGCTCAAAAGCAGCTCCCGATCATCGCGCTGACCGCCGACGCGCGCACCAGTGAGCGCGAACGCGCCCTACGTGTGGGCATGACCGATTTTCTGAGCAAGCCGTTCGAGGCAAAGGAGTTGATTGCGCGCATCTCGCGCCTGCTGCCGGAGCCGAGCGGAGCGCCTACTCGCCCCCAGCCGCGACCGCCAGCGGCGAACGGTGGAGACGGCTGGCCCGAGATCGACGGCATCGATGGCAGCCGAGCCCGCGAGTTGCTCGACGGGGACCAAGCCTTGTTCCGCCTAATCTTGCTGCGGGTGGTGAAAGAGTGCCCGGACGTCTCCCCGCCCGCCGACCTCGGCGACGAGCAAGCAGTCCGCGACTATGCCGCCCGCGTTCACCGGCTGCGTGGCTCGTTTGGGCAGTTGGGCGCCGTGACGATCGGCGAGCTAGGAAGGCTCATCGAGATTGGCTTCCGATCCGGCAAGGCCGCGCGCGTATTGCCCCTCGTGGGGCGCCTGCGGATCGAGCTACAGCGCCTGTGTGAGAGCGCCCTAGCAACGTTCGGAGACACGCCCCGCGCGGAGCCCCAGCCCCCCCTGAGTTTGCTGACTGCCGACCCCGACGCGCTCTCGAAGCTCCTCGAACGGCTCCGGCAACAAGACCTAGCTGCGCTCGAGGAAGTGCGAGCTTTGTCGTCTTGGGGCAGGCAAGCCTGGGGTGACGAGCCGTTCGAGCGCTTCAAGGAACACGTCGAAGCCTTGCGCTTCGACGACGCCGCCAAGCTCCTGGCGGGCAAGCTTGGTAGCGTCGCCTCCCAAACCTAGCGGCGCTTTGGACTCGGCTGCTGCCCGAAAACCACGAAGCGTGCGCATCGCTGCTTGGCTCTAGCCTCATGGGTGCAACGGTGGGCGCGGCATTCAAATTCTTGCACAATCCCAGTGCGCGGCGTCTGGCCGCAAGCGTGGCAGAGCTCAGGCGGCTACTCTGACAGACTGTCCGGCGCCTCGTGTTGCCCGTGTGCTCGAAGCCGCGCCTCACTCATGGGGCTCGTCCGAGGCCACTCGCCAGAAAAACGGACGCCTCTGCCGAGCTCGCCGTTGTAAGCTGGTGTGCATGGTGGATGTGCGGAGGCGTGGCTGGATCTTCATCGGTGGTCTCTTCGTCCTCGCGTGCGGGCGAACGTCGAAGAAGGACGCGCCAAGCGTCGAAGCGACAGCCGGCGCCACGAGCGGTGAAGGGACAGCGGGCGCCGCCGGCGTCGAGCCGAGCGTCCCGGAGCCCAATTGTGCGGTTGAGATCGCCGGTTACGGTCTTCGGCACTGCGGCGTTTACGAGGACGGCAGCGTGTGGTGCTGGGGCGGCGGTATCGACGGCGAGACGGAAGACCGTTGGGCAAACAAGCCGCGCCGCATCGAAGGGGTCATGGACGCGGCCCGGGTCGTCCTCGGCGACGCCCATAGCTGCGCGATCACCAACGCTCGCACGTCTACTGCCGGGGCGCAGGTGGCGGAGTGCGGCAGGTGGAAGTGCCTTCCGCCTTCGATATACCAGGGCCCGGGACGGCGGTCTTCGACCTGGCCGGGCAAGCCTTCGATCCAGAGCCTGCCGACGCCGCTCGCCTGCTGCTCGAGCTCGGAAGAGACAACCGAGCGCTGAGCGCGCCGAACACACCGCGCTGCGTGCTCAAGCGCGCAGGCAGCGCGTGGTGCACCGATTACCTCTCCGCTGACGACAACGATCCCTTGCGAGCTCGGGTCGATCTTGGAGAGCGCGTGCTCCAAGTCGGGACGGGCGACCTCTTCATGTGTGCGTTGACGAACGAGGACGCCGTGTGGTGCGAGGGGCTCAATCTCGTTGGTCAGCTCGGGCGCGGGATGACCAGTACCTTCGAAGACGGCCGCAACGTACCCGGTTTCGAGGGCGCGCGGCGCCTGTCGGTCGCGCAGCACTCCGCCTGCTCCCTTCGCGCTGACGGCAGTGTTTGGTGCTGGGGTGCGTACCGGCAGCAAACGCCGACGGCCGTCGCAACGCAAGTCTCCGCGTGTGACGGACAGCAGCGCTCAGTACCGGTGCTGGAGCTGGCATCACCGCGCAACTCGGCCGCGCGCTACGGCGCGGCCGGGCTGGCGCGCGGTCAGGCTGTGTGCGAGTGCGCTTTCGGTGACATGCCGCAGGAGGGCTGCGTCGAGGCCGAAGATTTCTCGCCTAACGCCGCGTGTTTAGAGGCGCTCGCCCCCAACCACGAGGCTTGGAATTGCCCGGCGGAGCGGCTGTGGCGCGAAGCCCAATGCTACGACGCCAGCAACGAGTGCAGGGACAGCGGCTTGGTGCCGGACTGTCGGCCATCGCTCGAATGCCCACTCGACGTGACTGGGTCTCGTATCGCGAGCTACTGCCAACGCGGCACGTGTCCTGAAAGTGGCGAGTCCATCGACAGAAAGCAGCTCTGCGACGGCACCGTCGACTGTGTAGATGGCTCCGACGAGCGCAACTGCACTCCCGCACAGGGGCGGTTCGACTGCGGCGAAGAGCAGACCGTCGCCGTGTCGAGCCTCTGCGACGGCGTCGTCGACTGCGCGAACGAGGCCGACGAGAGCCGCTGCTTCTAGAGGCTCATCACCAGTGACCCCGAGCACGGGTGTGCCCCGTCACCCCGTGCTCGAGCTTGAGCAACCGCCTTTACGGGGCGAACACCGCGCGCACGCAGCCTTCCTGCTTCTTCTTGAAGAGCTCGTACCCTCGTGGAGAGTCCTCGAGCGAGAAGCGGTGGGTGATCAAGAAGCTCGGGTCGAGCTCCCCCCGTGAGGCGTGTTCGAGAAGGCGCGGCAGGTACTTGTGTCCGTGCTGTTGGGCCGTCCTCACGGTCATGCCTTTGTTCATGATGACACCGATGGGAAACTTATCCATGACGCCGTACACGCCCAAGATGGACAGCGTGCCGCCTTTGCGGCATGCGAGAATGGCCTCGCGCAGGGCTTCACCGCGGTCGGTGTGCAAGCGAACGGCCTGTTTGACGCGGTCGTACGCGTACTCCACACCCGTGCCGTGCGCCTCCATCCCCACCGCGTCGATGCAGGCGTCTGGCCCTCTGCCGCCCGTCATCTCCTTCAGCGCGTCGACCACGCTGTCGACTTGGGCGTAATTGATGGTTTCGGCGCCGACTCGCTCGCGCGCCATCGCGAGTCGCTCCGGGAAACGATCGATGGCGATGACGCGCTCCGCGCCGAGCAAGTACGCGCTACGCATGGCCATCAGCCCGACACCGCCCGCACCCCACACCGCCACGACGTGACCCGGCTTGATCTCGCAAAAATCCGCGCCCATGAAGCCGGTTGGCGCCGCGTCGGACAGAAAGAGCGCCTGTTCGTTGCTGACGCCGTCGGGTACCTTGAAGCAACCGACGTCTCCGTACGGTATGCGCATGTACTGAGCGTGTGACCCCGCA
>JAQSWN010000073.1 GCA_029266615.1 Polyangiaceae bacterium
CGGTCGGCCATGGTTTGGATGTCGCCGCGCGCTTCGAAGGCGGCGGCGCGCTCGAGGACGGAGAGGCGCGGGTCGGTGGCGAGGGCTTGGTAGCGCTGGATGGCGTCTTCGAGGGCGCCTTCGCGCACCGAGCACAGGGCGAGGCCGAGGCGGGCGCGGGTGTTTTGCGGCTCGAGCTTCAGGAGCGCTTGCAGGGCATCGCGGGCGCCGCGCGTGTCCCCCGCCCCGAGGCGGCCTTCGGCGATGGCGAGGTCGCGGTCCATGCGGCGCGGGCAGACGCGACCGAAGATGGAGGGCCGATCGAAGCGGGCCTTGGCCATCGCCGCGAGCTCGGGACGGAGTTGGATTTTGGCCAAATCGGCGCGAAATTCGCGATCGAGGGCGAGGAGGGTTTTGCCCTTGGCGACCTGCTCGATGGGCTGACCCGCGTACCAACCGCGCAAGGCGGCGGCGCCGTACTGGTCGTGGAACCAGCTCACGAAGGCGCCGGAGACCGTGTAGGCGGCGTTGTGCGACTTCGCGAGAAAGCCGAGGCGGAAGATGTCGGGCATCTCCGGGAGGAGGCCGAGGTCGAGCAGCGCCTTCGCCCATTCCAAGAGGGTGAAGTCGTCGTCTTCGCCGGGCGATGCGGCGACCGCGATGCCTTCGATGCGACCCGGATCGGGGATGAGGCCGCCGAGGGGACCCGCGACGCGAAAGGGGCCCGCGCCGAAGCTGCTGGTGACGACGTGCACGAGCTCGTGGCCGAGCGTGGGGTGCGGGAAGCCGGCGGCTTGGATGTAGAGCTCGGCGCGCCAGGGCTTGGCGATGTACGTGTGGCTCGCGCCCATGTACGCGCCCTTTTCGCCGTCTGAAGCAAAGAGGAAGACGGTGACGCGCTCCGGGCCCTTCGCGCCCAAATAGACTTCGATCTCGGGGAGGTGCCCGACGCATTCGTTCCCTACCCGGGCTGCGTCTGCGCGCGGCACCCCCGCGGAGTACGCGACCGTGCAGCGGCCGACGGTGAGGGAGCGGCCGAGGCCTTCTTCGATGCTGGCGCGCGTGTGCCAGTGGCCGAGGCGCGGGCCCGAGAGCGTGATAGCGAGGCTGAGCGAAGCCGCGAGCCCCCCCGCGACCACGACCCCGCGACGTTCGCGCCGGGCGAGGCGGAGCCGGCCGCTGCCCATCAAGTCCAGGTGCCAAGCGAGGGCGCCGACCGCGAGGAGGCTCGCGACGGTGCCGATGCGGTAGCTGATGAGGCGTGTGCCGGGATCCACGACCGTGTCGTAAAGCGGACCCGCGAAGTAGCCGACGAAGGGGTCGAAGCCGAACACCATCGGGCTCGTGTAAAAACGGCCGAATCCGATCGCGATGCAGCCGATGGGTCCCGCCAGCGCGGCGAGCACCGCGACGAGGCGTTGGCGTCGGAAACGGATGGCGAGCAATCCCGCCGCCGCGCCCCAGGCGCCGCCCATGACCGCGCCCGGGCCAGGACCGGTCGCCCACAGCTCGTAGCCGAGCGGCGCGTCGCAGAAGCCGACGCGGAGGCCGTGCAAGGTCGTCACGAGCGCGCCGACCAGTGCCAGCACGCCGCCGAGCGCGACGCCCCGCCCCAGCGCGTCGAACGGCTGCGGGCGGGTACGGGCGACGAGCAGCGCGGTCGCGATCGCGGCGATGCTGGGGAGCATCAACCCGCCAGCGAGCGCCGACTCGTAGCCGGGGCCGCCGAACTGTGGCGCAAAGCCGACGCCGCCAAGCAACAGCGCGGCGATGACGAGCGCGGCCTGCTCGGCTCGCGAGCGCAGCAGCGGTCTCACACGTGGGCTTCGGGAGTGGCCGGTGGCGCCGCTTCGTCCTGATCGGGATCAGGTTCCGGCTCAGCGAGGACGAGGGGCAAGACTTCGTCCAGGCGGCTGACGAGGTGGAAGCGCAGATCCGCCTTTATTTCTTTCGGCACGTCGTCCAGGTCCCGGGCGTTCTGAGCAGGGAGCACGATCTCGCGGATCCCGGCGCGGTGCGCGGCGAGGACTTGGGCTTTGATGCCGCCGACGGGCAGGACGCTGCCGCGGAGGGTGAGCTCACCCGCGACCGCGACGTGCGGCTTCACGGGAGCCCGCAGGAGGAGCGACGTGACGGCGACGAACATCGCCACACCGGCGCTGGCGGCGTCACGCGCAGAGCCGCCGCGCGGGACGTGGAGGTGGAGGTCGATCGACTTGAGCCACTGAGGATCGAGCCGCAGGCGCTCCGCCCGGGAGCGCACGAAAGAGACGGCGGTGGCGGCCGATTCCTTCATGACGTTGCGGAGTGAGCCGGTGATGAAGATCTCGCCCTTGCCGGGCATGCGGGTAGCTTCGATGATGAGCAGGTCGCCGCCGGCGCCGGAGACCGAGAGGCCCACCGCGACGCCGGGGGCGAGCTTTCGCTCGGAGAGCTCGGGCCGGTATTTTTCCGGGCCGAGCAGCTCGCGCACGAGCTCGGCCGTGACGTTGGTGTGCGGCGGCGCAGAGCCTTCCGCGATTTTGACCGTGATGTCGCGACAGACAGCCGCGACCTCGCGCTCCAAATTACGGACGCCGGCTTCTCTCGTGTAGAAGTCGACGAGGCACTCGATGCCTTCTTGCTCGAACTCCAGCTGAGCTGGCGTGAGGCCGTGCTCTTTGATCTGCTTGGGGATCAGGAATTGCCGGGCGATGGAGGCCTTTTCGGCGCGCGTGTAGCCGGGGACCTCGATCATTTCCATGCGGTCCCGGAGGGGTTCCGGGATGTTGTACTTGTAGTTGGCGGTGGCGATGAACGTCACCTCCGAAAGGTCGAACGGCAAGTCGATGTAGTGATCTTGGAAGGTGTCGTTCTGCGCGGGATCCAGCACCTCTAGCAGCGCGGCCGCGGGGTCGCCGCGCATGTCCGAGCCCATCTTGTCGACCTCGTCCAACACCAGCACGGGGTTGCGGCAACCGGTCTTCTTGAGGGCCTGGATGATGCGCCCGGGGAGGGCGCCCACGTAGGTGCGGCGATGGCCGCGGATCTCCGCTTCGTCCCGCACGCCGCCGAGCGAGATGCGGCCGTAACGGCGGCCCATGGCGCGCGCGATGGAGCGACCGAGCGACGTTTTGCCGACGCCGGGGGGGCCGACGAACAAAAGGATGGGGCCCTTTTTGTCCTTACGGAGCTGGCGGATCGCCGAGTACTCGACGATGCGCTTCTTCACCGTCTCCAGGCCGAAGTGATCTTCGTCCAAGCAGCGGCGCACTTCCTTCACGTCGAAGCGGTCCGGCGTGGTGCGGGTCCATGGCAGGTCCGCGAGCCACTCCACGTAGGTGCGGGTGACCTGAAATTCCGCGGATTGCGGCTGCATGCTGGAGAGACGTGACAGCTGCTTGCGGGCCACTTTCTCCGCATCCGGCGGCAGCTCCGCGCGGGCGATGCGGTCGCGCAGCGCTTCGACCTCGTCGTCGTCGCTCGCCTCGCCCAGCTCCTCTTTGATGCTCTTCATCTGCTGGCGCAGGGCGTAGTCGCGCTGGGAGCGGCTGAGCTCTGTCTGCACCAGGGACGAGATCTCGTCTTTGACGCGCAGCACTTCCAGCTGGCGCTCGACCATGCTGAGCACCAAGCCGACGCGATCCTTCACGTCGAACGCTTCCAGGATGCGCTGACGCACGGCGATACTGGCGTGCTCTTCCGGGAAGTTCGAGGCGATGAGATCCGCCAAGGCGCCGGGCTCGCGCACGTTGTCCAGAATGCTGGCTGTCTCTTTCGGCAAGTTCGGGAGTAACCCCAAAACCTGCCGCGTGCTTTCGCGCAGCTTCTTTCCGAGCTCACGTAAGTCGTTGCTGACCTCAGCCGGCTCCGCGATGCGCTCGACCTCGGCCTTCATGAACGGCTCGAGCCCGAGCGGCTGATTGAGCTTGAAGCGCCCCAGGCCGTTCAGGACGACGCTGTAGTTCGAAGGCCCGAGCCGAATTACCTTCACGACGCGGGCGAGCGTGCCCACGCTGTACAGGTCCTGAAACCCTGGCTCGACCGTGTCCGCGTTGCGCTGGGTCAGCACGCCGACGAGCGCGCTCTCCTGCCCCGACAGCTCTTCGACCAACCGCACGCTCCGCGGCCGCCCCACGTTGATGGGCACCACGGACATGGGAAACAAAACGGAATTCCGCAAAGGTAGAACCAGGATCTGCTCTGGCTCACCCGGGCGCTCGGCACCGCGCATGATTCCCACAGTACTACCCGGAGCGCCGCCGTCCAGCTTCCTTCACGGGACAGCCTTCTCCCGGCTGCCCGGTGGGCGCGGCTCGTCTCCTTCCACGACACCGCCCAGCACACCGACGAGGGCTTCCCGGAAGTCGCGGGAGGCCGAGTCGTGTGGTAATCCCCGGCTCGATGCGCCGCGCGGTCCTCCTCTTCCTCACCTTGAGTCTGGCCTCGGGTTGTGGCGGTTCTGCGGGCGCGGACCCCGACAAGGTGCTGCACGACTACTCACTGGCGGTCGAAAGCGGGCGCGCCGCCGAGGCGTACGCGCTGCTCAGCAGCGAGTCCAAAAAATCGATATCTTTCGAGCAGTTCCAGCGAATCTTAAAGGAAAATCCTGAGGAAGCGCGAGAGCTCGCCCAAAGCCTGAGACGTCCTCAAGCAGCGCCGCCGCGCGTAACCGCGACCGTGGCCGGCCCGGACGGCGAGTCGTCCATCTTGCTCGTGTACGAGCAAGGGGCGTGGCGGGTAGATGCTTCGGCGATCGACCTTTATAGCCAGCGCACTCCGGAGGCGGCGGTGAAGGCTTTCTTGAGGGCGTACGACAACCGGCGCTTCGACGTGCTCTTGAAGTTCGTCCCGGAAGACCAGCGCGGGCAGCTCACGGCCGCGGAGCTGAAGAAGATGTGGGAGGGTGAGGAGCGAGCCGACATGGACCGGCTGACCGGCGCCCTCAAGGCTTCCCTCCCCACTTCCAAGGTCGAGCTGTTCGGGGACCGAGCGACGTTGGCCTTTGGGGCCGGCGGCAGCGTGGAGCTGGTGCGCGAGCGGGGTCTCTGGAAGATCGAGGATTTGAAATGACTGCACGCATCGGACGAGTGGAGCGCAAGACGCGCGAGACGAGCATCACGGTCGAGGTGAACCTGGACGGAACCGGCCAAGCGTCGATCGAGACGCCCCTGCCCTTCCTCTCCCACATGCTGGACCAGATCGCGCGGCACGGCTGCGTGGACCTCACGGTCAAGGCCGAGGGGGACGTCGAGATCGACGGCCATCACACGACCGAGGACATCGGCATCGTGCTCGGTGAAGCGGTGCGGCAGGCGCTCGGCGACCACAAGGGCATCCGGCGCTATGGCTCCGCGACATTGCCGATGGACGAGGCGCTCGTCACGGTGGCGATGGACCTCTCGGGGCGGCCGTACTTCGTTTGGAAGATCCCGCTGCCCAAGGCCAAAATCGGCACCTGGGACGTGGAGCTCGCGGAGGTGTTCTTCGAGGCGTTCGCGCGCACCGCGCAGGCGAATTTGCACATGGTGCTGCACGACGGGCACAACCTGCACCACATCGTCGAGATCAGCTTCAAGGCCTTCTCCAAGGCCCTGCGCGCGGCGACGGAGCTGGATCCGCGCGCCACGGGCGTGCCCTCGACGAAAGGCATGCTGGTATGACGACGCGCGTCGCGGTGGTCGACTACGGCATGGGCAACCTGCAAAGCGTGGTTCAGGCGCTGCGTGCGGCCGCGCCGGAAGGCACGGAGGTCGTGCGTACCCATTCTCCGGAGGTGGTGCGGCAGGCGGATCGGCTCGTGGTGCCCGGCCAGGGTGGCTTTCGAGACGCCGCCGCGCGACTTTCTCAAGACGGCTTGGGCGAATCCATCCAGGAGAAGATGCGCGCGGGCGCGCCCTATCTGGGCATCTGCCTCGGCTTACAGATCCTGTTCGAAAGCAGCGAGGAAGCACCGGGCGCAGTCGGCTTTGGCTGGTTCAAAGGAGCCGTGAAGAAGCTGGTCGGCGGTGAGGGCATCAAAATCCCGCACATGGGCTGGAACGGCCTCACCCTCACGAGCGGCGGGCACCCGCTCTTGGACGCGGCAGGCGGCCCGGACGCCTACGTTTACTTCGTGCACTCTTTCCACGCCGTACCTACCGAGACCGACGTCGTGAAGGCGACCGTGCAGCACGGCGACAACGTCGTCACCGCCGCGGTGGGTCGGGACAACGTGATGGCAACGCAATTTCACCCGGAAAAGAGCCAAGCGGCGGGCATCGCCCTGCTCCGGCGCTTCCTCACGAGCTGAAAGTGTCGTAAGGGCGCCGGCATGGAAGTCATTCCGGCGATCGATTTGCTCGATGGCAAAGCCGTGCGGCTGCTCAAAGGCCGCTACGAGGACGTCACGGTTTATCACGACAATCCGCCGGTTTTAGCCGCGGGTTGGTCGGGCAAGGTCAAGCGCCTGCACGTGGTGGATTTGGAAGGCGCCAAAGCCGGCAGCGCAGTGCAGCGGGACCTGGTGACGCGGCTGGTGAAGTCGTTCGGCAGCGGCGTGCAGGTCGGCGGCGGGGTGCGCTCGTTCGACGCCGTAAAGAGCTACTTCGACCTGGGCGTGGAGCGCGTGGTGCTCGGCACCGCCGCGCTGAAGAATCCGGAGCTCATCGAGCAAGCGGCGCTCGCCTACCCGGGTCGCGTCATCATCGCGGTGGACGCCCGCGACGGCAAAGTGGCGACCGCGGGCTGGCTGGACCAATCTGAGCGGCTGGCGACGGATTTGGTCCGTGAGCTGTCGAAGCATGCCCTCGCGGCCGCGCTCTACACGGACATCGATCGTGACGGCACCGAAGTGGGGCCGAACATCGAAGCCACCGCGCGCCTCGGCAGCGAAACCGGCGTTCCCGTGATCGCCAGCGGCGGCGTCGGAACGCTCGCCCATCTTGCGGCCCTCACCCGCGCAGGTTCGGGGATCGTCGGCGCCATCGTCGGCCGCGCGCTGCACGAAGGGCGCTTTTCCCTGGACGAGGCGGTGGCGGCGGCGAAAATCGAGCCAACCGCCTAGGCACAAGGTAGCCTCCCCCTCCTACCGATGGGTGACGACGTCGATCCCGGATCTGGCCCCAGCGGCTCATTTTCACAGCGTGCGACCGCGCCCCCGTTGAGCTCGCGTTCGCGACTCGCGGCAGCGGCGAAGGCTCCGGATTCGGAGGCTCCGCCCTCCGCGGGCAGCTTCGACGGCGAGGACTTCCTTTACCACCTGTACCGCGGCAGCGAGCTCCTGCAGGACAACCTGGTCCCGCAAGCCAAGGAAGAGCTCGAGCGCGCGCTGAAGCTGCAGCCGAAAGACACCGAGGGCCAAGGCCTGCTCGGGGTCGTTTACTTCCGGCTCGGGCTCTATCCGCGCGCGATCGGCATCTACGAAGACATCATCAAGGCTTGCCCGAACGAGGTGAGCCCCCGCGTGAACCTCGGGCTCTGCTACTTGAAAACCGGGCAGAGCCATTTAGCGCGCGACGTGCTGGAAGAGGTGATCCAACGAGTACCGGATCACGTGCGCGCCTGGGGCTATCTGGGCCTCACGTTCGAGCGCCTCGGCGAGCTGGCCAAAGCCGAAGCTGCGTTCGAAAGAGCGGGCCAGCCGAACCTCGCGCGGCGCATGCAGCGGCTTTTGGCCGAGCAGGCGCAGGCTCAGCAAGAGTTGGTGGACCCCGAGCGCGCTTCCGTGCGACTGGCGGCCGCGGACGCAGTGCAGGAGCTGGACGGCGGCGAAGGCGGTTTTTCCCGTGCGCCAGGTGAAGGCGAAGGCGAGCCGATTCGCGCCGGGCGGTGGCGCGCGGTCGAGCTCGGGGACGCTTCCGTACCTCCGCTCCCGAAGCTACGACGCAGCCCCTCGCTGGTTGGTCGTCTTGGTCCCGCGGTGCCGACCATCACGGACGCCGCGGAGCTGGGTCGGGACTCCGTGCCGCCTCCTGCATCGTTTCGCCCGCCGCTCTCCATCCGCGCGCCGATCGCGAGCTCGGGCGCCCTCGCCATCGAAGGCGGGCTCGCCTTTCCAGAGCCCCCCGCCAAAGTGTTGATCGCCGGGCCCAGCATCGGCACGTGCGTGACGACGGACGGCTTCGCGGCGCGTTCGGACGTGCTTTCCAGCGTGATTGGGGGCATGAAAGCGCTCGCCCCCGCCCCACTGATGCGCCGGGCTCGGGGCCGCGAGACGAGCGAGCCGTTCGGCGCGGGCTCGAGCTTGTGGCACCTCTACGAAGGCGAAGCTCGCGCCGTGATCCTCGCCGGACCTTCGCGCACGCTCTGGGCGCTCGAGCTGGCGGACGAGTTCGTCTACGTCCGCGAAGCGAGCCTGCTCGCGTTCGAGAGCACCGTACGCTACGAAAATGGGCGGCTCGCCGCAGGGGGGCGCGAGCCGGTAGCGATGGTACAGCTTTCGGGCAAGGGTTTCGCGGTGCTGGAGACGCACGGCGTGGTCTCGGCCCTCACCGTCGGCCAAGACACGCAAGCCGTCGTCCGGGTAGACGACGTGATCGGCTGGACGGGGCGGCTCCTGGGGCAAGCGGTAGATACCGAGAACTCACCGGGCAAGCTGCCAGGCGCCGTATCGTTCAGCGGCGAAGGCGCGTTGCTCTTGGATTTGACGCGATGAGCCTCGAAGAAACCGACTCCGAAGAAAATCCGCGCGGCGACCGCCTCCGGCGCCGCCGTTCCCTGCGGCAAGACGCGCTCAACATCCCCAACCTGCTCACCTTCGGGCGCGTGTTCGCGATTCCGATCGTGATTTTGCTGCTGGACCGTGGCACGCCGGAAGACTGCGTTCTCGCCGCCCTGGTCTACTCCGGCGCCGCGATCACGGACCTGTTGGACGGCTACCTCGCGCGGAAGATGAACGTCGTCAGCGTGCTCGGGAAGTTCCTCGACCCGCTCGCGGACAAGCTGCTCGTGATGGCCTCGCTCATCTACATGGTGCCCATGGGGCGCATCCCGGAGTGGGCGGTCACGGTGCTGCTCGCGCGCGAGCTCGCGGTCACCGCCCTGCGCGGTATCGCCAGCAGCGAAGGCGTCGTGATCGCCGCGGGCGACGACGGCAAGAGCAAGACCGCCCTGCAGATGATCGGCATCCTGGCCCTTATCTTGGGTTACCCGTACCACCTCACCATCCCCGGAGTTGACCTGGGTATGGTGGACTTGGTGTACGTGGGCCGGGCGCTCATCTACGCGTCGCTGGTTTTTTCGATCTCGAGCGCGGTCTCCTACGTGCGGCTCTTTTCGGCCGCCGTGGAGGCAAAAGAGGAGCGGCAGCGCGGCGAAGGCTGATTTTCCGGGCCGTCGTGGGGGGATGCCCAGCGCCGCGGTTTGGTGTTAGGACACCGCTCGACATGTCCTCGCTGCGTCACGTTCTCGCTTTGGCCCTGGTCTCCTCCGCTGTACTCCTAGGCGGTGCCCCCGCTTGCTCGCAACAAACCGAGGGCGAGCGATGCGACAGCGCGAAAGCCGGAGATTCCGACTGTGAGAGCGGCCTGACCTGTGTCAGCTCCAACGGACTCATCGAGGGCCTGACGGATCGCTGCTGCCCCGAAGCGGGCACGGAGACCGACAAGCGCTGCACGCGCGGCACGGCCACCCCCCCCGCTACGGGCGGCTCTGGAGGCACGGCGGGTACGTCGAGCGGCGGCAGCACGTCCGGCGCGGGCGGGACCTCGAGCGGCGGCAGCACGTCCGCGGAAGCCGGCGCGGCCGGTACGCCTGCAGAAGCCATCGCGGGCGCGGGCGGCGCAGACTAATGAGCTCCCTCGGCGAGCTCGCGACCCTCGCTCAGCAAGCGCTCCTGCTGTCGGTGGCCGTGGCCTTGCCGGTCGTGGGCGCGGCGGCGCTCATCGGTCTGCTCGTTTCCGTCGTCCAAGCCGCGACGCAAATTCAAGATCCCACGATCGGGCACCTGCCGCGCCTGCTCGTGGTCGTCACGGTGCTAGCCGCGACGGGCCCGTGGATCGGCTCGCAAATCGCGGAGTTTGCCGTGCGAGCTTTCGGGGGCTGACGCCATGCCCCCTCTTTCCCCGAGCGACTTGGGCAGCGGCGCCGGCACCTCCCGGGTAGACGTCGCGGGACGCGTCTTCAACGTCGAAGGCTCCGTATTGATCGTGGCGGACGCGTTCGCGCGCGTCGCGATCGAGATGCAGGGCGAGCCCGGCGCCGAGCCCGGCGACTTGGTCGTCATTTCGGCTTTGCCAGGCGAAAAGCGGCTGACCGAAGGGCAGCTGCGCTCACGCATCCCCTGCCCGACCCCCAGCGCCGGCGGCGAATTCTTCCGCTCCGTGTTCGCTGGAGAAGCCGAGCGCCTGCGCGACACGGCCCGGGCATCCGCGGCCACGCGCGCCTTCTTCGCCGAGCGCGGCTTCGTCGAGGTGTGGACGCCGCTGCGCGTTCCCGCGCCGGGCGTGGACTTTCACGTCGACGCTATCGCGGCGAGCGAGCAATACCTGATCACTTCGCCCGAGCTCGAGATGAAGCGGCTCCTGGTCGGCGGAATGCCGCGCATCTACCAGCTCGCGAAGGTCGCGCGGGCGGACGAAAACGGCCCGCTTCACGCCGCCGAGTTCACGATGCTCGAGTGGTACCGCGCCTTTTCGAGCCTGGAGGACGTGCTGCGGGACACGGAGGAGCTGGTCCGGAGCGTCGTACGCAGTCTGGCCGGCGAGGACGAAGTGTTCGTCATGGGTCACCGCAAAGTGAACGTCGGCGAACCCTTCGAGCGCGTCACGGTGCGAGAAGCCTTTGCCCGCTACGCTGGCGTAAAGGACGCGGCCGAGCTCGCCGAGCAAGACGAAGATCGCTACTTCGAGCTCCTCGTCTCGCAAGTGGAGCCGGCGCTCGCGGCCTTGCCCCGCCCCGTGTTTTTGACGCACTACCCGATCTCCCAGGCCGCGCTGTCGCGCCCGCACGCGGACGACCCAACCGTCGCCGAGCGGGCCGAGCTGTACTTCGGCGGCGTGGAGCTATGTAACGCTTACGGCGAGCTCACGGACGCCCTGGAGCAACGCCGGCGCATGGCGGCCGAAGCCGCGCGACGCGCCACGCTCGGCCGCGTGGTTTACCCGTTGGACGAGGCGTTCTTGGCGTCCCTCGTGGAGGGCATGCCCCCCTCTGCCGGCAACGCCCTCGGCTTCGACCGGCTCGTGATGGTCGCCACGAATCGTTCGCAGATCCGCGCCGATTCTCAGTCGTAGTGGATGATGGACACGCAGGGCGTGGGCAAAAGCCGCTCACGCCCGCCCAATGAGGCCAGCTCGATGACGAAGGCGTACGCGAGCACGAAAGCGCCTTGCCGGTGCACCAACTCTCCTGCGGCGGCCGCGGTGCCGCCCGTCGCGAGCAAGTCGTCCACGACCAAGACGCTCGCGCCTTCACGCAAGGAGTCCCGGTGCATCTCCAGCTCGTTCTCCCCGTACTCGAGCGAGTAGCTCACCTTGTCGGTCCGGAACGGCAGCTTGCCGGGCCGGCGTACGGGCACGAAGCTGGCGTTCAACCGCGCCGCAAGAGCGCCGCCGAAGATGAAGCCGCGTGACTCCACGCCGACGACCGCGTCCACCTTCTCCCCCACGAATTGATGGGCGATGGAGTCGAGCACGATGTGGAACGCCTTCGGATCCGCCAGGAGCGGCGTGATGTCGCGAAAGAGGACGCCGGGCTGCGGGAAGTCCGGCACCTCCCGGATGAGCGCCCTCACATGAGCGTTCGAGTCGAACGGGCTGGTTTGCACGCGCGGGGCCGCGCGATCGCTCTTCAGTAAGCTCGGCTTCTTCGGGTCCACCCCGCGCGGCGTGGGCGAGAGGCGCCCGGGCACCGGCTTCGTGGTTTTGGCAAAACTGCCTTTTCGCGTTGCCATCTCCCCCGAATCTCTACCACTACCGCGGCGCGTCCGACAGCGTCGCCACCACCGCCTCGGCCTCGGCCTGGGCCGAATGGGCCCAGAGATCCAAGACGAGCGGGGTCAGGCCGATCTCGCCGGCGTCGTAAGCCTCCGTGTCGGAGCCCACGACGGGTCGGTGCTCCACGCCGGGGCCGCCCAGCCACAGGTACTCGCGCCCACGCGGATCCTTACGGAACTCCACCACGTCCGAGTAAAAGCGCCCTCCGAGGCGGGTCGCGCGGCAGCGCCAGGCCGTGCCGGCGGGGATGTTCACGTTGATGAGCACGGGCCGTGGCGGCGCGCTCTTGAATAGCGCGAGCGCCATGCGCGCCGCTTCCTGGGCCGCGGCGGGGCGATCCACCTCCAGCCCGGCCGAGAGCGCCAGCGCCGGAACTCCGCGCAGCGCGCCTTCCCGAGCCGCGGCCACGGTGCCGCTATAGAAGACGTCGTCGCCCAGGTTGGCCCCGTGGTTGAGCCCTGAGAGCACCAGGTCCGGACGGCGCGGCAAGATGCGGGTGCCGGCGAAGAACGCCGTGTAAACGCAGTCCGCGGGCGTACCGTCGATCGAGAAAACGCCCTCCCCATGCTCGGTGAGCCGCAGGGGCCGATGCAGGCTGAGCGAGTGACTGGACGCGCTCTGCTCGTTATCCGGCGCGCACACGATCACATCCGCGTGCGGCAGCAGCGCAGCGCGCAGGGCGTTGATTCCCTGCGCGCGGAAGCCGTCGTCGTTAGAGAGTAGAAACAGCGGGCGACGGCTCATGGGAGCCTGTCTACCACCGCCGCTCAGGAACCGGAAAGGACCGTGTCGAGCTCGCCGGATTCGTTCAGGCTGGTGATGATGTCACACCCGCCGACGAGCTTCCCGCCCACGTAGAGCTGCGGGAACGTCGGCCAGTTCGAGTACTCCTTCAGGCCTTGCCGCAGCTCGGCGTCAGCGAGGATGTTCACGTCCTTGAATTCGGCGCCCTTCTGCTTGAGGATCTGCACGACTTGCGCCGAGAATCCGCACTGCGGAAAGTGCTTCGAGCCCTTCATGAACAGCACCACGCGGCTCTGGCCGAGCGTGCCTTCGATGCGCTGCTTCAATGAGTCTTCCATCAAACTAGCCTCCCGAAACCTTCGCCCAAGCTTGGGGCGTGTACGTTTTTAGTGCGAGGGCGTGGATAGGCCCGTGCATGGCGTCCCCGAGGGCGCGATACACGAGCTGATGCTGCTCGATCAGCGTTTTCCCCTCGAAGGCTTGCGACACGATCCGCGCCTCATAGTGATCCTCCGTGCCCGTCAAGTCGACGAGCGCGAGGTCGGCGTCGGGCAGAGCCGCAAGCAACAACCTTCGAACGCTTTCAGGAGCCATCCAAGCCTTGCGCGAGGCTATGTGACCTAGGCCCGCCGGCTTGTCAATGTCAGGGGTTAGCCAGCGCCGGACCCAGACGCGGTCCGGCTCGACCGTGACGTCAGTCTTTCGGCGGCAGCGGGCCGGGGAGCTTGACCTCGCGAATCGCCTCCTTGAAGCGAACTTGGGCTTCTCCCAAGCTGAGACGGAGCTCGACGAGCCTCTTCGTGATCTGGTCCAAGCGGGTGGTCACTTCGGCGAGCCGCCGCGTGAGCTTCTGCCGCAGATCGGCGGCTTGGTTGTTCTTCTCGATGGCCTCCAGGCTGAGGCGCGTCTCCCGCGACGACTTCTCGAGCTCTTGCTGCTCGGTCTGCAAGGCATTCACTTGGTCGCTGGCCTTCTTCAGGGCGTCGCGCAGCGCCCAGGCTTCGCTGAGCTTCTGGGCGACGGCTCGGTCCGCCCGCGAGTCCGAAAGGTACGCCTTGACGGCCTCGTCGGCGAGCGGGTGTAGCCAGTCGAGGCCTTGCTGCACCGCCTGCCGCTCGTCCACGACGAGCTCTGCGCGCCCTCGCGGCTTGAGCGGGATCGGCACGAGCGCCGAGGCGCTCGCCAGGTCGTCCTCCGTACCGGCGGGCGGCTTGAACAGGCGCGCGCCGCCGAGCCGGGGGTGACGGATCAAAAGCTTGCTCGTCTCGTCGCCCCCGTTGACCACCTTGTAAGTCGTCTTGGTTACGCTGTCGCGCTCGATGTAGAGCGCCCCCGCTTCGATGCGAAATAGGCGCGCGCCTTGGTCCGTGCTCGCACGCTCGCGGCTCACCGCGACGCTGCGGTCCAGCGCGAACGGCACGGTGGCTTTACCTTGGGGCGGGAGCGGATCCAGCATGCCCTGCCCCAAGAACTGGCCCTCGCCGAACACCGCGATGGGTCCCCGCTCCAACAGGCCCGTGGTCGCATTCTCGAAGCGGACGACACGGAACGGGTGCGCGCTGGAGTCCGAAACGCCGCTGTCCGGGGAGAACAAGAAGACGCTCTCCCCCGGCACTTTACGGCTTACCAAGAGCACCATGGTGGCGCTCTCGTCGGGCACCGTGACTTGGCCAGGGATGCGGTAGCGCGTCGTCCCGCCACCGACCGCTACCGCGGCCAGCGCGGACAGGCGCCGAGGCGCGGACAGCCCCTGGCGGTTGAGCTCGACGACGGCGGCACGTTGGGCGGCTTGCACGGAAGGTGGCGGAGGTGGCGGAGCCGGTGCGGGGGCCGAAGCCGGCATCGCTTTCTTCGGGCGCGCCGCGCCGACACCGCGCCCACTTCCGCCGGAGCTCGCTCGAGACGTTTCCGCGTTCGCCTTGGCGTCGTCGAATTCGTAGCCGTAGCCTTCGTCTTTGTCCGCCGGCGCTTCGGCTTCGGCGGCCGGTGCGGTTGGCTCCGTCGGGGCGTAGCGATCCACGACGCCACCCGGCTGCTGGCCGAGCGTGGTCATACCGACCGGAACCTGCGCGATGATCTCGCCCGTATCCGTGATCACCGGCCGCGCCGGGGTGACGGCGTCGCCCAGCGTGGACTCGAACGCGATCGGCGCGCCTGCGACGAGCGTGAGCTCTACGTTTTTCCAATCCTCGCCGGACAGGTTCTGCACGATCCCCCACACCTGCAGATCCGCGCCGCCGCCTTGGCTCACGACCACGCGGTAGGAAGGGCGCCATAGAGGCGTCGTGGCGACGTAGCCGACGGCGAGGTCGTGCTCCTTGCCGTCCAGGCGCAAGAGGACTTTGCGAAGCCGCTCACTGGGTGGCTCTGGCGGCTTGGGGGGCTCACCCGGGCGGTTCCAAGCGTCGAGCATCTGGGAGAAGCGCGGATCGCGCGCCACCGGGTCGTCCTTGTCGACCTCGAGCGGGAACGACGCTGCTTTCAGCGAGCTGCCTCCGCGCTCCACGATGGCGAGCGTCGCCAAGAAGTCGCCCACCATGCGTTGGCGCATCTTGAACGACACCTGCTCACCTTCCACCTGACCACCGCGCTCGAAATAGCCCACTCCATTGCGGTACACGACGACGCGCCGTAGCGGCAGCTCCGGGCTTGCGACGTCCGGACCACGCGCGCAGCCGCCGAGCGCCACAAGCAGACACGAGCCCACGCCGAAGCGCACGGATTGCCTCATGCTTGGCTCCTATACCAAGCCGGCGCGCGCACGTCGCCATTGGTATAAGCTCGGCGATCGTGACCGAAGCCTCGCAGCCGAAGCCTCCGGCCGTTCCCTCCGCGTCTCCGCCGCCCGTCTCGCCCCCGCCCGCGCCTCCGGGCGTTCCGCCGCCTCGGCGCCCTCCCCCGGTGCCTGGTCGAGCCATGAGCGACGGGCAGAAGGAGGCGCTCGCCATTCAGGCGCTCGGGCTGCTGAACGAGCAGGTGCAGGCGCGCATCGTTCACTACAAGAGCGAGCTCGAAACCAGTCCGGAGCTGGACGCCATCACCGCGCAGGTGGTCGCGCAGCTCAAGGCCATGCAAGCGGCGGTGAGCGACACCGCGGTCGCGGCGAAGCCTCCCGAGGAAATGGAGGAGCAGCAGATGCGCGCCCTCGCGCAGCTGTTGCCGCGCTTCTTCTCCGTTCAGGGCCAGTTTGCGACGCGCATCCTCAAGCCCATCGGCAAGAAGATCGCCAAGCTCTTCTTCGAGAGCGAGCTGCACGAAAGGTCCAAGGGCGACAAAGACAAGATCATCCGCCACGCCGAGCAGGGCGTGTTCTACGTGCTTTCTCGCTACAAGAACCGCCTTCGCGCCGAGGCGGAGGGCTTCGAGTTCGAAAGCCCGGACGTGCGCCAAGACACGCTGGCACTGCTTGCCAAGACCGAGCGCGACTTACAGGTCGCTTTTCTTTCGCGGCGTTCGCCGGAGCTGAACCGAGTGATGACGATCTACACGTCGGTTCTGGGGGATTTCTTGCAGAAGCACCTCCCGCCGCGCCTGGAGCAAATGGCCAAGGTGACGATCCGCGTGAGCAAGGCCGCGCGGCGCCCGGGCAGCGTCGCCTACAAGGTGTCCTCGGAGGCGTTCTCGGATTTTCGCGCGGAGTGGGAGCGCCTCTTCATGCAGCAGATGGTCTTCTTTTGCGGGGACGAGCTGCTCGAGCGGCTCACCCAAGGCAACGAGGCGTTTCAGGAAGAAACCGTGAAGTTCTTTACCGACCCTCACGTTTTCAGCGAGACGTGCGCCGTCGTGTGCGAGCAGCTCTACGACTTTCTCTGCCTTGAAGGCTTTCTCGATCTGCCCGTGGACTGGCGCGTCTCGCTCAGTACTCAGGAGTGAGCGCTCGCTAGTGCAGCGCATGTGAGATAGAGACAATTTCTTGGCCGGCGCCGCACTAGGGCGGACGCGAAGCGGACGCGGGGTTTGGGGCGAAGCCCCAGGGGAAAGATACTAGTGCAGCGCATGCCGCGAAGCGGACAATCGCGTAGCGATTGTCGACCGCAGGTCACATGCGCTGCACTAGAAGCTGGACGAAGCTTCGCCGAGCTCCACGGAGTACGCCACGACCGCGGCGTTGCCGCCCACGATGCCGAGTGGGCTCCACGGAGGGTTGACCGCGCCCATGCGCTGGCTGTTGTCGAGCACGAGGTAATACTGGCCAGGGGGAAGGGGCACGATTTGGCGCGCCTCCTGGCCTGGTTGCAAGGTGAAGGCGCTGAGCGGGGCTTCCGGCGGGGCCGCCAGCGGCGCGCCCAGTTGCAGGCCGCTCCGCCACAGATCACCCGCTCCTCGGCGGATGATCAGCGCGTCCACGGCGGGGCCCGTGACCTGGAAGCGGAGGTAGAGCGCCTGGCCGGAGCTCGGCACCTCGAGGGGGCCGACGAGGTCCATCTGGTCCACGCGGATTTCCGTGCTGTCGCGCTCGAGCGAGGTGCGGTCGTTGCCGGCGGCGAAGTATGTGTGGGGGCGCTGCGGCGGAGACAAGAGCCCGATCGCGAATTCATCCCCCGCGTCCGTGTGGACGACGGTGAAGCCGCTCGAGAGCTGGCCCTGTACGATCTGCGAGCCGAACGTGGTGACCATGTAGCCGGCGGGGCCTTGCGCGGCCCAGTCCACCACCTTGTTCTCGATCGCGCCCATCCGAAAATCCGGGCCGTACGCGATTCTCGCCGGCTTGGCCCAAACGTACATGGCGTCCTCGGCCAAGAAAAAATCCATGCGGTAGTCGATGGTGGCGGACACGGCAAAGCCGACGCGCCCGGCGACGGGCGTCCACGCGAAGCCCGTGCCCTCGAACGCCACCGTGACGGTCTGCGCCGCGTCGTTTACCTGCGAGGTGCAGCGCTCGGGGAAGAACCGCCCGATGACGTTGCCGTTGGGCGGGAGCTTGAGGGCGGCGTTGCGCTTGAGCATCTCCGGGCAGACACGCTGGGCCCCGAAATTCGAAAACAAGAACCAGCGGAGCTGGGGGCTCGCGTTGATGGAGCCGCGAAAGAGCCCACAACTCGGCAAGCAGAGCAGCAGCAGCGCGAACGCGCACCACGGCGCGAACCGACCGACCATGGAGCCTTTCGATGAACGAGGGCGCATTTACCTGTCGAACCCTAGCCTGACGCTTCTGTCGAGAGCGAGCGAATAGCCACCGCCGCGAGCGCGTCCGTCAGCCCCGGGTGCAGATTGAGAGCTGGAACGCGCACGAGCGACAGTGAAAGCTCCGCGGCGATGGACTTCGCCTCTACGTCCAAGTCGTAGAGTGTTTCCACGTGGTCGGCGAGGAAGCCGAAGGGCGCCCACGCGACCTGCCCGTGACCCTCCGCTGCGAGCGCGCCGAGCGTCTCTCGCACGTCGGGACCGAGCCAAGCGCCGCCGTCCGCGCCCTGGCTCTGGTAACAGAGCCGAGCGGGCCGACCGACCTTTTCGGACACAGCCTGCGCCGCCGCCTCCACTAGCCTCGCATAGGGATCCCCGCGCTCGATGGCGATGCGCGGCAAGCTGTGCGCTGACAGCACGAGCGGCGCTTCCGGCGGCGCGTGACGCGCAATCAGCTCCGCGTGGGCGGCGACGAAATCTGGCTCCTGCGCGTACGGGGCGCTCGGAATCAAACGGATAGGACTGTTGGCTGTCTGCGCGACCTTCAGCGCCGCCTCCCAGTAAACGTGCTGACTGAACGGCGCGAGCGCAATCACCACCAAGCGCGAGAGCCCGAGCGCAACCGCTCCCGCAAGCGCGCGCTCCACGCCGGGTTCCCAGAGCCGCATGCCGACGAGCACGGGCGCCTCCAGCCGCTTGGAAAGCGCGGCCGCTTGTTGGCGAGTCGTCTGCAGCAACGGCGAGCCGCCGATGGCCTCGTAGCGGTGGCGCAGCTCTTCCACGAGCCCGGGCGGCGGCGGACGACCGTGACGGATGCGCGCGACGAAGGCGCCGAGGTCGTCCAGGTTGTCTACGGTGCCGTGGGCGACCAAAAGCACGCCAGCGTCTTGCGGAAAACTCATGGATCGGGGTCCTGATAAGGGTACTTGAACGAAGTGGGCGGTGAAGCGTTGCGCTTGATGGTGCGCGGGCTAGTCCAGCGCAGCAAGTTCCATGGCGATCCGGCCTTGTCGTTCGTTCCCGAGCGACGTGAGCCGCCGAAGGGCTGTTGTCCGACCACGGCGCCGGTCGGCTTGTCGTTGATGTAGAAGTTGCCGGCGGAAAAGCGTAGCCGGTCGGTCAGTTGCTCGATGGCGGCTTCGTCTTCTGCGAAGATCGCGCCGGTGAGCCCGTAGGGTGAGCCTTCGTCGCACCAGCCGAGCGCTTCCGAAAGCTGCGCGTCCTCGTAAACGAACACCGACACGACCGGCCCGAACAGCTCGCGCCCGAGCAGCTCGTGCTGGGGCGAGCTGACCTCGATCAGCGTCGGGTCCACGAAGAAGCCCTCGCGCGCATCTGCGCCGCCGCCCGCGACGAATCGACACGAGGAGTCCAACTTTGCACGGGCGATGACCTCCGAAAGCCGCTTGAACGCGGCTTTGCCGATTACGGCGCCCATGAAACAGCCGAAGTCCGCGGGATCCCCGACGCGGATCTCGGCCATGAGCGCCGCGGTTCGCGAAAGCACGCGCGACGCGAGGCTCCTCGGTAAGTAAACGCGTGAGGCGGCCGAGCACTTTTGGCCCTGGTATTCGAAGCCACCCCGCACGATCGCGACGCTCAGCGCGTCGGGATCTGCGCTCGGATGCGCGAAGATGAAATCCTTGCCGCCGCACTCCCCGACGACGCGCGGGTAAGCGCGATACTTCGGCAAATGTCGAGCGATTTGCTGCTGCAACGCGTCGAACACTTGGGAAGAGCCGGTGAAGTGCAGACCGGAAAACTCCGGGTGAGCGAGCGCGTGCGCGCACAATTCCGCCGCGTCCCCCTGCACCAAATTGACGACCCCCGGCGGCAAGCCCGCCTCCTCGAAAAGCTCCATGATGTGCTGCGCCGAGAGAGCGGCCAGCGGCGACGGCTTCCAAACCACCGTGTTGCCCAGCAGGGCGGGCGCCGAGACCAGATTGCCAGCGATGGCCGTGAAATTGAAAGGGGTGACGGCCAGAACGAAGCCGTCCAGCGGGCGCAGATCCATGCGGTTGGTGACGCCGCTCGGGCTGTGCAGCGGCAACTGCTCGAGCTCCTGCGCGTAGTGCGCGTTGAAGCGCAGAAAGTCGATCAGCTCGCAGGCGGAGTCTATCTCTGCTTGTTGCGGGGTCTTGCTCTGGCCAAGGAGCGTGGCGGCGTTGAGCCGTTGTCGCCAAGGGCCGGACAGCAGCGCCGCGGCACGCTCGAAGACTAGAGCGCGTTCGGCGAGCGGCGTGGCCGCCCACTCCGCTTTGGCTCGCAGCGCGGCCGCGATGGCGCGCTCCAGGTCGGCCACGTCCCCTTCTGCGCGCTCGGCGAGGACGAGCGTGTGTCGGTGCGGCGCCGAGAGCGCCGAGGTCTTGCGCGTCGGCACGCGCTCGCCGCCGATGACGAGCGGGAGCGGCAGCGGATGCGCCGACTGCTCGGCAATTTGCCGCCGCAGCTCGAGGCGCTCGGGGCTTTGAGGTGCGTAGTCGAGGACGGGCTCGTTCGACGGAAGCGCCACGCGTCCGAGCGTAGCACCACGCTCTTCAGGGCGCGCCGTAAACACACGCCGAGGCTTCGCCTTCGGTGGGCTCGAACGAAATCGTATCCGAGTAGTAGCTTCGAGCGAAATCCGCTCCCCAGCACTCTGCGGCCGTCACCTGCCCCGGATCGGCCGGGATGTCTCCCCCCGCGATCACGATGTCTGCGCGCCCGGCGCCGTCGGCTCGCCAGCGGCTGGAGACCGTGACATTTTCGAGCGCCGTCGCTTTGGAGTCGTCGACATCCGTCTGCGCGACGACGCGCAGCGTGCCGGTACCGTCCTCGTTCGCCACGGACTTCACCGTGTACGACTCGCGATCTACGCTGGGCTCCGGCGTCACCTCCGCGTCGATGGTGCGCGGCAACGCGCCCTGGGTGAGGTCGTGCGGCAAACGGTGCACGACGCGCACCGTGCCCGAATCCTGCGCGCGGCCGAACGGGTCGAGCTCGCGCGCCGCGCTCAGATCGATCGTGAACTCACCTTGGCCGTGCTGTTCGTGGCGCTTCCCGAAGCCGTGACCTTCGAGCACCGTGCGGTAGTCGGCGTCTAAGGACGAGTCCTTGGGACGGCCTTCGAGCACGTAGTCGTACTCGGCTTCGCCGACGCGGGTGACGCGAAAGCGGTACGTTACCGGTTCGAGCGAGTCCGTGTACGGTCCCCAAACCGCCTCGCCGTCTTTTACCGCCGAGGGCTCCAAGTGCACGATGACCCCCACGCTGCCGAGCACCCACGCGGTCACGCCATTCACGCCCCCGCGTACCGCGCGCGTGAATCCGTACCACTTGGCGAAGTCGCGGCGGCCCAGCGGCCCCGCTGCTTGCGCGTAGCGGGACGGCGCGAGCGAAGCCGTCTCGCGGCCCACGGGCGCGTCGGTCTCGGGACCCGCGACGAGGACAGCCTCACGTTGGGGCACCGCTTCCCGGTATTCTTCGGCGTCATCTTGCTTGTCGAGCATGCAGCCAGGGAGGAGCGCGACCGCGCCCAGGGCGGCGACCGCGAGCCTCGGGAGCGTGAACCAGCGTTGGGTCATGAGCCCCTCCCATTACAAGACGCGCGCCAACGCAGCGTTACGCCGCATATTGCGAGAAGAACGCGCGGCGGGCACGCTCCTGGCGTCGCACCCGAGACCATCCGGCTTCACGTTCATGAACCGCCGTTCTCGCCGGCAGTCTCCTAGCTCTGCCCACATCGCCCCTCATAATGCGCAACGCGGAGCCAAGCGAGCGGGCCCCGTTCTGGCGATTTGCCCCATGGCATTCGGCTCCCGCGCGTACAATCCTAGCTTCCCCCCGTGCGCGCTCGCCCGAACCCCGTAGAAGCTCTCGCTACACTAGCCCGACTGTCGGATGAGTCCGAGCGCCGTGCGAGCTGGAGGCAAGCGGTGGCCGCACTCGGCTACAGCACGCAAGGAGCCGGCCCGCCCCCGCTCGACGGCATCGCGCTGGAGGTGCTGACGCGCGCCGCGCGAGTCGCGCTGGAGACGGGGTTGGTCGACGATCTCGAGTTCGTCGCGCCGGGGCCCGCCGCGGTGGCGCTGTACGAGATGAGCGCAGCGCTGCCGCTGGGCCGAGAACGCCGTGAGCTGGGGCGGCGCGTGTTCGCCCGACTCTACGAAGGCACCGCCGCCACCTTCGCGACCGTAGCCGCGCGCATGGCCCTGAGCTCCGGCAAGCCGTTCGAGGCCGCCTCACTACGCGCCCGCGTCGGCCTCGTCTTCGACTTGCCGATCGGTTGCGGAGTGAATGCGGATCCGCTGGCGCTCACGCTCGTGACCCGCCGGGAGATGCGCGAGCGCTGGCTGGACCGCGCGCGCACGGGAACGCTGCCGGTGCGGCGCTTGGCCGCCAAGCTGCTGGAGCACGCCGCGCGGGAGGCCGTGCTGCGCGCTCAACAAGGCGATTTGTTCCCGCGCGATCAGCTGCTCTCCGATCCGATCCGCTCTCTCGGTGAAGCGCTCCTGCACGACCGCGAGCCGCTCGTCTGGCGCCATGCGGCGGTGGCGCGCGGCATCCTCTCTTCTATTCAGCCCAGCCTACGCGAAGAAATCGACGTCTCGCTCGATCCGAACCTCTCGCCGACCGAGTGGCGACGCGCCGGCGTCTCGCTAGTCGCGACGTTGGCGACCGAACCCGAGAGCTCGCTCCGCGCGATCAAGCAGCTGCTGGACGGTCCCGTGGCGAGCGCGGATCCGGGCCTCGCCGCCTCGCTCGTCATGGGCATGCCGCGCGTCATCGAGGCAGAGCCGGACGCAGCCGAGAACCTTTTGGACATGCTGTGCGCGCGGCGTCGCCCCGACGTCGCGGAGGCGGCGGCGGCGCTGTTCGCGGACCTGAGCAGCGTGACTTTCGGCCAGCGCGCCGCCAAAATCTTGAGGCAGACGCTCGCGCAGCGGACCGACTCGCAAAGCGCGGTCCTACGCAGCGTCGCAGAACGCGCCGTGCGCATTTTGGACCGCGACCAAGACCCGCAGAGCGAGGTCGTGGCGGCGGTGCGCCGCGCGCTCTTGGCCTACGAGTCGAAGGGGGCGCGCGCCGCGACGGACCTCGCCATTCAAGCCGTCCAGACCGCGCACCGGGCCATGGACTTCGTCGCTTCGCACGACGCTCACGACGAGCAGATGCTCCCCTACGTGCTCGGCGCGCTCAGCGACCTAGACGCCGCGGCCCTAGAGAGCCCGCGCTTGACGGACTTGATGCTCCTCGGCCGTCGCCCCGGCGACACCGACACGAGCGTGCCGGAGGTCGAGCGCCTGCACGACCGCTTGGGCTCGTTCTTGCTCGACGCAGAGACGAGCGTCACCGAAACGACCCCGTCCCCCGCCCTGGCGCTCGGCGAGCAACGACGTCTCAAGACGCTCCTCCACCTCATCGACATGGAAGCCGCGCGCTCTGGAGACGACGAAGGTGGCGTGCGAAAGCGAGTCCGACGCTCCGTGGGCGTGATGATGCGGCGGGTCGCCCAAGAGCCGGAGCCCGTAGTCCACCGAATCGCTTGCGCAACCCTCGCGCGGAGCTTCGATGCCGCCGTGCGCGAAGGCGTCAGCGATCCCTCGGATCTGCTGCTGTCCCTGGCGGCCCACGTGGACGGCCTCCCCAGCCTCGAGGCAGTCGCGGAAGCCTCGACGAACCCGGAGGTCCGCAGCGCCGTATCCGGGTACGTGGAGTTCCTGAATCCGTCCAACGCGGAGGCGGGGGACGGCGGCGGCGAGTCGCACCACTTCGAGCTCGGGATGGGGATGGGGGTCCAGAGCGAGGCGCGCAAGTCCGCGCAGCGCCTGCTGATGCTTTCGCGCAGCCTCGGCGCGGGCGGCTCCTACCGCGGGGAGGCGCTTCGTCGCGTCGTGCAGCGCCTCGCGCGCGCACTGGAAAGCGTCTCCGCGGCTCGGGGTCAGTCGGATTTGGTGGACGCGAGCGGCGGGTCAGCGGACGTGATGAGCGACGTAGAGATCGCGGTGGACGGCCTCCGGCGCCTGACTCAAGGCGCGCTTCGGCGCGTGCTGGACGTAGATCCCATGGCGATCGCGGTCACGGCGGACGTCCCGTCCGTCGCCGCGCTCGTCGAGCGCACGGTACGCTCCCAAGTCCCGCCCAACGTGTCTCAGCTGCACATGGCCGTGAACGAGCTGACGGCCGACATTCCGCAGCCGATTGGCGCCGCCATCGCCAAAGTGCTGTCGCGCCTGGAGACGCTCCCCGTCACGGTCGCGACACCGGTGGACGCGGCGCAGCCAATCCCGCTGGAGCGTCGAAGATCCCCGCTTCCCGACTGGCTGCTGCCGCGCCGCACCATCGGCGCCTTCTACGTCGTGCGCTCACTCGGAAGCGGCGGCGCCAGCTCCGTGTTCATGGCCCGCCGCATGGAAGAGCGCAACAACGCGAAGGCGGAAGGCTTCGCGCTCAAAGTGCCGGATTACGATCCGACCACCGCCCGCAGCCTCTCCGAGCAGGAGTTCTTGCAGCTGTTTCGCGAGGAAGCGGGGGCCCTTTTGGGCTTGCCCCAGCACGAGAACTTAGCGCGCTTCGTGACGTTCGATCTGGCCGCGCGCCCCAAGCCAATTTTGGTGATGGAGCTCATTCGCGGCGCGGGCTTGGACCGGCTGATCCGGAGCCGTTCCCTGACGGTCGAGCGCGCGCTCATATCCCTAGACGGCATCCTCGCCGCGCTGGAAGCCATGCACGGCGCCGGCGTCGGGCACCTGGACATCAAGCCTTCCAACGTCATCCTCCGGGACGGGCAGACGCCGGTGCTCGTGGACTTCGGCCTGAGCGGCCGGCAGCTGCGCCCTGGCTGCGGCACCTTGGAGTACTGCGCGCCCGAGGTGCTCGGCTTGGTCGAGTCCAAAACCCCTCAGCCCGCGGACATGTACGCCTTCGCGTGCACCGCCTTCGAGGCCCTCACTTTCGAGCTCTTGTTCGACGCGGAGGACGAGACGTCCATCCTCGCCGCGCACGTCGCGCACGATGGCTGGCCCGACAAGCTCGCGCGCCTCGCTCACCTGCCGGACTCGGCCGAGGTAGCGCGGCTGCTGGCAGCGTGCCTGCGAAGAGAACCAAAGAACCGGCCCACGGCGTCCCAGGCACGACGAGCGCTGCGTGACTTGACGCCGAAGCTGTCGAGCGTGAGCTTCCCGCTCGGTGCCCCTTCCTCGAGCCCTGGCAGCAGCACTGGCGCGGTTCCCACCGCGGGCTTGGACGAGCCCGTGGCGCGTGCCGAGAGCGCGTGAAGGTCTAACGTTCGCGCTCCTGTTCGCGCTCGCCGGTTGTCGCTCCGAGCCGGTTCCGTCCATTCACGTCGTGCTCGGCCCGGCCGCCAGCGACGAGGCCACGTTCACGCCCCGCGCGGCGCTGGCGGAGCTCATCGAGGTGAGCCCGAGCGAAACGACGCTGCTCGTGCATCTCCCGTCCAGCGAGCGTACGTGCGACGCGGTCGCGCCCGCTTCGGTGGAAGAGGTTGCGGTCGCGCTGCGCCTCACGCTGCCGGCGGGGGTCAAGCTCGTGCCCGGCCGCTTCCCTCGCCCGCCCGCCGTGGAAGGCACGGCGCCGCTCGTGACGACCGTCAAGCTGCGAGGTCGGAAGCACGAGCTGCGCCCCGGGGGGGAGCTCTCCTTGTCCCGTATCGATGCGAGCCCACAAGGGGTCCTCGAAGGGCTGCTGAAGCTCGAGTTCGCGGGCGACGCGGAGCAGCCCGCGACCCGCGTTTCAGGCCGATTCTTGGCACATTTTTGCAAGATCAACCGACTGCGCTAGCGCTTTGCCGGCTCGTGCTACGTTGCGCGCCCTCGGATGCTGAAGCTTTCTCAACGCTTGTTCTTGGCCGCGACTTTCGGCGTGACCCTCGCTTCTGGCGCGTGCGGTGGAGACGACGTGGTGCCGCTCGAGCCGGTCACGTACGAGCTCTCGGTCACCGCCTACAATGGCCAACCCGGCGAAACGGTCGTGCGGCGTTGCGACGGGACCATCTCGGTCGCGGTCGCGATTTCGCCGGTGGACGCGTTCGCGTTGCGCCCCGCGAACGCGTGCGGCACCTCCCCTCGCTGCGGCTACGTGCACTTCGAGCTACTCGGCGTGAGCGGTGAGTTGCTGGCCAGCGCGGACAGCGCAACGACGCAGGGCGTGCTGCTTGTCCCGAACACGGTTCCGAGCGAGGAGCTGGGGGAGGTCCGCGTGAGCCTGCGCTCCGGTGTGGACGGACAGACGATCGTGAACGCGGACGGTGAGGACGCCGTGCTGTCCGCCACCCCCGTTTACGAAGACGCTCGAGACTGTGAGGACACGAGCGTCGGCGGGGCGGGCGCGGGCGGGGCGGGCGCGGGCGGCGCTGCTGGTGCCGGTGGTCAGCCCAGTGAGGCGGCGGCGGGCGCAGGCGGCGTAGCCGGCGCGCCAGACTCTGGAGCAGGCGGCGCGGGTGGCCAGCCCGTGGGCGGCGCGGGTGCTTCCGGGCAGCCCGACCTCGCGGGCGCCGGCGGCGCCTGAACCAGCGCCCCTAGGGGTGAACGAACAGCACCGTGCCGGTCAGCTTCTGCATGGCCGAATGCCAACCTTCGGGAAGCGCCGGCTGGGTGAAGAAGAACAACCGGCGCGCGTCTTCCGGCGTCAAGTTGATGCAGCCGTGGCTCTTCGGCGTACCGAATCGGTCGTGCCAGTACGCGCCGTGGAGCGCGTATCCTTCTTCGAAGTACTGGACGTACGGCACGTCTCGGAGCTCGAACTCCTCGCCCACCGCGTCGGAGTCCATGGTGGTGGAGACGTGCTTGGTGTGGATGCGGAAGATGCCCCGCTTGGTCGCCTTGGTGTGGGCCGGGTCCTCGAGCCCCGCTTCGCCCGTGGAAATGAGGGTGGCGTAGACGGCCTTGGTTCCTTCGTAGGCGACCAGCGTCTGCTTGGACACGTTCACGTCGAACCAACGCTCGCCGTTCTTACCCCACGCCGGCATCTTCTTCGCCGGGTCCAGGCGGGACGCGTCTTGATCGGAGATGTAAAGGCCGTCCGCGGTCTCGAAGTGGAGACGGCGCTGGAAGAAGCTCTGCTTGCCCGTCAGCTTGAGAACGGCCCAATACGCGGCCGCGCCCGCGTCGAGCAGCTTGCCCTTCTCGAGCCGCTTGAAGCGAGCCGACTCGCTTCTCACGAAAGCGAACGGGAAATCGATGTCTTTCCCGATCTCCACCCCGTGCCGCTCCGAGCCCTGGATGGGGCGCAGCCGATCCGTCGGCACTACGTCCAAGTCCGTGGTGAGGCCGTAGCGTCGTCCTTCGAAGAGTAAGGTCTTCAGAAGCGAGAGCCCCTGCCGCGATTTCATCCGCGCGGCGACCAGCTCGGCGCCGTGGTGAGCTTGCCCTTCGGGCGTCGGCAAGGTGCGCGTGGTGCCGAGGAAGGTCGGGAGCGGATCGCTTTGCTTGGCTTCCCAGGCCGCACGGGCGTTCGGCGGCTCCTGACCGCGGAGCCACACGTGCTGGGCGTAGCCGGCTCCGACCTCTCCCTCCGCGGTGAGCCAGCTCGCCATGCGCTCGTCCAGGTCACGCTCGGCCTGCGCCGCTTCGTCCCGCGAAGGGAGGCGCGCGTAGATGGGGCCCGGACGACGCACGGTGCCGTAGATGTACGGCAGCTTGCTACCGAGATCTGCAGCGAGACCGCGATACGCGACGACGACGGCGTCGTTCTCGTCGAGCGTCGCGGAGCCTTCGGCGCACACGAAGCCGCGTGGCTCGACCGGGTACCAACCCGCGGCGCAGCCTTCCAGCGCGGCGCGCTCCCCGCGCAACGGCAGCGAAGACCCCGCCCGAAAGTAGCCCAAGCGCTCCGCCTGCTTGGAGGGCCGCTCGTAAATCCAGGCGCGCAGAGACCTCGCGTAGATGCGCGGCCCGGTCGCGACCGGCGCCGGTCGGAACGCGCCGTCCAGGGTGACCGTCGTAGCGGGGAGGTCGCGTCGCGGCGCTGGTGCGCTGGGGGCGGCGGTCCCGCTGCTCGTAGGTAGGGCGCCGGCGCTCGCGCCTGCGGACGGGGCGCTCGCGACGTCCGGCGCGGGCTCGCCTTGGGAGCAAGCGACCGCCAGCAGCGCCACCGGAGCCAGGGCGAAGCCGTAACGGGCCAGCATCGACCCGGGACATGCCATGTCTCGTGCGGGCTCCGCAAGAAAACGGGGGATGCGGCGTGGGTCAAGATTGCCCCAACACGTTAAACGAGAGCACCCAAATATGCGGAAGCGAGTTGCTTCCGCGCTATCTCGTCATATCTTCCGTTCGGTTGCCCGTCACCGACCCACCTCGAAGCGCCCTGCCGCTCGCCGCAATCGGAATCGCCTGTCTCGGCTTCGTGCCCACATTCGGCGGACCCGACCGTCCCCTGCACTGGGCCATGACCGCCGGCATGGTCGGCGTGGGCGCGCTGCTGTGCGCCCGTCATTGGCTTTCTCGGCGTGAGGGCGCGCTTCGCCCCGTGGCGAGCGCGGACGCTCGGCTCGCTGGCAAGACCGTGCTCATTGTCTGCGGCATCAGCACCCTTTTGGTGCTGGGTATCGTCTTTCTGCAATGGCTGCGAGGCGGTCAGCTCGGCGCTTTCTCTTTGGCCATGCCCGTCGCCGGCTTGCTCTGGCTCGCGACGCTCGGGGTTCAGTCGCTCAAGCATCGAGACGCGGCGGCCCCCGAGCCTGGTCTGGATCGCCCGTCCCGCCGTTCCGCGAAGGTCGAGGGCTTGCCGTCCCCTTCGCAGCGCCCGAGTCAGCCGCCGACCGATCGGCGCATCAGCGCATGAGGCTTGGGCGTTGGCTGGTGGGGCTCGGCGCGGTGACGCTCGGGCTCGCGGCCGCGCCCGCGCTCCGCGCGGATCCGCCCTCGCCTCCGTCTCGGTCAGTTCCTTCCGGTAGCGCGAGCCCCGCGGATCCGAAAGGCCCATTACAGGAGCGCGTCGAGCGACTGCTCGAGCGGCGCGGCTCGAGCCCGAGCAGCCGTCCCTCTTCTCTGCCCGCGCCTTCCACTCTGCCCGCGCCTTCTTCTTCGGGACCAGCGTGGCTTCCGGAGCTCTCGCGGCGTTGGGCCGAGGTGACCAGGACTCGCCAAGCGCGACGAGAAAAGAATCGCGCCGCCCTCGTGCACGAGGTGGGCGCACGCCTGCAGGACCCGCAAGTCCGCGCCGAGCTGGGGCTCCACGCGCAGCGAGTCGCCGAGCTGCATCGCCTAGAGTTTCTCGCCAGAAATGCGCGTTCGGGTGAACCGCGCAACCGGCTGCTGGCCCGTATCCAAAAGCTACAGCTTCGAGAAGCGAAGCGTCATCGGCTCAGCATGGGAAAGCTCGCTCCCCCCGCCGGCAGCGCCGCGCCGGCACCTCCCGGGAGCACCTCGACCGGGCGATGAGGCAGCTCGCGCTCCTCTTGCTCGCAGCGGTATGCGCCTGCGCTCGCCCCTCCACCGAGGCGCAAAACGACTCGCCGCTTCCGAGCGCGAGCGCCGCGCCGGCTCCGCCGCTCCCCAGCTCCCCTGAGCCTTCGACCGCGCTGTCTCCGCCGGTGCTCACGCCGGAGGACGCCGAGGAGGACGCCGCGCACCGGATCACGGAACAGAATTTGGAAAGTGAGCTCGATCGTTTGGAGCGCGAGATCCAAGCCGAGTAAAAGGGG
>JAQSWN010000074.1 GCA_029266615.1 Polyangiaceae bacterium
GGTAGTCTCGGGCGGATCGGCGTGCTCCAAACAAGCGATCGCGATGTCGAGGGCCGCCAAATCGTCGGCCAGGAAAACCGGCACACTGGCGCGACCTTCGACCCATTTTCTCAGCGCGTGCAGCCGCTGAACGTCGCGCGCCTTCATCGCTTCTTTGGCTTGCTCACGCGCCACACGTCGCGCGGATTCGAGTTGCATGCCGTCCAACACCTGACCGGAGCCGGTCGCGCTCGCCGTGTGGAGCCGGCTTTGTATTTGGCGCCGGCGCTCGCACGCCGTCGTGCTCAGCAGTACCACGCAGAGCGCGACGGCTACGTTCCGCATACTTTACAGGTTCGGCGGTACGTCGACCCGGCAGGTCTGCTCCGTGTAGCAGTCTGAGCCGTAGCCTTCGTAGCAATTGACGGCCCAGACATCTTCGCTTTGGGGCGAGAACCTGAGGTTGGTGCAGATGTCCCCAAACTCCTCGTCCGGCGTGTCGAGCTCCGCGGTGGCGCCGCAGGCGTCTTGCACCTGGGCAGCGTGAATCTTGATCCACGTGGACTCTTGGGAGATCGGCGCGCCTTCGAATCGCGCGGTAAGCTCCCAGCTTGGGACGGTTTCATGAACGCTGGCCGGAAACGTAACATGCTATCCCGTTCGGCAACGACCGAACCTTCCCAGCGCTCCCACTGGAATGCGCACGCCACGGGCTGGCGCTCGATTGGAGCGCCGCTTCGGCCGGCCGCTGCAGACGTGGCGCACGTGAAGGCGAGCGTGGAGCGTTTCTGCTGTCATCGAAAGGGCCACGCCGAGCGCTGCTACTCGGCGTCACCCCCGAGCTTGCAACGATCGCATGGAATCCGGCGATAGAGCTACTCGCCGTCAACAAGTCTCAGGGGATGGCGGAACGGTACCGAGACGCGCCGTGTGCAGGTGGGAGACTGGCCCGGGCGGCAAATTCGAAGAGTTCGTGTCGCTCGTCACTTAGTGCGGCGCGCGTCGCGTCGAGCGCCGGCGTCGTTCACGCGCGATTGGACGGAGCTCCCGCCGTGGACCACCTTATGAGCGATGAAGCGTACGCAGCCGTTGGTTGCAATGATGGTGAGCTGGGGGGCGCTCCTGGCGCTGGCGTGCGGCGCGACGAGCTCTGGCAACGAGCAGCACGGAGATGCGGGGAGTGGCGGCGATAGCTCGAGTGTCGGTGGGGGCGGCAGTGACGACGGACCCACCGTTACCGAAACTCCGCTCGAGCCGGGGAGCTGCGGAGTCGTGCGCACGATCGAGCTTCCTACGCTGTCCATGGAGCCGAACGAGGCTGTGACCCGGCAGGGTACGAGCTTCGTGCTTCGGCCATGGAAGAGCGGCGAGCAAAGCTCGCTGCTGCACACCTACACAGTCGACGAACGAGGGCGCAACCCGCGCTTTTTCGAGGCGTATGGCTCGACGAACGACGTCTCCTGGCCTGCTTTTCTGAGCGAGGCCGGCGTGGCGCTGGAGGTTTTCGTTACCCGCGGCGAAGGGGGCGGAGAGGACTCATTCGAAAGCCGAGCCTGGGCCAACCCGAACGAACCGCCCGAAGCGCGCGGGAACATCCTGCGCGCACCTTGGCGTGGGACGAATGACGTCGCGCTGGTGCCGTCCTTGGACGGAAAACGAGCCCTCTTCGCACTTTGGCCGGTAGGCTTGTCCGACCCGACAGTCGCCGTCATCGGGTCGGACGGCGCTCGCGTGGGCGAGGCGATCACCTTGTCGGTTCCTACCACTTCGGCGCTCTGTACCGCCGTCGTCCCGACGGCGCGCGGAGGATTCGTGAGCTTCGTGGATTCGAACCACGAGCTTCGGCTGGTCGAGCTAGGCCAAGACGGCGAGCTCGTTCGGCAAGCGAGTTGGCCGCTGCCGAGCGCCGGGTACGGGTGCCCGGTCTTCGCGCTCGAGCCAACGGGGGTCGCTTTCCTTCTCGACCGCGCGGAGGCTGACTTGCCCACCGACAAGGGGCTCTACCGTCTCGATGCGGATGGCTCGGTTACGGAAGTCCCGGTGACGCTCCCGGGAGAAGCCTTGGAGGTCGCGATGCTGGGCGACGACCCGCTCGTGTTGCACTGGTCTCCGCAAGGGGCCGAGCTCTCTCGGCCCGCACGCGGCGAGCTCTGGCCGATCACGTTGCCGCCGGGCTACCCCAGGCGCGTGCCTAGCGAGCCGGGCAACATCTGGCTCGACGTCCAGGGACTGGACACACCGCGCTCGCTGGTCCTGCTCTCCTGCCGTTGAACGGCGCTCAGCGCACGAACTTGGCGAGCAGGCGCAGGTACGCCACCTGATAGCCGTTGGAGTTCTCGGTAACTGCCCACGAGTTGACGGGCCAGTTGTCGTTGAAGCTCGCGTAGCTCTTTTGCGGAGGCTGGCCGAAGGGCGGCGAGGGCGGCTGCGCGGGACAAAGAGCGTTGCCAGGGCAAACTCCGTCCAGCGCGTAGCTTGGGTTCGGGCCGCCGACGAGAAAGCCCGGTGGCGGGCCATACATCGACACGCCGACCTCGTCCCAGCGCGGGCTCTTGTCGGCGAACCACGTATGATAAAACGTGGCCGCGGATTTGTACGCGCCGCTCCCGGCCATGTTGCTCAGGTACACGAGGCCGAGCGGGTTCACTCCATGAATGTAATGAACGTAGCGCTCCGCGGCGCGACGCGCGTCCGCGTTCTTGCTCGGGTCGATCGCGAAAGTGACAACGTCGTACTGTAGGCAGCCGGTGCGTGCCTTGTGCGAGTTCGACCCCCAGGTGTAGTCGGCCACATAGGACAAGTAGGGATCCGGATCGGCGGTGAGCGCACCCAGGTTGTCGGGGCTGGCGATGGTGGTGGCGAACGCGTCCACGATCGCTTTCTTGGCGGCCGCGTCGGCGGTCGGGAGCAACGTGTAATCCAAGAAGAACTCCGTGAGAGGGAGCTCCCAGGCCGCGTTGTAGCCGTTCAGGATGCTCAGACCCGAGGTGGCGTAGTTGGTCTCGAAGAAAGTCTTGAAGGCGAGCCCGCCATCCGTGTCCGCGCGGTGGAGCGCGACGGCGAGACCCAACTTGTACAAGCCGACTTCTTTTTCGCTGGATTGTTGTTCGCCCGCCGCGACCTTGCCCGTGTTCTTGAACTCGACCAGCGGGTTTGCCTCCGCCCACTCCCAGGCTTTCTTGGCGCGCGCCAAGAGCGCATCCGCGAACGGCGCGTCGCTTTGGCGAAAGAGACGTGCCGCCCACGCGAAGGCGATGCCCGCGCGAATGGTGGCGTTGGTGCTCTCGGGACCATAGACGCTCGGCGCGGTCGCGGCGGACGGCGGGCTGCCTGAGCCAACGCCGAGCACCGAGATGCACCCGCCGCTCTCGCTCTGAGTGCGGGCGAGGTGCTCGAGTCCGAAGCGCACCTCGTCCAGGAGGTCGCTCTGGCCGTTGCCCGATTCTGGCAGACCGAAGTCGTCGCCGAACACGGTCGGAGTCTCCTCGTACATGCGAAGGAGCGTGACGATGTAGTCGGCGGTCCAAGGCGTGTAGCGGTTGTAGTCGCCCGCGTCGTACCACCCGCCGGAAAGGTCGCGCTCGGTCGTAGCGTCCGCGGTCTGACCGAACAGACGCGCGTTCTTGTCTTGTCCGGCGGCGATATGACTCGGGGTGTCGGCCCAGCCTTCGCCGGCGAACTCCGCCTTTTTTTCTTCGCCCGCGCGCTGGTAGAAAAAGGTGCGGAACGCGTGGCGCAAGGCTTGCCGGTACACGTCCTCCGAAATGCGGAAGAGGTCCGACCTCACTTTGGCGTCCACGTCCAGCAGGTAGTAGACGCCTGGCGCCGTCAACATCGAGAAGTCGACGCGCCACGCCCGGTCGCCGCTGGTAGCGTCAACTGCGCCATTGCTCCAAGCCGTGGCCGAAAGCTCGCTCACGACCGACTTCGTCACCGCGTCGATGACTTGATACTTCGCGCCCGGCACATAGCTGTCGGCGGCGTCGAAGCCCATCTCCGGATCGCGCAGCACGGCGATCTTCTCCGCGTCCGGCAGGTAGCCGAATTGGTCCAAGACGATGAACTTGCTGACCGGCTCAGCTGGTACCGGCACGTTGCCTTCCATCGGCGCTGCGCCGCCGCTCGAGGGCGCGCTACCCGCGCTACCGCCGGAAGCGCTGCCGCCACCGGAAAGCGACCCCGCGCTGCCCGCCGTAGCGGTCGCACCTGCCGTGGTAGCCGTCGTGCCGCCCGTCATGGCTGACGGCAGTGGCGACTTGGAGCCCCCGTCGCAAGCTGCAGCGCCCAGCGCGCCCAGGGTGAGAACCGAGATGAGGACGGGGCGTGACTTCATGATCGAGGAAGACATCAGATGACGGTGCTCGGAAGGAAAGCACGCGTGACCGCGCCGACCAGGACGAAGGGTGCTTTCGACATAGGAAGGGTTATTAACTAACCCGGGCGCACCGAAGTTGGCTCAAATGGACCCGGTTCGCCGCCGCGGCTCGCGCTCCTTCACGTCCCGAATCGGAGGCAAGCCGAAGAGGCGCGCATACTCGCGGCTGAACTGCGAAGCGCTTTCGTAGCCGACCTCGAACGCAATCTCCGCCGCGTTCGGACGGCCCGCGTGCAGCAGGCGCCGCGCCTCGTGTAGCCGCAAGTGCTTTTGATACTGCAGCGGGCTCATGCTGGAGACGCGCTTGAAGTGAGCATGAAAGGACGACACGCTCATGCCGGCCGCGCGCGCCAACTTGGCGGTAGGCAGCGGCTCCGCGAAGCTCTGCTTGAGCAGCTCGATCGCGCGCGCCACCCGTCGGGTCTGGCTGTCGGCGATGCCCAGCTCGCGCACCGCGTCACCGTAGGGGCCTTGCAGCAAGCGGTAGGTGATCTCGCGCATCAAGCTCGGTGCCAATACCTCTGCGTCCGCGCGCAGGGCCAAACAGCGGACGAGTCGGTCGAAGGCGTGAGTCATGTCCGGATCCCGCTTGCCGACGAACAAGGCGCGCGGCGTGCTGCCCGCACGCGCCGCGGGGAGCCCGAGCATCGTGATCAGCTCGAACACGACGCTCGCGTCGATCTCGAGCACCAGGCACAAGTACGGCTTGCTCTTGGAGGCTTCCAGCACCTCACCCGTGACGGGCAGATCTACCGAAGAGAACAAGAAGTCTTCGCTGCCGTAGCGATAGGCTTTCGTACCCAGCACGACCTCTTTGGCGCCCTGGGCGATGAAGCAGAGGGAGGGCCGATGCACCGTAGGCACGCGCGGCAGAGGGCGGTCGCTCCGCACGATCTTCAGCTGGCGTAGGCTGGTCTCACCCGTTCCGCTTGCGGGAGCGAAGCGCAAGCAGGTCTGTACGAAACCGTGGCTCATGCTCTCCCTGCCTACGACGGGTTGGAGGATTAGGCAATGCGCGCCCAGGAACGAGCTACCGCGATCGGGGTCGCAAGCCGTAGGTTCCTGGCATGGCAAACAATCAAGTCTGGTTCGTAACGGGAGGCTCCAAGGGTCTTGGTCTTTCACTGGTGCGCGCGCTGCTCGCGGCTGGCTATCGCGTCGCCGCCACGTCGCGCTCTCTTTCGGACGTGACGGCGGCGTTGGGGGCGGCCTCGCCCCGTTTCTTGCCGCTGGCCATGGATCCGGCCGACTCTAGCGGTACCCTGAAAGCAGTCGCGGCAGCCGCCGAGCACTTTGGCGGCTTGGACGTCATCGTCAACAATGCCGGCTACGGGCAGCTCGGCGCCGTCGAAGAAGTGAGCGACGCGGAAGCGCGGCGCAACTTCGACGCCAACGTCTTCGGGACGCTCAACGTGCTGCGCGCCGCGCTGCCCATTTTACGAGCGCGCGGCTCGGGTCACGTGTTCAACATCGCCTCCATCGGCGGCTACGTCGGCGGTTTCTCTGGGTTCGGCGTGTACTGCGCGACGAAGTTCGCGGTCGCGGGCCTCACGGAATCCCTGTACGAAGACCTGCGGCCGCTCGGCATCAAGGTCACGTTGGTGTACCCCGGCTACTTCCGCACGAGCTTCCTCAAGGAGGGCTCGCGCACGCTGCCCGCTTCGCCCCTGGACGCCTACAAGAACGCGCGTGACTCGGAGCGCCAGCATACCGAGCAAATCGACGGTAACCAGCCGGGCGATCCCGACAAGGCGGCCCTCGCGCTCGTGGCAACTTACGAAGCGGCCTCCCCTCCGCTGCACCTCTTCCTGGGCGCGGACGCGGTAAGCATGGCGGAGGCGAAGTTGGATACGATGCGCCGAGCTATCGACGAGCAGCGCTCTCTCAGCATCTCCACCGGTTTCGAGGGCTTAACCTGCCCGCAACACCACAACCGCGCGCGGCGAGCGCCCGCCGTCGGGATGCGACGACGGGCGCTCGCCGGTACCTTGGTGTCGCTCAGGGCTGGTCGTGGACGAGCTTGCCCCCAGCGAAGTAGCCATGCCCAGACCCGCGAGCTCGTCCACCCCGAAGCGGAAGCCGTTGCGAAACGAAATGGCGGCGGTGTTATCCGGCGACAAGTCGAAGAGGTTCGGACGCAGCGCGCGCGTCGCGGTCGTCGGCTCGAAGCGCAGCGTCGTTTGCTCCAAGGTGACGGTGGCCGCCGCGCGGAATTGACGAAACGTGAACGGCTCCTGCATGCCTTGACCGAGCCGCACCTGACCACAGCGGCCCACGTACTCGCAGCGGGATCCTCCTTCCCCGAGGTGCGCGGCCGTCAACACGGGCGGGAGGTCGCCGATGCCGCGGTAGAAGAAGCGCACGAGCTCCGCCCGTTGTTCGTCCACCGTGCGTGAAGCGAGCCCGGCCCATAGCTCGGCCACGGGACGGCACGCCGGGCCTTGGTGTTCTCCGTATCGAACAACCGCCGCAGCAAATCGCCCGGACTTCGAGACGAGCCGGTGCTGTCGACCACCTGGCGTAGCACGCGTTCCAGCGGGAACTCGTTGAGCATGCCGCCTCCGCCAGTCGATGGGGAAGACGATGCCCCGGCCGCCCCCGCACCGGCGGAGACCGCCCGGGGATCGGGGACAGAGTCCTCGTGCGGCTCGCACGCGATTGAGCCTGCGCACGTGATGCAAACTGCCCACCAGCTCGTTACTCTTGCCTACCCACGCGGACGGACCTTAGCACCCAGCGCGGAGCGGAGTCGCACGCCCTCATTGGGTCCAGATCCCGCGAGGATGGCGACCCGTCGCGCCGTCCGACTCACTTCGAGACGCCTGCCCCGCGAGCGGATGGGTCGGGGCAGCGAATCATGCTTGGTCGGTTCACGCGAGGGTCCGGGCCCGCGGATGCGGGTCGTTTCGGGTCGCTCTCCGCGCGAGCCGAAGCGTCGCCTTGAAAAGACGAAGCTTCGGTCCTTTTTCCGATCACCCTAAGTTGTTATTCTTTACATTGGGGGCGCATGTCACGCTTGGAAGCGCTGCGCACCTGACGCTAGGTGCCGCTCGGTACTCGGGCGGCTGTGCCGGTTGTGCCCAGTCGTGTCCCCTTGAACCAACCGCGATCGGTCCTGATGCATCGTTCCATTCGTCTCACCGTCTTCACGCTTCAATCGCTGTTGATCGCCGGCCTCAGTGCCTGTTCCTCGGACGGGGGCGACCCCGTTGGTGCTGCGGGCACGGCGCCAGGTGCGGCCGGGGCAGCCCAAGGTGGAGCGAGCGCCTCCGGCTCGAGCGCAGGTGGAGCAGGAGCTAGCGTGGGCGGAGCGGGCGTCGGCGGTAGCTCGGCCGGCTCGTCTGGGCTCGGCGGAGCCGCGGGGAGCGCTAACGGCGGGGCGGGCGGAGTGGCCGCGGGCGCAGGTGGAACCAACGCCGGAGGCATGGCCGGCGGCACGAACGGCGGCGGGACCGCTGGCGTCGCCGGAGCCGAGGGCACGCCGAACTTGTTCACCACCGTGTCCGGCAAGACCCAAACCGAGGTGGACGAAAAAGTTCAGACGGCGGTCAATCGCTTCTTCGGTATCGGGACGGCAGAGCCGGCGACGCCGACGGCCGCGACCGGCTACCGCTGTTACTACGAGCTCCCGAACGACCCCTCGCAGGCCTTCATCTGGGCTCCGGATTCCAACGACATTCGTAGCGAAGGCATGTCCTACGGAATGATGATCGCCGTGCAGATGGACCTGCACGAGCAATTCGACAAACTGTGGAAATTCTCCAAAACCCACATGCAATATCCGGCGAACAGCCCGACCAGCGCGTGGCGGCACTACTTTCGCTGGCAGGGCACCGTGAATGGGAGCGCGGTGAGCTTCGGTAGCACCGTCGTGCCCGCGCCGGATGGCGAAGAGTACTTCGCGGCCGCGCTCTACTTGGCGGACCAGCGCTGGGGCAGCGCGGGGGCCGTGAACTACAAGCAAGAAGCCGACAACGTCTCGACTGCGATGTTACACAACGTAGCGACCGCCGACGGCCGCTACCCCATCATCCACACGACGCAAAAGATGGTCGTGTTCGTTCCGTACGGGAATTCGAACGGCTTCACGGACCCGAGCTACCATGTGCCCGCGTTCTACGAGCTGTTCGCGACCTACGGCCCGGCTGCGGACAGCGCCACGTGGCGCACGGTCGCCACGACGAGCCGCAACTACTTCGTCGCGTCGGCCCACCCCACGACCGGGCTCCACGCGGACTACGCCACGTTCGCGGGCGCGCCCACCACCGGAAGCCCCGGGGACGGCCACGATCAGTTCAAGTACGACGCGTGGCGCGTGGTGATGAACATGGCGGTGGACTACTCGTGGTTCAGCAAAGACCCCAAGCTTGCGACTCAAGTCGAGAAGTACCACGCCTTCTTCGCCAATCATTTGGGGCAGAACAACGTCTCCAACGCGCTATTCTACGTGGACGGGTCGAACCCTTCCGGTGGCGGATCCACCGCGCTCACCGCGACCTTGGCGGCGGGAGCGCTCGCGTCGCAAGCCGCGAACCGAAAAACCTACGTCGACAACCTGTGGAACGTCCCGCAGCAGAGTGGGCCTTACCGGTACTACCAAGAGAGCGTGTACCTTCTCGGCTTGCTCGCGGTGGCCGGAAAGTACCGCTACGGGTTCTGAGGCCCGGGAGTCCGATCATCGAAGCGGCTAGAAGCCATCACGCGTCTAGCCGAGCTCGCATCGCTCGTAGGTGAGCCGCGCACTGGTTGCGCGGCGGTTACGCGCACACTAAGACGCGTCTATGCGGTGGCGACAGGGTGCTTGGTTTGCGGCGATGGTTGCGTCGGCGGCGTGCGGAGAAACAGCGCGCCGTCCCGCCGCTCCGCCGTCCGGCGCGGGAGAAGCGGGGGCCGCTCAGGCGGGCTTCTCGAGCGACCAAGCAGGCATGAGCTCCGGCGGGCAAGCCGGGGCCGGCTCCGCTGCCGCCGGTGAAGCGCCGACCACGGGACACGGCGGCGAGGGCGGGGTGGCTGCGGAAGGCGGTGTGGGCGCGGAAGGCGGGGTGGCTGGAACCTCGGCCGCGGGCGCGGAACAAGGCGGTGAGCCGAGCGAGCCCGAGCCGGTGAGACCGAACCGCGTATTCGTCACCTCGCAGAGTTACGTGCTGGCGGATCTAGGAGGCCTGCCTGGAGCCGACGCGGCCTGCGCCGAGCGCGCCGAAGCCGCAAATCTCCCCGGAACGTTCGTCGCCTGGCTCTCGTCCTCCACCGTGAACGCGCGGGACCGCCTCGGCTCGGCAAACGGCTGGATCAACGTCCGCGGAAACCCTTTCGCGGACCGCGCGGCAGAGTTGTTGGACGCGCTTCAGGTCTACTACCCCATCGTCTTCGACGAGACGGGTGAGCGAGTCACTTCCCGCATCGCGACGGGCACGCAACCGGATGGCACGGTCGCGCCGCACAACTGCGAGGACTACACCTCGAAAGTCGGGACCGTCGTCGTGGTCACCGGCAATGCTACCGGGGGCAGCGCAGTGTGGACCGCCGACGAAGAAAACAGCTGCAACCAGGCGTATCGGATTTACTGCTTCGAGGTCAGTCGCAACGCCTCGCTCTACCCGACACCCAGCCAGGGACGAACGGTGTTCGTCTCCTCGGAACCGTTCGTGCTCGGTAACCAAGGACGCACGGCTGCAGATGCGCAGTGCGCGGAGGACGCCGCGGCGGCGGACTTGAGCGGCACCTTCGTCGCGCTCTTGCCGACTGCCACGGAGTCCGCCCTCGCCCGGTTGAGCCAACCGAGCCGGCCGTGGGTGCGCCCGGACGGCGCGATGGTCGCGGGGGCGACGAGCTCGGTCTCGAACGCTCCGCTCGCGTCGGCCATCACCGAGCGGGCGGATGGCAAGCACGTGGGTGGAGTCCCGCTATTCGGCGCGGAAGACATCACCCAAAAAGCGGTCCTGCACTGCGAAGATTGGAAGAACCCGAACGCAGCTGTTTCGGTCGTCATCCACGGCGTCGCGGGCTACACGGACGCGCGGTGGTACGCCGCGGTGACGGCCGCGTGCAGCGACCCTGCCCACGTACTGTGTGTCGAGCAGTGAGTCCGGGGCGGTTGTCGCAAGGTGCCACTGCGGCGTAACGATCGTCGCCTAAGACAGTCCGAAGCGCCACATCGTCGCGTCCTTGAACAGCAACACGAGCGCTGTCTAACCTGGGCGGACTTGTTGATGTGGCGCATTCCGAGCCAGCACGATTGAGTGTTTGCTGGTTGCTTGACGTGTCCGTCTCGCGGCCTAAGGCTTGGCCCCATGCAACGCCTCATCAACGTCGTGGCAGGTCTATTGGTGGCAGCCGTTACCGCGCACGCTGCGCCCGCGTTCGCCAGCGCCTCGAGCGCGGAGCCGCAATGCGGAGACGACAAGAAGGGTGGCGACACGAAGGGTGACAAGAAAGAAGGCGACACGAAGCCCAAGCCCCCGGCGCAGCAGTAATCGCGGTCGAGCTCGCGGCGCGGGCGGGAGCTTCGTTCATGGCGAACCTCCGAGCAGCGTCTCCACTTCCGCGCGCCGAAATCCGTGGGGGTAGCGCTTCAGGTACTCGCGAGCGGCGCGCTCGGTTGCGCTGAGGTCGCCGCTTCGCTGATGCGCAAGGGCGCGCAGGTAGGCGGCGTCCTCGGCGCGTGAGTCTTGCGGGTGCTGGCGGACGAACGACGTGAAGAGCTCGGCTGCGTGCGCCACGTCGCCCTGGTTGAAGGCCGCCATGGCAGCACGAAAATCTGCTGCAGAGTCGGCAGGAGGCTCGGCGCTCACCGCGGTCTTCGGATTCGGTCGCGGCGCGGTGCGCGGCGGCTCCGCAGGTGCGATCAGGCTGGAGGGCGCTGTTGGTGCAGCGATGGGCGTTGGCGTCCATGCTTCGCCCGCGCCGAGCGCGATTGGCGACTTTCCAGAGAGACGCAGCACCACGCTGCCCTCCTGCACGGTGACGCGCGTCGTCCGACCCGCGGCCGCGCTCACGGAAAAAGTGGTGCCGATGTCTTCCAGCTCCCCGTCTGGTAGCTCGACCAGGAGGCGCCGGGAGCGACCCGCCTGGACGTGGATCGAGAGGGCGCCACTCTCCAATGCCACGACGTCTCGCTCCGCCTCACTGCGTCTCGACCATTTCGCGTTGCTGTCGGCGCGAATCGATAGCGGCGGCGCCGCGGACGCGAGGGGAGCCACGACCGGCGTGGGTGGCGGCGTGCGTGTGAACAATACCAGGGCACCCGCGAGCGCCATCACCGCAGCCACACCCCACCACAATGAGCTGGCGCGGGCTCTTGGCGGGACCAAGCGCGCATCGAAGGCAGCCAGCAAACGCGTGCGCTCCCGCCGGACATGCAGCTCGTCTCCGCGCTCGGCTGTCGAAGCGCTCAGCGCGTCGGCGAGCTCTTCCAAAGCCTGCGCCTCACGCTTGCACGCGGGGCACGCGGCCAGGTGAGCCTGGAAGCGCGCTCGCTCGAGCTCGCCCAAACGGCCATCGCGCAGCGCCTCCACCTCGAAGGAGCGCGGACACGCCGCGGTCATGATCCACTCCCGGGGCCCGACATGCCCTGCCGCAGCTCGCGGCGCGCGGCGTGAAGGCGAGTCCACACCGTGCCGATGGGGATCTCGAGCGCCCGCGCGATTTCCTCGCAGCTCAATCCCTCCACCTCGGCCATCAGAATCGTTATGCGCTTGGCTTCGCTGAGCCGCCCGAGCGCTCGCTCCACGTCCCCGCGCGCTTGAAGCATGCTTCGCGGATCGCTGGCGCGTTGCAGCGTGTTCTCCAGGGCGCCCAGCAAGAAGGCGAAGCGCCCCGAAGCGCGGCGCCGGCGGCGCAGGAGCTGAGCCGCGATGCCGACGAGCCAGGGCCGACAACAGGCTCGGCCGTCGTAGCGCGCAGCGCACTGCGCGGCCGTGAGAAAGGTCGCGTGCACGAGGTCGTCGACGTCGTGAGCGTCGCGTGTGACTCGTGCGATGAAGCTGCGCAGCGGCGCTTGGTATCGATCGTACAGCTCACCTAAACCCCCGAGCTGCCCGTTCGCGACCTGGCTCAGCAGCTCGGGGTCAGTGACGTGGCGATCGCTCGTCGCCCTGCGGCCGCGTGCGATCATCGCGTCCCCACGGTTCCGCCCAAAGCTAGACCGAGCGAGAATCTCGGCAAGCTCGCCGGACCAGGAACTGCGTCTGCTTCTTTACGTTCCAGGCCGACCTCGGCGTCTACGCCCACGAAAGTGCGGAACACGGAGCGAGGACTGAACCCCAGACGAGCGCCTAGGAGCAATCTAGGAAGGGGGCCGGAGCTCGGCTCCTCGCGCGGCGGTGGGGGAGGGAGGGGCGCGGCGCTCGCGGTGTTCCTGTCCACGTACACTGACTCCGTCCGCGACACCGTGAACCCCTTCATGGCCATGGCCGGTCCTGCCGTCACATCCAGCGCGACTCCGCCCAAGGCCCAACGTTTGCCGCCGAGCACCGCGAGCTCGAGCGTCGTCTGGGGGTCTCCGCCCGCCAGAGGCCGGTAGCCGTCCGCGCGACCCTGGAAGCCAATGAGCCAACCGTGAAGCTCGAGGAACGAAAGCACCCCGCCTCCCATACTGACTTGCCCGTCACCGATGCGAGACCCAGCGAGCACCGAGAGCTCGATGCCCAGCTCACGGGCGCGCGCGGGGAGGATCGGCTGGCCCTCATCCCGCTGGGGATGCAAGGGCGCGAGCGACGCGCGACGCGTCGGCGACGGGCGAGTCCGCATCTCGACGACCGCAGGTGGCGGCTCGGGGCGCTCTGGCAGGAGCAGAAGGGCTTGGAGCGATGGCCAAACGTCCTCGCTGCGCAGCACCTCCCGGGTCGCGGTGCGACCGTCGGGCAAGCTCACGGTGAGGAGGATCATGCCGGCGTCCCAGCGAAGCTCGACGCTCGCGCAATCTTCGACGTCGGCTCGCGCGACGACCTCCCCTCGGAGTCGCTCGAGCAGGTCCGGCCAGCGCTGGCGAACCGTGATGTCCGCCTCGATGCGTCGTCCCAGGCAGCTGGGCTCGGCGGCGAGGCTCGCGGCGGGGTACGCCGCTGCAAGCCCGGCGAGGAGCGCGGCGGCGGGAAGCGAGCGGGCGTTGGCCATACGGAGGTCTCGACCCCATGTTCGCTTTTGTGGCGGAGATCCTTCACGGCAAATCGAAAAAAGACCCTCGGCGGCGGCGGACCACGAAATCACTCAGAAAAATGCCTCCAGGCCTAAGCTCGGAATCGTCAACGGTCCCACTTTGGACGGCTCACACACCGTCGTTTGCCCGTCCGGCGACGGCCCGCCCTCGCACTCCAGGCCGAGGCTGCTCACCTCCTTACTGAGCGTCACGTTCTGGCCTTCCACGACGAACGCGACAGACCCGCTCCGGCCGACTCGCCAGCGCTTCTCGAGCCGCAAGTCCACGCGGTAAAAGGCTGGTTGCCGGTAGGCGTTGTAAGGTGGAACCGGCAAGCTGCCGTCGAGCTGTGAGTACGGCGCGCCCGTGTAGTACAGCAGCCTCGTACCGAAGCGCCAGCGGCGGCCGAGGTCGTACGAGAGCACGGCGTTGAGCACGTGAGTGCGCTCGAACTCGCTTGCGACGTTCGCGATCGCATCTTCACCCGTGCGGGTGAGGAAGTGAGCTCGGCGCGTGCTGCGCGACAGCGTGTACGAGAGCCAGCCGCTGAGCCTCTTCGAAAACGAACGACGTAGCAAGAGCTCGAGCCCGTAGGCGTTGCCGCGCACCGGTGCGTTGTTTGGGCAAACGTAGGCCGGGGGAGGGGTGTTGGGATTGGGCTCCGGCTCGTCGCCGAGTTGATACTGAAAGCAGCTCGCGCTCAGATCCGTCAGGTTCCAAAAGAGCGAGTAGAACCCGGTCGCGGTGAGGGTCAGGTCCAGCGGCAAGGACAGCTCGACGCCTTGGCTCGCCTGCGCCACCGTCTGCAGCTTCCGACGGTCGAAAGGGAACCCTGGTACGGACACGAGCGGCGCCGGGATGTCGCCGACGCGCAGGCTCGGGTACTGGTGGGCCATCGCCAGCGCTGAGACCCAAACGACGCCGCGGGAGAGCCTCACCCGCGCCGCCAAGCGCGGATCGACGGCGGGGAGCGCAGCCCGGGAGTGCCCACGCATCGGAGCTTCATTTCTTCGGGTCGAGGCGTACAGGTCGAAGCGAGCGCCGGGAATCAGCTCCACGTCGCGCGTGACGCGCCAAACGAAGTCGGCGTGAAGGCCAGCGCTCAGATTGGTGGGCGGAGGGGTCGCGCTTTGCGGCACCGTGGGCTCTCGCGGCCCTTGGCGGGTGACCCTCATGCCGTAGTCGTCGACGCGTGCCTCGGCGCCGCCGCGAAAGCGAAGCTCCGGCGTGAGCGCGTGCTCGATCTCCACCCGCGCTCCTAGCGAGCGGTTGGTCATGTAAGTCGGCTGAGCGCCCATGGAGTCGTAGCCCCCAGTGAGCGCGGCCCGGAGCCGACCTTCGGGAAGGGCGTGATCGTAGCGCAAGTCCAGCCGATGAAAGTCCGAAACGAGTTGCTCTTGGAGCTCTCGACGCTCCTCGGGATCGCCCGAGCTCGAGCGGCTCGCGAGGTAGTCGTGGCTGCCGAACGCGAACAGTCCCAGGGTGCCGCGCTCGCCGACACGAAACGTCGCGCGCGCTTGGTAGTCCCAGTATCCGAGCTTCAGCTCGTCCGTAACGGCGGACAGCACCGGCCCCGGATAGCCGTAACGACCGGCGACGAGCGCGTTGCCGCGGCCGCCCGCGAACGGCGCTTCGAGCAGCGCGCCGGCGTCCACGAGCCGCACGTTGGCTTCGCCGCGCAGCGCCGTCGACGGCTCGCGCAGGTGTCCCGCCAGTACCGCGCCGGTGGAGCCGCCGTATCGAGCCGGCGCCGCGCTCGAAAAAAGGTCAACGCGGTCGAGCAACCCCGGATGGATGACGCTCTGGCCGATGCCGAGATGAAAGAGCTGCGGGACGCGCACGCCGTCCACGTAGAACGCGGCGTTGTTAGGGGGCGCGCCGCGGACGAAGAAGAACGGCACTCCGCTCACGAGCGGCGTCACGCCCGGGAGCGCCTCGATGGCACGAAAGGCGTCGCCAAACGCTCCCGGCATCTCGCGCACTTCTTCTTTGGACAGCGTCGTCTGGCCAATGTCCCGGCTCGCGCCTAGCACGGTGATTTCCAACGGAGGCTCGGGAGCCGCTGCCCACCCTTCCCGCGAATCGGACGGCACCGGCGTGACATCGGGCGCCGCGGGCGGACTCGGTGCGGCTTCCGTTTCCCGCTGGAACACGACGCGAGCCCGAATGCGGGCGGCGACAGGGGTGCCGCCGCGCTGCGCCGGGGCGAAGACCCAGCTCCGCGCCGCCGAGCGCGCCGCTTCGGCAAACGGCTCCGCGCCTTCGACCACGACTGCGCTCGTGACCGATCCATCTTGGGACACGACGAGCTCCAGCTCTACCGAGGCCTCGCCCACGGCGCCGTCGGGATAAGCGACTTCGGTGCTGGTCTGCGGAATGGGCGGCCGCACCTCGCCCTCGGCCTGAGCGGTGGCGCGCGCGGAGCACAGCCAGAGCGCGAGGCCCACACCCGCGGCACGGAAGAAAGAATGCATGCGATTTGGCTCGACTTGCCGCTTCTTCCCCGCCGGGCTCGAATTCCTTCATGGCCCCCCGAAGAAATGGGGCGGAGATCCCGAGAGCTTGCCGACGCCGCCGGCCTGCATGGCTGGTGCCTCGACGGAGCTTCATTCCGGAGCGCAGAATTACGACGAACAGCGACGTTGAAAGTCCTGCTCTGGAGCGTCGTTCGAATCGTGATCTCGCGGCGAGCGGTAACGCGCCCGACGAAGATCGCGTATCCTGGAGTGATGTCACGCGCGGCTGGTCGCTGGTTTCTGGTCGCGGCGCTGCCGTGGAGCCTCGCTTGTAGCGGGTCCGAGTTCGGTTCCCCCGGTGCAAGTGGCGGCGGCGGTGCGAGTCCGGTTGCGGGCGGTGGCGGCATAGCTGCCGAGGCCGGGTCGGCATCGCGTGCAGGCGCCGGTGGCAGCGGCGCGGGCGCCGGCGAAACCAACGGCGGCGCAGCAGGTGGCGCCGGACGGGCGAGTGGTGGCGATGCCGGTAGCGCTGGCGCCGGAGGCAAACCGGGCGAGATGCCGCCTCTGAACGAGTGCCCCTGCGAAGCGCCTGAACCAACCTGCGAAGAAGGCCGCTGCACTACGCGCGGGCCGGCGATGATCAAAGCCGGCTCGTTCTACGTGGACAGCACCGAGGTCACGGTGGAGCAGTACGCTCTTTTCTTGGCCGCCAAGGCGGAAGACGGCAGCGGCCAACCCGAGGAGTGTGCTTGGAACGACTCGTTCGCGCCTTCGGCCCCTGGCAAGTCTCCCCAACACCCCGTGACGCACGTGGACTACTGCGACGCCGTTGCCTACTGCGATTGGGCGGACAAACGCTTGTGCGGCAAGATAGGCGGCGGCGCCCTCTCCTTTTCGGAGCTCTCGTCGGCGACGAAGAACCAGTGGTTCGCGGCTTGCGGCGGCAGTAAGGCTCAGCCGTACCCATACGGCGCCGCCTTCGCGGCGGGCGCGTGCAACTCCGGCACCGCGCAGCTCGCGGAGGTCGCCTCGCTCGAGACCTGTGCCCGCTTTCCAGATGGCGTCTTCGACATGGTCGGCAACGTCGCGGAGTGGGTGAACGCCTGCGACGCGACGCAAGGCGCGGCGGACGGCTGCGAAACCATCGGCGGCAGCTACGCCGAAAGTGGCACCTGCACGCTTTCCAGTCTCAAGCACCGCGACGAGCAGCTGCCCACCGTCGGTTTCCGCTGCTGCAGCCGTAACTAGTGCAGTCTAGGGGCAGCGCCGCGCCTTGCTACGGAGCGACGGCCTCGCTGAGCCGACACTCCACCGTCGGGATCCACGGCTCAGCGTCCGACGAAACTTCGCCGTGTAGACCAAGGATGGTCTTGCACTCCTCGGTGGATTCGCACCCCACGTACTCGCACAATCCTCCCGAGCACACTTCGGTAGGCGCGCACTGCGAGTCCGTTTGGCACGGAACCAGACACCTCCCGACGCCCGCCTCGGTGTGGCAGCGCAGGAGTCGCGTATCAATCCCGGAGCTCAGGCCCAGCGCTCGCACGTCCGGCACCAACGCGCACTCGCGGTGCGAGCGACAACCCACGTAGAGGCACTCCCCTGCCTGACAGGCTTCGAATAGGCCGCAATGCGAGTCGTTCCGACACGGCGTCTCGCAACCGCCTTCGACGCATGCCTTGTCGAACGAGCAGTCCGCGCTGGCTCCACACTCGGCGCAAGCTCCTTCCACGCAGACCGGTCTGGCGCCGAAGCAGTCGTCGTCCGCCTGGCAGGCGTTGGGGATGACGCAGCGGGAATCCTCGCACGACCACAGGCAAGCGTCGTCACATTCGGGATCCGTGCAGAGCGGATGCGCGGGCGAGTAGCTCGGATTTTCGCAGGCGCAGCTGCCGCCGACGCAGCTATTGGCCGTGCACTCGGCGTCCGAGCCGCAGGCGGTGAAATTCAGCGTGCACGTGCCGCTCACGCACTTGTTGGCGAGGCAGTCCACGTTGCCGCTGCATTCGCCGTTGGAGACCGCACAGCGACCGGTGCACACGCCGCCGCCCGCGCAGTCACGCGAGCGCGTGCAATCCTCCGCGACGCAGCCGGGGAGCTTCTCCGAGCAGAGGGCAGCGCGGCTGCGACACTTTTCCGGAACTTGCGGGTCGGGACCAGCGCAGCAATCGGTCGTGACCGAACAGTCGATTTGTACGCATTCTTTCCCGGTCGCAGCGAGCCCGAACGTCGCCGGCTCACAGACGCCGCGAATACACGAGAGCCCCGCGGCGCAGTCATTCTTGACCGAACATCCGAGGCCGCGTCGGCTCCGACGAGCGGCCCGCTCTGTAGAGCTTGTCGGACCTGCGCTGGCGCCAGAGGCCCCGCCCGCCGACGAAACCGGCTGGGGGGAGCGTGGCTCCGCCTCGGGTGCGGGAGAACAGGCTTGGAGCGCGAGCAATGCCGTGAGGACCGTTCCGCGGCACCTCATGGGGCGTCAGGCCGGCAGACGGCAGTCGTCGACCAGGGGCGCTGGGGCGTAGGGACCGGCAAGTTGTGCAAACCGGCGATGGTCTTGCATTCGCTGTCCGTCTCGCAGCCGATGTACTTGCACGTTCCTTCCGAGCACACCTCGCTTGGACCACACTGGGCGTCTATTTCACAAGGGAACACGCACGCGCCCAAGCCCGCTTGCACGCTGCACTTGGCGAGGCGCGGATCCTGAGAGACGGCCGACTTGCCGGTCACCGCGTGCAACACGCATTCACGGTCGGAGCGACAGCCGACGAACGCGCACTCACCAGCTTGGCACGCTTCGAAGAGCGCGCACTGCGTGTCCGCCTCACACCGTGGACCACAGCGACCAGCCACGCACTCTTCGTCCTCGCAATCTTCCCGGGTGCGGCACTCGGTGCACTCGCCCGCGCTGCAGAAGGGCGTTGTCGCGGCGCACTCGCTGTCGGACGTGCAGCCGTCGTCCACGACGCAGCGCTCGTCTTCGCAGGCGAAGCCGCAGATACCTTCGCAGTCTGGATCCGTGCAGATGGGATGAGTCGGGTCGTATTCCGGATTTTGGCAATTGCAGAGCGGGAGCGAGCAAGTATTCACGGTGCAGGTGAACGTGCTGCAATCCGTTGCAGAGAGCGCGCACACGTCCGGCTCGGCCGCCGTGTCGCACGTGTTGACGGCGCAGTCCGCGGTCGTCAGGCACGGCTTCGCGTCCAAGCTGCATTTGCCACCGCACGTGCCGGGTCCGCAATCAGCGGTGGTAGCGCAGCGAATGGCAGTGCAGCCCGTGAGCGTCGGCTTAGCGCAAATGCTCGCTCGGTTCGCGCACTTGGTAGGCGCAACCTGCGGCATGTCACCGCAGCAGTCCGCGGTCGTCTTGCAGTCGCTGACGTGGCAGCTCTTGCCCGTTCCCACCACCTCGAAGTCCGATGGTTGGCAGGACTTGTTGGAGCAGGCGACACCTACCGGACAGTCATGCGTCACGACGCAAGAAAGGTCGTCCTCGCAGTCGCTGGTCGAATCGCAGGAGGAGCCGCGCTCCCCTCGCCGAACCTCAGTCGAATCATGACCGCCCGCGGCCTCGATCGGCGCGGCCGTGGAGCCGCTGCTACCCGCCGTTTGTGGCGCTGGGGGCACGCTTTCGTTGCCTTTGCTGCAAGCCAGTCCCAAGCCCAGCGCCACGAGCGATCCCCCCCAAATCTTGATGTGCATGAGCAAAACGATCCTTCCCGCGACGCTGCGCGCGCCTCCAACTCCCAACCGCCACCGGGTTGTTCTATCTCACTTGTGCGTCGGTCACCAGCTCGGCGTTTGACTTGCACGCAACATGTAGAGCTGGGAGAGCAGGACCGGTCGAGTCGCTGGACAGAATCCGAGTCTCGTAAACAGTGCTTCTCAATCGCGCGCATTAGAGCGGAAAGGGCTGCGCTCACTGCAACGGGCCGAAGTTCCTTCATGCGTCAGATACCTCCGCACGCGCGAGAGACACTCGACGAAGCGACCGCGAGCTGACAAGCTCCTGTTCGAGTCGGGTCTGGGGAGCTTGGACAAGATGACGAGCAGGTTAGGGAGCCGTGCGGTTTGGTGCTGTTGCTTCGTGGCGTCACTCAGCGTCGGCGGCTGCCGGGCTACGAACGGTGAAGGTGCGCCGAGCGAGCCCCCGCCGCCGGAGGTGCCCGTCACGGAGACTGATCCTTGTCGATTAGCGTACGGAGAAGCGTGCGGCAGCCCATGCGCGGAAGACGCCGCGTGTGGCGCCGGCCTCCATTGTCAGGACGGAGCGTGTTGGGCGGCGTGCGTCGACTCGAGCCATTGCGAGACGGGCAAGTGCTCGCCCCAAGGGCGCTGCGGGGAAGAGGACAAGATACACCTGGATCCGCAAGCGACGGATTCCACGCCGCCCGAGCGCAACGCGCCGGTATGCATCGAAGGGCAAGTCGAGTTCGCGCCGGTGATGCCCCAAGTGTGGTTGCTCCTGGATCGTTCCGGCAGCATGTCCGACTACTTGGGGTCGACCTCTCGCTGGGACGCCCTCGGAGCGGTGCTGCTCGGAGAGCCGATGAACGCGGCCGATCGCGGGGTCGTCGGCTCGTTCGAAGACCGCGTAGCGTTCGGAGCCGTGTTTTACACGAGCGGCACTGCATCCACTGGTTGCGTGTTGGACCTGGAATCGGTGGCGTTGGCCGCCAACAATTACGTGGATATTCGCCAGCGCTACCGCAAGCTGTCGCCCACCGGTGGCACTCCGACCGCGGACTCCGTGGCCGCCACGGTCGCCGTCGCCGCCAGCCATGACCTCACCGGCGGCCCCAAGCTGCTGGTGCTCGCGACCGACGGGGCGCCCGGCTCCTGTGCGGCTCGGTCGGGCGCGGCGACCACGGAAGTAGAGAAAGAGGTCGCGCTGGCGTTCTCCAAAGGGATTCGGACATTCGCCATCAGCATCGCGACCGCCACGGACATCTTGCACATGCAACGTGTCGCCAACATCGGGGTCGGCCTTCCGGCGACCGGAACGACGGCCGCACCGCTGTACACAGCGGCCAGTCAAACGGAGCTGGGGGACGCGTTCACCACCATCTTGTCCGAGGTGCCGCGAACGTGCGTCTTTTCCCTCAACGGGCGGGTGAAATCGGAGAACGCCGACCAAGGTCGCGTCGTCCTCGCCGGTCAGCCAGTCCTCTATGCGGACCCCAACGGCTGGGTGCTGCGGCGCGCAGACCAGGTGGAGCTCGTCGGGACGGCCTGCGACCAGATTCAAGCGGGGGAAGAGAACCTGGACATCTCGTTCCCCTGCGCCGTATTCACGCCCATCGTCGAATAGAGCTTCGTCAGAGAGCGTTCACTGAACGGCGAGCTCAGGCTTTGCGGGCGTGGGCGATTCGAGCTTGCTCTTCCGGCGGGAGGCTGGTGACGACGGTGGGCTCTTCGTTGCCCGCTTCCCAGATGGCGTTACTGTTGCTCGGAAGCTTGGTCCACGCCGCGCCGGCGTTGACGACGGCGGGAATCGAGCGCTCCAGCACTTTGATCAGAATGACGGAGACGTTGTCGCGCCCGCCGCTGTCGTTGGCGCGCTCGATGAGGCCGTACACGGCGGCTTCGATGTCGGACTCCTCCAGAAGTTGCGCGCAGATGTCCTGGTCCGACACCATCTTCGTCAGGCCGTCGCTACAAAGGAGGTAGACGTCGTCGGGGAGGGGCTTGTCTACGATCAAGTCGATGTTGAGCCGCTCGGTGACGCCGATTGCTTGAAAGAGGTGGTCCGCGCCGGGGCCGACGAGGCCTACCTGGCGCATGGTGTGATCGACCGTGAGCTGCCGAAGACGACCCGCCCGAAACCGGTAGCAGCGGCTGTCCCCGACGTGCGCGACGTAAACTCGCTGATTGTTTTGCGAAAAGCGCGCGGCGACGAGGGTCGTGCCCATGTTGGCGAGCTTGGGCTCGGCTCGGGCGGCTTCGCGTACGGCAAGGTTGGACTGCACGACGGCGCTCGCGAGCTCACGTCCGCGACGCGGCAGCTCCTGCTTGGAGTCGAGCGGAACGCCGAAGCTCTCGTGCTCGAAGGCCTCGCGCAGGTGTTGGACCGCGATCGTGCTAGCAACGCGACCGCCCGCGTGGCCACCCATGCCGTCTGCGACCGCGAACAGCTGGCGCTCGGGGATGAACAGCACGCTGTCCTCGTTTTGACGACGGACTTTGCCTTGGTCGCTATCGGCTTGCGCGGCGAGCAGGATGCGCGCGCGGGGGGACGTCACTTCGGTCTCCTCAGCCTCGGTTTCGTAGCAGAGCTGAACTTGCGATGGCTTCTCGGTCCGCTCGGGTGGGGCCGTGGGGCGGTCGTCGAGCTCTTCCAGCTCGGACGCGTCGAACAGGGCAGGTCCTCGGTACAGCAGCGTGACGGGATCGTCGTCCTTGAGTGATGCCGCAAAGTCGGCGGCGAGGTCGCTGGCGCGCGTGGGCTCGATGGGGGTGTCCCGGTCGCCGTCGTTCGAAGCGAGCTCGGAGGTGGGCTTCGGTTGCGTCCCGGGCCGCCGACGGAGGACGAACACCGCGAGCAGCAGTCCTGCCAAGATGAGCCCAATCGTGAGGCTCATCCGCTTCGGTGCTCCGTCGAAGGTGGTGGCGGAAAGGTGGCGACTGGCATCTCGGCTGCTTTCCCGGCTCCGGTCCGACGAGTGTCGGTCTCGGCCCGAGGCACCCGGCGCGTCCATGCGTCGAGCTGCGCCCACAAAACGGCGAGGCCCGGCGCCGCTAAAGTCCCCCCCGCGAGTTGCCCGCGGCCACCGGGTCGGAAGGCTCGCGGGGGAGGACGCCCGTGCGCTCACACCGACGGGATTTCCCAACGCTTTCTGAGCACTTCGAGCGATTCCGGCGCATGAGCGAAAAAGTCGAAGCGGTCCGAAAAATCCATCCGGCAGGCGGCGCCGCGGGCCAAGGCAGCCATCACTTTGGGCACGTCGAACAAGCCTTGCTCCCCCTTGGCGACGGGCGTGATGCGGAGGCCGAGGTGGAACTGAAGGATGCCGAAGAGGAGGAAGACGAAGCCGTCCGTCCGAGCGAAGCCGGCTTGGAAGGCGGCTTGTTGGATTTCGTCCTGCGGTTTTACGCCATACCCGGACACCACGTGACCGACGTCGTGAAACAGCATCAGCTCGGGGAGTCCGCCTTTTTCGCCGGGTAGAGCGAAGTCGTGAGACCGATAGTGATCGTAGAGGCCGCGGCCCAGCGTGCCCACCGGTAAGTCGGCGAGCGCCTGATAGCGCGCGGCCAGCTTGGGATTTTGACCGAGCCCGAGCAGCGTGGGGATCGCGACACGCAAGAAGCTGGGTCCGTCGTTGTGAGTCGCGAAGCGCTGAACGCGGCGCACCATGTCCAGGCGCGCAAGCATCGCGCGTTCATGCGCCACGCGGTCGAGCACGCGGAGGCCTTCCTCCGGCACCTCGAGAGCTTGCGAGAGCTCGCGCACGGCTTCGACGGAAGCCTCGCCCGGTCGCCCTTCCACGAGGCTCGTAACGATGGCGAGCTGCACGATGCGCTTGCGCTTGTGCGGATCAGAGACGGCGCGGCTCAGCTCCGCTGCGGATGTGTTGGGCACGTCGCCTTCGCGGAGCGAGGAGCCATGGAGCGCGGCGAGACCATCGAGCAGCTGCGCTTCGGTGTCCGTGAGCCGGTCATTGGCGAGCGCGACGCCCCGTAGAGCACCGAGCACGAGCGGCAGCTCTCGTGAGTCGAAGATGCGGATATCCATTTTCTGATGTCTCCTGTACGTGCTTGCCACTGCACGGCACGTGCCGGAGCCGAAACGGCGTTTGGATACTATCCACGCTACGCAGATGGCAGCCGGAGGTGCTCCACCCGCAGCACCTGGGGAACCGGCGCGTAAGCCATGGCGCGCTCGATGACGTTGCGCAGCTCGCGCACGTTGCCAGGCCATGGGTAACTGCGCAGCGCGTGCACGGCGTCGGAGCCCAGCTCGGGGGCGACGCTGGGCTCCGGCGCGAGCCGCGAGATGAAGAGGCGCGCCAGCGCGACCACGTCCTCCGGGCGCTCGCGGAGCGGGGCGACGTGGAGAGGAACGACGTTCAGTCGATAGTACAAGTCCTCGCGGAAGCGCCCGTCCTCCACCAGCTTGCCGAGGTCACGGTGGGTGGCGGCCAGTACCTGCACGTCCACACGACGCGGCCGCTGCTCGCCGAGCGCGGTGATCTCCGCGTTTTCCAAGAAGCGCAGGAGCTTCGGCTGCGTATCGAGCGGGAGCTCGCCGACCTCGTCCAAGAACAGCGTCCCTCCGTCGGCCGCGCGGATCACTCCGGGGTTATCCGTGTGCGCGCCGGTGAAGGAGCCCTTGCGGTAACCGAACAGCTGACTTTCGAACAGGTCACGCGGCACGCTCGCACAGTTGAAGACGAGGTAAGGTTGGTCGGCTCGCGTCGAGAGGTCGTGCACCGCGCGCGCGACGACTTCTTTACCGGTGCCAGACTCGCCGCTGATGAGGATGGTGGCCGACGAGCGCGAAAGCCGCGCGATCTCCGTCTTGAGCTTGCGCGTGAGGGGGGCAGCGGCAATGAAGTGCGGCAGCACCTCATCGGGGATGGTCTCGGGCTCTTGCGAGACCGTGCTGCCCAGCACATGGGGCACGAACGCGGCGAGGATCCGCAGCGCGGCGAGCTCCTCCGGCCCCACTGCGCCGCGCACCCCGAATCGCAGCACGCCGTCGCGGAGCCCCGTTACGGCCAGCACGCCCGGCTCTTGTTCGGGCAACTCTTGACCACCGACGAGGGCTTCTCGACCGGGAAAGAGCTCGCCCAGGAGTATGGCCAAGCCGCGGCGGTGTTGATCGTGAGACAAGCCGCGCACCGACAGGCGATCCAGCCCGCCGACGAGGCGCTCGATGAGCGTCTCGTCTCGCCATTGGCCGGATGGCGCAGGGCGGGAGAGGACCTGAGCGCGTCGCATCAACGCTGGCGACCAGACTCCGAGGCGCTTCAAATCCTCCAGAACCTCCGCTAGGCGCGATTCGGCGTCCGGCGCTCCGGCGGAGCGAGAGACCATGGCAAGGTTGGCTTTCGCGAACACGACTTGAACGACGTCACCGAGGAGCTGAAAGGTGGCCAAAGTCGCTTCCGCTTTTTGGCGTGCTTCCGCGAGCTGGTCGGTGGCGAGGAGGAGGAACGACTCCATACGCAAGTACGCCGCCGAGTGCCAAGCCGACGGGTGAAGCTCGGCGTACCGACGTGCGCGGGCCAAGCTGGCGACGCAGCCCGCGATGTCTCGCGACATCAGCCGCGACAACGCGTGCTCGAAATGAGCATGATGAGCCAAGTAAGCGAGCCCGACCGTCGCCTCGGGCGCGCCGAGCACCTGGGAAAGGAGCTCACTCGCCCTCTCGGTATGCCCCTCGAAAGTAGCGGCCATGCCGCGGACCGCGAGCGCGTGCACGTTGCTCAGCGGCCGCGGATTATGCGCGGTCTCTGCCTCCAATGCGTCGGCCCAGCCGGCGAGGAGGTCGACCCGATTGGTGAAGACGTACAGGCGCGCGACGGGCATCGCGAGCGCGTAACGAGCAATGCCTCCTCGTTTGGCGAGCGCGTTCGCTTCCTCGACCACCTTGTCCGCTTCTTCGAAGCGCGCCAGGCGGGCTAAGGCTTCAATCTCGCAGGCCAGCGCCCGCAGCATGGAGTCCGTCGAAGCCACTTCCAGCGTCCTGGCGCGCTGTCGCGCGGCTCGCGTGAGCTCCAGCACCTTTTCCGGAGTAGAGGCGCCGTTTACGGCCCGCCACGCGCGGTCAGCCAGCACCGCGAGCGCGACGGGCCAGCATCCGAGCCGTTCGGCGATCCCTAGCGCTTCCTCCCCGTGTCTTCGTGCCGCCGCTTCATCGCCCCGATACGAGGCCGCGAGCTCGTGCAGCCCCTCTGCCAAGAAGCGCGGCAGCGCCGCTTCCGCACGGTTCAAGCTCGGTAGCTCGGCTTGGTAGGCGTGTCTTACCACGCTCGAACCCAGAAAACGGAGCGCGCTGACGCGCGCGGTGGCGAGCAACACCCGCAGGTCCGTCTGCTCCGGGCCGAGGAGCGCGTCGGCCTGGGCGGCGTGCGAGTTGACGCGACCCACGTCGAAGAAGCGCGAGTCGGAAGCCCCGAACAGCAACGCCGCATAGAGGTGGGCGCGCGCCGCTACTTCACGCGGGGAGCCGCCGCGCTCCACCTCGTCCAAAATGGGAGTGAGAGTGAGCAGCCCGCCGCGTACGTCCAAGCGGGCCAGGATCTGCACTTGAAGCAGCCCGAGCGTCGCCAAGGTGCGGCCATGAGCGGTGCGCAGCTGCTTACCGGAAAGCAAGCTCAGCAGCTCGTCCTCCGCCGCTACCCAACTTTCGCCCATCAATCGCTCCAGAAGGGGCTGCACCAGCGCGTGGTCGTGAGAAAGCTCGGTCGAGGCAACGGCGGGCGGCAACGCGCTGGCTTCCTCCCCGGCGTCGACCTCGCTGTCTCCGCTTTCTTTCGCGCTGTCTCCTTGCTTCGCCCCCGTAGGCGAAGCGTGGCCTTCACTCTTCAAGCGCAGCAGCGCCTCCACCATGCGGGCGCGTGGACGTCGCGCTTCCTTGTTGTCGTCCGGCAGCTCCCAGCGGAGCACGGTGAGGGAGGTAACGCCCAGCAACCGCGCGAACGCGGCTCGACTGAGCGCGCCACGAATTGCCCGAATCTCCTGGTTGTCCATGACGCGGACGCGGAGACTACACTGACTGCGGAGGAGTCGGGAGGCTCAGCTCTACCAGGGAGAGGCGCTCGGCGAGGTCCCGTCGGAACTTCCCGTGCACTACCCGCGCTGTCAGCTCACTCGCTGCGGAGGCCACCACCCGCGCTTGCCGTTCTTGATCCAGAAACCTCAAAAAGCGTGGTTGCACGAGCAGCGGCAGCTCGTCGATCCCCGCAACGTAGAGCGTTCCCGCACCCGCGCGTTGAACGGCCCCTTCACCGAGAGGCGCGTGCGCAGGCCCTCCGAATAGCCGCAGCTCTACTTGCTCTGGATTCAAGCCGCAACAGTCGACGCTCTCGAACGCAGCCGTCCCTCGCGGCGAGCGATCGTGAAGCGCCTGGGCCACCGCGCGTTTCAATGCCGCGTCTCCGCCCACCAGCAGCACCGTGACCCTGGAGGGAGCGAGCCGGTCGACCTCCCCCTGCCAGGCCGGGTCCTTGCCGATGCCGCCTGGCTCGCCGATTGGATAGCACCCTGCGTCTTCTGGATAGCGGTGGTTGGATGTCGTCATATCCGTTCGCCTCGATTTCCGCGTTCTCAGCGGAGGTGGGGCCCCGGAAAGCAACTTCTCTGCCGCTGCTTCGGCCTGTCGAACGCGACGCCGAGCGGGTGGGACCAACGAAGCTGGTCCCACCCCGGCACGAACGCTGCTCCACCTCGGTTCAACGCGAAAGGCTCAAAGCGCTTCTTCGAAGCCGAGCACACAGACTCCGTTTTGCGGCAGGTATTGGACGTACACGCCGCCGAGCACGGCTTGAGTACACTTCTTCTTCCACGGGGCTTCGGCGCAGTGACCCGTTGACCACACGCCTTGCTGGCTCACGCAGATTTGCTCGAGCGCGGCTGCGCCGAACATGGTGTCCCACTCGTCCGTGCAATGGTCGGACGACAGGCAGCTCCCCACGAACGGCAAACCAGCCATCGAAGGTGGACCACCGCCACTTCCCGCGGTGCGGCCGCCGCTGGCGCCACCCTGACCGCCCCCGCCCAACCCGCCCTGCGCGCTCGTGCCGCCCTGCGGGCTCCCCGCGACGCTGTTCGAATTGCCGCCGCCGCCGCCTTGCGTGGAGCTGCCTCCTGCTCCTGCGCCTGCACTCCCCCCCCCGCTGCTCCCTCCTGCGGCGCTGCCCGCAGAAGGGCTACCCGCCGTCGCTGCCGCCGTGCCGCCGCTGCCCCCCGCGCCAGGCGCAGGCTCGTTGTCGCTCGAGCAACCCCCGCACATCAGCATGAAACCCACCCAATGACGCCGGAACCGGTCCCAATTCTCATGTGTCCACTCCTCCTGGCTGCGACTTCAGCAAGCGCCGTGCCGCCCCCACTGCCAGCACATTACGCGGGAACGAGTGGCGATCTTCCTCCCATCGTGAACGGTCGTTCGTGACTCGCCCGCACAGGGTCGTAGAAAGTGGTGCGGGCTGCGTCGTCGCGTTCGCGCTCTTCGCCGTTCGCTTCTTCTCCGCATGGGTACGCGGCGCGGGATGAGCTCCGCGAGGGCTGACTACGGGGCGGTATGCTTTCCCGGCAACCTCTTGCGGCTCACGCGCCGCGCGCTTCCGCCGGCTGGGTTGGTGCCGTCTCCGTAGCGGTGCTGGCGTCCGCGAGCGGCAGACCGGAGAGTTCCGCCAGCAGCACGCGGGTGCGCTCGCTCAGCTCGTTCAGCGGCGTGGCCTGTACCTCGGCCACCGTGAGCGGCGCGCCGATGTGAACCGACACGCGGTGAGGGCGTATCACGCGACCGTGCTTTGGCAGCACGTGGCGCGTGCCGTTGATGCCAACCGGAAGAATCTGAACCTCGCCCAGCTTGGCCAAGCGGAACGCACCCGTCTTGAAGCGGGCGATACGGCCCGAAGTGCTGCGCGTCCCTTCCGGAAACACCAAGATGGCGGCGCCCGCCTTGAGCGTCTCGGCGGCGCTGTCCAGCGAGCTCTTGGCGCTGGCATGATTTCCGCGATCAACCAGGATGTGTCGACCGGAGCGGAGGGCGGCGCCCAAGAACGGAATCCGAGCCAGCTCCCGCTTGGCCATGAACTGCGGCAGCTTCGGGAGCGATGCGAACAACGCGGCGATGTCCATGTAGCTCGCGTGATTGGCGATGATGACGTACGCGCCAGTCGGGCTCATGTGCTCCGCGCCCTGCACGGTGAGCTGGATTCCGCATAGCTTGTACAAGCCACGCGCCCAACCGCGTTGCCAGCGGTAGAACAAGTACGGGTCGCGCCGAAAGAACGCGATGACGAGGGCAACGGTGACGCAAAGCGCCGTCCAAAGCGGGAAAATGAGTGAGTTGACGAGGGCTCTGAGCCAGGTGAGCACGGCGCGCACCATAGCAGCTGGACCGGGCGCTGCAGCAAGACGCAGCCTTGGCTCGCCGGACGGGATTTTTAGGCACTTTTGGCCGGCGCAAGGCCGTGTGCCGCCTGTCGGCGCCACGAGGTGTGAGGGGCGGCACGCGGGAAGGACGGCCATGAAAGGTGGCGTGCCGGGAAGCGCGGTGGTGTGCGCCGTGCTCGCGTCCCTTCTCACACGCAACTAGTCATCGATCGGTTTATCGTTCGCTCCGGTCGTCGTTCGCTCCGGTCGTCGTTCGCTCCGGTCGTCGTTCGCTCCGGTCGTCGTTCGCTCCGGTCGTCGTTCGCTCCGGTCGTCG
>JAQSWN010000294.1 GCA_029266615.1 Polyangiaceae bacterium
GGCTGTGGGAGGTGTCACGGCAGGCGCTGGTCGGACGACGCTGTCGAGCGCTCGCCCGGGCGCAAGCCCTGCTGCTGCGCGCCCCCGGGAGGGCCAAAGACCTTGCCTCGGCGCTCCTCGTGGAAGCTCCCGACCTCGGGGAGGCGCGCGTCGTGCGCGGACGAGCCAGCTTGCGGGTGGGCGACAGCGCGACCGCTCTGTCCGATCTGTCGCCGTTGCTGAGCGGGGACAGCGCCGGGGTGGCGGACCCAGCCGCGCTCTGGGACGGCGGGCGCGCGGCCCTCGCACAGAAAGACGCCCCGAGCGCAGCTCGATTTTTCCGGGCGCTCGGTAGCCGCGCCGCGCTCCTACCCGATCGCAGCCAGCAAGTAACAGCGTACATCGAGATTGCGGGAGCGCTTTTGGCCTACGACTCCGCACCCGTGGACGACGTGCTCGCGTACCTGCGCGAGGCCCGGCGCCGCTCGTCGGGCAGCGGCTTGTCTGGGCTGTGCGCTGCCCTCACGGCGGTGGCGTGGTTGGGCGAGGGACGCCAGTCCGAGGCTCAGGGCGCGCTGGGAGACTTGGCAGACGCGGAGGGCCTCTCGCGGTTCGCCGGCAACAAGGCGGTGTGGCTGCCGGACGGCTTGCTGGACGCCGCGCTCGCGGTGGCGCTGGAGCGGAAGCAACCCGAGCTTTCCGCCCAGCACTACCAAGCGCTTTCGCAGAGCCCGCTCGGGAAGGGCAAGCTCGGAAAGCTCGCGATGCGCTCCGCGTCCGCCAAGCGAGGCGCGAGGTGAAGGCGCGGCTCGGCCTCGCGGCGACGGTCGCGGTGGCGCTGAGCTGCGCGGCGCAGGCCGCGGACGCGGCCGAGCCGACACTTTGGCAACGAGCGCGGGAGCCAGGGGTGGCGCTGCGCTACAAGGCGCGCGTTCGGGCCGAGCAGCTATTCGAGCATGCCTCCGACGCGCGGGCCGACGCGCAGCTCATGCGCGACCTTTCGATGGGTAGCGTGGCGCTCATGGAGCTGAGCGGCGGTGCCCGGCGCGATCCGTGGCAAGCCGTGCTCTTGGGGCGCGTCCTGCTGGACGCCCAGCCCGGGCGAGAGCGTGAAGCGATCGCCTTGATCGAGAGCGGCGTGCAACGGCTGCCGGACTCCGACTTCAAGCGCGCGAGCCTATTCGACGTGGGGCTCGGCGCGATGTTGAGCGGCGACTTGGAGCACGCGAACCGCGCCTTCACGGCCGCGCTGTCGCTCGCTTGGGATCCGGATTACCGGGCCAGCATTCACCGCAACCGGGGCAAGGTGCGGATGCTCGCGGGGCGCCTGAGCGAAGCGGTGAGCGACTTTCGCGCCGCCGTGCAGCTCGCCCGCGGGGTCGAGGTAATGGCGCTCGCTCACTTCGGGCTCGGGGTCGCGCTGGAGCGCAGCGGGGACTACCCCCAGGGGTTACAGGAGGTGGCGCGCGGCGTGGCGGTGCGCTTGCCGGTTCCGCCCTACCCGAGCGACAGCGTGCTGGACCTTCCGAGCCTGCGTTGGTTCCCCGAGTACGACGTGCATTACTTCCGCGCGCTGGGAGCGATGTCGGAAGCGGCGTCCGCGGACTCCCGCGAGGTAGAGAAGGACCGCTACGAGGTGGCCCTGGAGAGCTGGGATCAGTACCTGCCCGCCGCCGAGGCGTCCAAAGATCGGTTCTTTCCCAACGCGGTGCGGCTGCACAAGCGGTGCTCCGAGGCGCTGTCGCGGCTCTCCCGCGAGCGTTCAGGCGGCGTGCGGTAGGACGGGGCTCGAGGCGAGCACGCGTCGCGCGCCTTCGACGTCCTCTACGGCTTCGAACACGGGGCGGAGGTAAGCGCTGCGCTCCATCTCCCCGAAAGCCCCGTGGGCTGCGAGCGCGCGGGCTTGGGGTCCGTCCAGAACCATGAAGATGTTGCTCAAGCCGTCGCCGGCGGGCGCGTCGATCACGTCCACGATTTTGGAGCGATCCACGTGCAGCTCTTCCCCGCGGCGCTGAATGAGCACGCGCTTGTCGGTGATGAGGTAGCGCGTGTCACCCACGAGCTTCGCGGGGCGGATCAACGTGTCGTAGGCGATGTAACCGCCTACCACCAGCACCACCGCGACGGCCAGGAACACGCCCGCCGCGAGCGCCATGAACTGTGGAGAGAGGTAAGGGAGCCCGCTCCGAGCGACTTTGCCGAGCGCGCTCACGGCGCGGGCGACCATCTCCACGCCGATGAGCACGGTGAAGAGGGAGACGGCCATGAGCAGCCATTGCCGCTGGCCATGCGGCAAATACGCTTTCAGCTGCTGTCGCGGCTGCGCCGACCAGATGACGCGTTCTCCGCGATCCAACCGCTGGCCGATGGGCATCTCCGCGCTTCCGAGGGGCGCGAGATCCTCCGCGCCGCGTACGATGGCCCAGACGCGGTCCGGGGCGGCCACGCCAGGGAGCCGGAGTAGCAGGCGGCGGCGCAGAGCGCCGGTCGGCACCGCGCGCACGAGCTCCAGATCACCGGTGTCCGGCTGATCCGCGTCCCAGAAAATTCGCGCAAAGCTGACCGCGCTTCGCTGGATGCTGCGTCGGAAAGGCCCGAAGTGGACGACCACGTGGTGCTCCGTGACCACGTAGCGCGAGCGCTCCAGCAGCATGCGCGGGACCGTCCGAAACGCGATGCCCAGCGTCGTGGTCCAGAACGCGAACAGGAGCGTGCCGGTCGGCGTGACCCGCAGCACCAGCGACGTCACCACCGCGAACAGCAACGAGATGGCCGCGGTGACGAAGCACAGGCCGGACATGGCGCGGAGCAGGGCTGACGGTCGAACGGACTTCGGACGGCCAGTCCATACGATCCGCTCTCCATACAGCGAGTCTCGAGCCACGCAACTCCTTGTCCGACGTACGACCTGCGCACCACAAACTTGCGCTCTGAGCGCCCCAACGTCAACGGGGAGTAGAGAACCTGCGGCGCTCCAGCCCGCTTTTAGTGGAGCTGGAGCGCCGCCGCCTCAATTGCCGGGCGAAACGAAGACGACCTCGACCCGCTCGTTCCGCGCTGCGGCCCCGCTTCGGTCCGCCGGGACGACGGGGGCGGTGGCGCCAGCATGCTGCGCCTCGACGCGGGTGGCGCCCGCGGCCTGGAGCGCCCGTGCGGCTTGGCCGGCGAGGCCGTCGTCCTTGGCACCCTGGCGCGCGTCGTGGCTCACCACCAGCAGCGGAAACTGCGGGTGCGCTTTGGCGACGCGCGCGAGCTCGGCCAGCTTCTCGCTCAGCTTCTCGCTCAGCTTGCCGCCCTCGCGAACGGCGTGCAGCGCGACCACGACGCCGCGGTCGTCGCGGAACGGTAGGAAGTCGGCGCGGCTCAGCTCGGTGAGCAGCGCGTCGGACTCGCCTTGAGCAGGATTCTTCTGGGCGCGAGGGCGACGGGAAAGCGTGAGCTCGCGCAAGCAGTCCGAACGAAGCGCGTTCGCGTCGTCGATAGGGGCGGGGGCGGGCGTGTCGAGGCGCTTGCGCAACTCGTCCGCCTTGCCGAGGAGGAGCGCGACCGCCTGACGGTTCGGCTCCACCAGGCGCGCGGCGACGCACAGCAGCGAGCCTTGCGTGACGATGGCGCGCGCGGCTTGGCGTCGCGCTTTCTCGCGTTCGGGCGTCGCGGGCTCGCTTTTGGCGAGCGGCTCGGCGTCCCGGGCGACCTTGACGCGCAGCTCCAGATCCGCAGCCTCGGCCGCGACGCGCTGCTGCTCCGCCTCCAGCTGGGTCAGCCGCTCCGTCTGTGTCTTTTCTTGCAGGCGCGCTTGCGCCAGCCCATTTTCGGCTTTGGTGAGCCGCGCTTCCACGGTGGCGCGCAAATAAGCTGCGAGCGCCTGTTCGGCCAGCACCTGCGCGGAGCCGAGATCTCCCGCTTCGTAGGCCTGATCCGCGCGTTGCTTGAACAGCTCGGCGCGCGCGTAGGCTTGCGGCGCGGTCTTCTTCGCGTCCAGCACGGCGGCGCCTTGGCGAGTGCGATCGACCTCGCCCATGATTTGGGGCCGCGCGGGGGTGGCGCAGCCGACGAGCAGGAGCAGGGCGAAGGTGGGTAGCAGCGGCTTCACGGCTTGGCTCCCTTCTCCTCGACCTTACTCAGGGCTTCCTCGGCGCGGGCGCGGCGCGCGACCGTTTGCTCGACCAGCGCCTGCGCGCGGAAGACTTTCGTCTCGAGCTCGGTCGTGCGCGCCTGCAGCGTCGCCAGCTCCTTCTCTGTCTGCGCGGTCTTGTCGAGCAGCTCGGAGGCGCTCGCCCACTCCAGCGCCGTTTGCTCCAACAAGGCGCCGCCGTTCTGGTCGCCGCTCGCGCGACGTTGATCGGCGCGGCGCAAGGCGTCCTTCGCTTTGGCGAGCGACGCCTCGGCGACCCGCTGCGCTTCCGGCTTCTTCTCCAGCGCGGCGACGAGCGCGGTCGCTTGCGCGCGCGGATCTCCGGCCGAGACGGCCAGGCTCGCCAAAAGGCAGGTGAATACGCCCGAGACGAGCGCGATCTTCCTTCGATTCACGCGAGAACGAAGCCATGCGAGGGTCCCCACGTCAAGCGCGGCCCGAAGGGCGCGTGAACGAGGCGAAAAATGACCGAACGTAAACGAGCTAGCTGGGACGAGTACTTCATGGCCATCGCTCGCGAGGTGGCGACTCGCTCCACGTGCGACAGAAAGCACGTAGGGGCCGTGGTCGTCCGCGAGAAAATGATCCTCGCCACCGGCTACAACGGCTCAATTCGTGGCTTGCCCCACTGCGACGACGAAGGGCACATGATGGAAGACGGTCATTGTGTGCGCACCGTGCACGCCGAAGCCAACGCCATCGTGCAGGCGGCTCGCAATGGCATTCGCCTCGACGCGAGCGACATTTACGTGAGCGCCTCCCCCTGCTTCGGCTGCTTCAAGCTCATCGCCAACAGCGGCATGAAGCGCATCGTCTTCGGCGAATTTTACCGCGACGAGCGCATCTTCAAGCTCAGCGAGCAGCTCCGAATCGAGCTACTCCACCTGCCTATCGACCAGCTCCCCGCCTAACGCGTCTCCCTCGCACGACTCCCGCACTCCTGATCTCCTGCGAGAAATGCAGGGATCAGCGACGAGCCACCAGGTAGCGCTAGACCCAGGGCGACACCGGTGGACCGTGGTGGGACGAAGAGCGCGAAGCGGCACCAGACAACGTTCGTGCCGGCGCGCAGAACGGTTTCGTTGGCCCGATGGACTAACCGGTGCGCTTGCGATCGCGGAGACGCGCGAGCAGCTCTTCGCGGTTGGCGGGAGCCGCGATTGGACCCGGGATGCGTTCGCGAACGCTGCTTTCCAGCGGCGGGGGAGCGAAGAGCGGCGGGGAGGGCGCCACGTACGCTTCCAGATCGGTCATGCTTTGCCGCACCTCCGGCAGACTGACGCGCTCCACCTCGACGAGACTGGGCCGCTCGAAGTCCGTTTGACTCGGGCGCTCGGCTCCCGGCTGGCTCGGACGATCCGCGTCGGCCCTGGACTTCACGGCGCGCTCGATGAACGCCTTGGTTGCGGCGCCGAAGCGCTTGAAGCGCACGCGGAGCCCGCCGGGGCGTTCGGCGCTGGGACTGATGACCGTGGTCGCGCGCCCTTCGGCGCGAATGAGCTTCGTGCCGTCGGCGAGCGCGATGTCGAACAGCACCGCGGTGTCGGGCGGCAGCGGCTCCGCGTCGATGAGGAGCATGCCTCGCGCGTCGATGCTCCAGGCCTCCGCGGCCAGGTACTCCTGCTCGCTAGCGTACGGACGGACGACGTGGACGACGACGGGATTCACGGACATCGTAGCCTCCCAGCTAGATCTCTCAAAATAACACTCCTTGAGCCCATCTCCCAGGGGAATGTGCTAGGCGGCGGACGCTCACCATGAAGGTTCTGGTAGTCGGTTCTGGCGGACGCGAGCACGCGCTCGCACTCAAGCTCCTTGAATCCCCGAGCGTGACGGAGGTCATCCTCACGCCCGGCAATGCAGGAACGACGGCCGGGGCTCCGCTCGGCAAGACGCTCCGCAATAGCCCCCAAGCGCCGCTCGCTCTCGCGCAGGAGCAGCAGGTGGACCTCGTGGTGGTAGGCCCGGAGGGGCCGCTGTGCGACGGCCTCGTGGATGAGCTCACCCAGGCGGGTGTGCTCGCTTATGGTCCGAGTCGGCTCGCCGCGGAGCTCGAGGGCTCCAAGGCGTTCATGAAGGCGTTCGCGGAGCGGCACGGGATTCCGACCGCGCGGCACGTGGTCGCCACCGTCGCGCAGCTGAACGAGCTGCCGGAGCTGGTGAAGAGCTTCCCGGTGCCGCCCGTCGTGAAGGCGGACGGCTTGTGCGCCGGTAAGGGCGTGGTCGTGGCGGAGTCTCACGCCGAGGCGCTGGCGGCGGCGCAGGAAATGCTGAGCGGGGCGCGCTTCGGCGCGGCGGGCGCGACGGTGGTGCTCGAAGAGCGGCTCGTCGGCAACGAAGCGAGCATTCACGCCATCTGCGACGGCGAGCGCTACGTGCTGCTCCACGCCGCGCAGGATCACAAGCGCATCTTCGACGGTGACAAGGGACCCAACACCGGCGGCATGGGCACGTACGCGCCCGCGGCCGTCGTCACCCCGCAGGTGATGCAGCAGTTCGAGGCGGAGGTGCTCGTGCCCACCCTGCGAGGCATGGCGGCGGAGGGACGCCCCTTCAAGGGCACCCTGTTCGCAGGGATCATGGTGACGGCCGACCAGCAAGTGCGGCTCATCGAGTTCAACGTTCGCTTTGGGGACCCGGAGACGCAGGTGCTCATGGCTACCCTCGAGGGTGACTTGGCGGAAACGCTGGCGGCGGCCGCGCGTGGTCAGCTGGATCCGAGCAGCCTGCGCGCGTCTGGCGAGCACGCGGTGTGCGTGGTGCTCGGCGCGCATGGCTACCCCGACACGCCGCGCAAGGGCGACGTCATCGACGGGTTGGCGGACGCGGCCAAGGTGCCAGGCGTAACCGTGATTCACGCGGGCACGGCGCGGGACGAGTTCGGCAACGTGGTTACCGCTGGGGGACGGGTGCTCGGCGTCACGGGCCGCGGCGCCACGCTGAAGCAAGCTCACACTCGCGCCTACCAGGCCGTACACAGGATCGGTTTTGCTGGCATGCAGTACCGACGCGACATCGCGGGGCGCGCCGGGCTGACCCTGCTCTCGGAGTG
>JAQSWN010000295.1 GCA_029266615.1 Polyangiaceae bacterium
GAAGGCACGAGCCAGATTCAGCGCCTCGTCATCGCGCGCAGCCTCGTCAAATGACGTGCGGCGCGCCGTTCTCGCTGCGGCACTAAGGACGCTGCAGCGAGAACCCGCCGCTCAGCCGCGCGCCGATGCGCCCGTCTTTGACGGCTTCGTCCTCCAACCTGCCGCTGAGCACCGCGCCGCCTTCCACGTGCAAGGACAGGTCGACCTCGTCCAGCGTTCGGTGAGCGACGAGGTCGCCGTCCACCGCGCCGTTGAAGGCTGGATTCTCCGACGTCAGTGTCCCGATGACGGGCATGCGGGTCATGGCCGTGCACGCCGCCGCCGGCTTCACGAAGGAGCGGGACGCGCATTGCGACTGCGACCCCGGCGCCTTCGCCCCCTCACGCGCTTGCTCGAGCGTCAGGAAAAACGGCACCGCTTCGCCGTCCAAGAGCGCGCTGCCCTGCCAAGTGCCGAGGGCGACACTCTTCATGTCCGCTTCCGAGTAGGTGAAGTCACTCCCGCCTTGAGTACTGCAACCCAAGTACGGGTTGACCAGCAGCGCAAGTCCGAAGCTGCCGAGCACAGGCCAGCGCTTGCCCGTCACGAGCGCGCTCCGATGAAGACGCCGGCCTGGTTGGACATGTGGATGCGCGCGCGAAGCTCGTGTTCTCTCGCGTCGAGCTCGGCCCCGCGCTCCCCCCGACGGCGCCGATTCTTGATGAAAGACAGCTCGATGAGGTCGAGCTGCTTGCGCCTCGCTTCTCCGTAACCCTTGGGGCTGCTCATCAGCGAAAACAGGTTCCAGCACGGCACGAGCATCCAGTAGCTCACGGTGCGCGAAAGCTCTTTGGGGTGGAGCAAGCGCCCGGCCTCGTCGATCAACCCTTTGAGCACGATGGCGCGGTCCCGTACCGCGAGCGTGATGATCACGACGAAGAACAGCGCGTCGAATGTCCAGAAGAGCAGCAGCTTGAGCACCAGGCCGCTGCCGTCGTCGTAGAGGAACGTGACCAGGTAATTGTGGACGAAGTGCAGTCCCACGGCCGCGCACCAGCCGCCGATCGGCGCCAGTACCTTGATGAGCCCGCTACCGCTCTCCGCCGCGATGCCGATGCCGAGGCCGGTCATGGCCGTGAAGGATGCGTGGCCTAGCCCCGCCAGAACCGTGCGCAGGATGAAGACCTGGAAGAAACCTTCACTGCCGTGCTGGGCGCCAGCGCTCGAGATGTAGAGGATGTCCTCCGTCATCGTGAAGCCAAGGCCGATGACCCCGCCGTAGATGGCGCCGTCCAACGCTCCATCCACCTCGCGCACCCACAGCGCGGAGACCGCCCACAGCAAGAGGACGCCGAAGCCCTTGCTCGTTTCCTCCACGAGGGGCGCGACGAACGAAGCCGTGGACGCTTCGACCAACGCCGCCTGGCCGGCCCCGAGGCTGGCCTGGATCGCACCCTGCCCCACTTCATTAAATACGAGCGAAGTGAGCGTGCTGACCACCGCCCCCCAGAAAAACGCCACCGAAAGCAGCCAGAATGGCTCGGGCTCGTAGCGGTCCGTCCCGCGGATCACCAAAAAGTAGAAAAAAACCGTCGGAGCAACGATCAGCAGCGCGAGCAATGCCACCACGAAGAGGACGGTACCAGGCTCGGGCCAGCGTGCCCAAGTATGCTAAGAGCCTCCGCAGGAACTAGCGCGTGCTCGGGTTTTCGTTCGGCGAGATAATGGTCATCTCCTTGGTGGCTCTGGTGGCGGTCGGCCCTCAGAAGCTCCCCGGGATGCTCAAGACCATGGGCCAATGGGTGCGCAAGCTGCGCCAAATGACCATGGATGTGCGGCAACAAACCGGCATCGACGAGATGCTCCGAGCGGAGGGCATTCAGCTCTCGGAGCTCCGCAGCTTGATGCGCGGTTACCACGCGCCCATCGTGAACAATCCGACGCCGGCGCCCGCTGCTGCTCCCGCCCCCGCCCCTTCACCCCGCTACGAGGATCCGTACGGGGCCCTCGAGCCGGACCCGACCCGCGAGTACCCCTTGGAAGGCGCGGACGCCTACGGAGCCCTGCCGGACGACCTCCTCGAGCCTTCACCGCCGACCGAAGTCGCCGCCGCTCCTGGGCCGGCCCCGACGAGCGTTGAAGCGCCGTCCGAAGCGAGCCCTCCGGAGGTCGCCGCGGCCGAGACGTCCGGTATCGAGCCGCTCGCCACTGAGCCTCCTGTCGTTCCTGGGCCGGCTCCAGTCATCGCATCGCCGGTGGGCGCGCCATCGGTGGTTGCCCCTGCGGCGGCGGAAGTGGAACCAGAAGCGGGGCCGCCAGCGAGTGCGCCTTCGGCCGCGCGGCGCTCCGTGCCGCCCCCTCCGCCCTCGCGCAGCGGCGTGCCTCGTCCGTCTTCGGGTCCGCCGCCTCCGCCGCGTCGCTCCTCCGGGCCGCCGCGCCCCGAGCCGACGGGCGCGACGCCATCCAAACCGGAGGCTGCGCCGCTAGCGGTCCCCCGCCCGGGCAACGCGAATGGCAACGGCTGAGGTCAAAGCCTTGAGCGACGACAAAGCGAAGGAAGGCTCGCCCGAAGGCGAGGAAGGGACGATGACGCTGTGGGAGCACTTGGAAGAGCTCCGCAGCCGCATCGTGCGCATGGCCATCGCGTTCGCGATTGGCGCCATCGTTTGCTGGATTTACCGCGAACAGCTGCTGTTCTGGCTCACCGAGCCTTACTGCGTCGCTTGGAAGAACGCCAAGCTGCCGGGAGAGTGCTCGCTCAACTTCGGCGCCCCCGCGGCGCTCTTCATCTCTTACGTGCGCCTCTCCGCGCTCGCGGGCCTCATTTTCGCTCTTCCCATCATTTTGTACCAGGTGTGGGCGTTCATCGGCCCCGGCCTTTACTCACGGGAAAAGAAGTTCGCGATCCCGTTCGTGGTCAGCTCCTGCGGCCTCTTCGCCCTCGGAGGCTGGTTCGGGTGGAAGTTCGCCTTCCCCGCGGCCTTCACCTTCTTGCTGGATTTCAGCACGAAGGCCACCGGCCAATCCGGGGACGCCGCGAACAAGCTCTCGGGCGGCGCCGCCGTGCAGCCGATGGTGATGATCGGCGACTACATCGAGTTCGTGACGCGCATGTTCATCGCTTTCGGCGCGACGGCGGAGCTGCCGATCCTGGCCGTATTTCTCACCGTCGCCGGCCTCATCACGCATCGGCACCTGATCAAGTTCTTCCGCTACTTCATCGTCGTCGCGTTCGTGATCGCGGCCGTGCTCACCCCTCCGGACCCGATGAGCCAGGTGATGATGGCGGTGCCGCTGATCGGTCTTTACGGCGTCTCCATCTTGATCGCGTGGGGGATCACGGCCGCGCGCGAAAAAGCCGCCAAAGAAGTGCCCACCGAATAGTCCGCGGCTCACGTTGGGGGGAAGCTCCAACGCCCTGCCTGCCGACGGAACCCCGAACCAGCTACTCGCGCGCGTAGGGCTCGCCGCGCAGGATGCTGAGCGAACGGTACAGCTGCTCGAGGAGCAGCAAGCGCGCCAAGCGATGAGGCAGCGTGAGCTTGGACAAACTGATACGCGCGTGCGCGCTCTTCGAAAGCTCTTTGGGAATGCCGTCGGCGTCGCCGATGATGAACGCGACGACGCCCTTGCCGCTGCTGGCCCAGCGCTCCACGCGCCGCGAGAGCTCCGTGCTGGTCACGGCGTCCCCTTCCACTTCCAGCGCCACGAGCAGCGCGCCCGAGGGCACCGCGCCGGCGAGCTCCTTGGCGGACTTCACCTCCACCTCGTCGCACTTCACGTAGCGGCGGATGCGCCCCAGGTAGTCGTCGGCCAGCACCCGCACCTCACGCTCCTTCATGCGCCCCGCCGCGATCACCACCAGCTTCATGACGCCCCCCCGCCTCGTCGCGGTACGGGTCTGCACGACCCTGCGCGAGGCCGCGGGGCGCCGCTCCACGCGGGGCCCACCGAGGTCACGTGCCGGGGACGCGAACGCGCTTGGCGTCCATCCACAGCCCGTCCAAATCGTAGAGGGCCCGGGTCTCGGCGAGGAAGACGTGCACGACGATATCGACGAAGTCGATGAGCACCCACTGACCGCGCGGCAGGCCTTCGATCGAGATGGCGTGATAGCCCTGCTTGCCGAGTGCTTCGTCCACCGCGTCCGCAATGGCCGCAACGTGGCGATCCGCATGCCCGGTCATGAGCACGAGGTAGTCTGCGTAGTCGACCTTACCAGCGACATCGATGATCTCGACGCCCATCGCCTTCTTGTCCAGGCCGGCGGCGGCCGCGGCGAGCGCCATGCGCTGCGCGTCGCTCGAGTCGCGAACCGGCTTGGTCGCGGCGCGGAGCGGAGTCGGCTTCGTTGCGACGCGGATTGGTCTTTTTAGTGCCTTGAGCTTCTTCTTCATGTGGTGCGCGCGGTTCTCACGTCAGCCGGCGCGCGCGTCGGCGCGTCACCGGCTTGTCCTCGACGCCGGAGGCTCGCTCGCTGGGCGTCGGCCCGCTGGCGGCCGTCGCTGCGGCATCGAGGAACGAAAGTGGCTGGTCCCAGCTGGTGGTCAATGAGTGCCTGGCGCGAGCCTAGCACCACTTCCGCCAACGTTTCCGCCCGGGCCCGCTGGTTCTTTGAGAGCTGGTCCGCCCCCTACCCCCTCGGACCCCGGCGCTGACGGATCAGCTGCGGGCGGCAGGGGCGCGGGGGCCACTTCTACCGGTGCTGGCGCGACTTCCACCGGTGCGGGGGCAGCCGCGGCTTCTCCCGATGCAGCGGGCCAAGGCTCCACACTGGGTTCTTCGTACTCGGGGGCAGGCAAACCGACCGGCCGCGACGGCGCGCCACACCCGCAGAGCGCCAAGCCTAGCAAAAAGCTGGGTAGTTTCATGATCATAGGGCCGTTCCGCCGTCCGGAGCTTGTGGAGAGGGTACCGGCGGAGAGGCCTCGGGGGCGCTGCTGTCGGGCGGGGGCTCGGTGGCGGGGCCGGGCTCGGCGCCGTAGTCGCCAACGGGAAGTCCAAGCTCAGGCTTGGGGGCGGCGTCGGTTCCGGCCGCGCGGGCGCCGCGCGCATGGGGCGGCGCGTGCACGAGCTCCACTTTGCGCGCCGGCGGCGGAGCTTCGCTGGGCGCTGACCCGCATGCGCCCAGCGCGAGGGCGAAAAGGCCGATCACCCAGAGGCGAAGCGGGGCGACACGCAGCGCAGTAAGTCCCAGCGCGAGCGTCACGAGACCCAGCGCTCCTCGTCCACGGCGCGCAGCGTCGCCTCCAAGCCGTGGGCGGGCTCGTAGCCGAGCTCGGCGCGCGCCTTCGAGTCGTCCACCATGCAAACGTAGCGAATGAAGTCGAGCTCCGGTGCGGGGAACTTCGTGAGACGGAAGCGAAACAGGTTTTTTACGGCGGCTCTCGCGAGCGGGTGCGGCACCGCGACCATGCGCCGGCCGAGCACGGAGATCGCTTTCGAAAGATGCAGCGGCTCCGGGCCGCTCACGTTGAAGATGCCGCGCACGCCGGGCGCAAGCGAGCGGTCGATGGCGGACACGACGTCTCGTTGATGAACGACTTGCATCATCGGATCGAAGCCGAGCAGCGTCGGCACGACGTCCAGCCGCAGGTAGTTGCTGGGCGCGTTCTTGACGGTGCCCAGGATGTGCGCCGGGCGCAAAATGACCGTCTCCGTGCTGGGCGCGCGCCAGAAGAAGGCGTTTACCAGCATGTCCAGCTCGACGAGGTCGCGAATGTCGCTGAAGGGGCCGGCGCCGAGCAACGGGGCGTCTTCACGGATGAGCTGCGGGTTGTCTGGTCGGGGGCCGTAGACGTTGGCGCTCGAGAGCAGAACGAGCTTGGGAATTTTGTACAGCTCGACGTATTCGAGCACCTTCTGCAGCCCGACGACGTTGAAGTCGTGGTGCTCCACCGAGCTCTCGTGCGGATCGTGCATCACCCCCAGGTGCACGACCGCGGAGACGCCGTGACGGAATATTTCCCGCGCGCGGCTGCTGCGAATGTCCATCTGGTGATGCTCGACGTCGCCTGGAGGATCCACGAAGGCGCGCCGATCCACCCCGATGACTCGGCGCTTGCGGTGAAGGAAGCGAGACAGGTCACGACCGAGCCGCCCGCAGATGCCGGTCACCACTACCGGCCCGGGCTCGCTCACAAAAAGACCCCGCGACGCTGCGAGAGGCCGCGGCGCAAGAGGTCGTTGATCGTCTGCTGCACGAGCCAAACTTTGTCTGCGATGACGCTGTCGTCGTCGTCTGCGTCGCCATAAAAGCGCATCGGCTCGCCGAAGTAGATTCGATATTTGGTCGGGAGTGGCATGGCGCCGCCGGGGAGGAGCAGCTGCGGAACGAGCGGAAATGCGGGCAATCCGAGCGCGCGCGCGGCCCACTCCAAGTTGCCGAAGCTGAGGTACTGCTCCTCCGCGCCAATAACCGCCACCGGCACGATTGGCGTCTGGGTCTTCAGGGCGAGCCGCATGAAGCCGTGACCGAACGGCTCGAGCTGGTAGCGCTGCGACAAAGGCTTGTTGATCGCCTTCATGCCCTCGGGAAACGCGAGCACGAGCTCGCCCATCTCCAAAAGCCGCATCGCGTTTTCTTGTAAGCCGACGACTTGGCCGACGCGGCTGAAGAACGCCGAAACGAACGGCAACGTCGCCGTCCATTTCTCTACCATCGCGCGCGTCACGCGGGGCGGACGCGCGTCGAAGAACATGGCCGAGCCGATGATCGCAGCGTCGATTGGAATTTGACCGGAGTGGTTCGCGATGAGCAGCGCGCGCCCGGGTGGCACGTGCTCGATGCCGAACACCTCCGTGCGGAAGTACATGCGGTGAAATACCGCGATGAGCATGGCGGCTTGCCGGGCCGTGTGCGGATCGAAGCCGAACGGGTCGCCGCCGAGCGTGACGTAACGCTTCTCGAGGCTGCGCACGCGCTCTTCGAAGTCCTCGCCGAGAAGACGCAGCTTCAAGTCGTCCCGCGCGCGCGTGGCCGCCTGAGCCACCCGTGCCAAGAACGGGAGCGTGCTTTGAGCCACGTCGGAGAGGCGAGCCAGTGCGTTGCGCTGCATGCGGGAACGGGCGCATGTTAGCGTGAGAGCGCTTGGCTCCGCTCGTGATTCCCCCGCCGTTACGCCCGGGCGCCACGGTGCGCATCATCGCCCCGGCCAGCCCCT
>JAQSWN010000296.1 GCA_029266615.1 Polyangiaceae bacterium
CGTCGGCATCTGGCTTCGCGGCGGCTTCACCTACCTCACCGCGAGCGCGGAGGGCGAGACGAGCAGCACCGGCTCGGCGCCCACCGTCACGACCAGGACCACCGTGTCCGCCTGGGCCTTCACGCTGGACCCTCAGCTCGTCCTCGTCCCCGCGCCCCGCATTGGCATCACCCTCGGGCCACTCTTGGACATCCCGGTGGCCGGGACGGACAAGACGGTGACCAACGGCCAAACGGAGGAGCTCGAGTACCGCAGCAGCGCTTACGGCATTACCGCCGGCGTCGCGGCCCTCTTCTGACGTATTGCATAAATCGCAACACGGTCTTGCTTCTGATGCGGATTGCGCAACGAAGCGAGTCCGGTACGCTTCGGGGCATGACCGTTCTCAACGGGTTCCGAAGCCGCACCTCCACCGCGGGCCGCAACATGGCCGGCGCCCGCTCCCTGTGGCGCGCCACCGGCATGCAAGACGCCGACTTCGAGAAGCCGATCATCGCGATCGCCAACAGCTTCACCCAGTTCGTGCCGGGCCACGTGCACCTCTGGGACATCGGCCAGCGCGTGAAGAAGGTCATCGACGAAGCAGGTGGCTGGGGCGTGGAGTTCAACACCATCGCCGTAGACGACGGCATCGCGATGGGACACGGCGGCATGCTCTATTCCCTGCCGAGCCGAGACCTCATCGCCGACAGCGTGGAGTACATGGTGAACGCGCACTGCGCGGACGCCCTGGTGTGCATCTCGAACTGCGACAAGATCACGCCCGGCATGTTGATGGCCGCGATGCGCCTCAATATACCGACCATCTTCGTCTCGGGCGGGCCCATGGAAGCCGGCAAAATCGTGGGCACCTTCGACCGCGACGGCAAGCCGACGATCCGCAAGCTGGACCTCATCGACTCCATGATCGCGGCGAGTGACTCCAAGGTGAGCGACGAAGAGCTGCTCAAGATGGAGCGCTCGGCTTGCCCGACGTGCGGCTCCTGCTCCGGCATGTTCACCGCAAACAGCATGAACTGCCTGAACGAGGCGCTCGGGTTGGCGTTGCCCGGCAACGGCACGCTGCTCGCGACCCACGCGCGTCGCTGGGAGCTGTTCGAGGCCGCTTCCAGGCGCATCGTGGAGATGGCCAAGCAGCACTACGTGGGTGGGGACAAGAGCGTGCTTCCGCGTAGCATCGCCACGTTCGACGCCTTCGAGAACGCGATGGCCCTCGACATTGCGATGGGCGGATCCACCAACACGGTGCTGCACATCTTGGCCATCGCCAAGGAAGCCGGCGTCGACTTCACGATGGCGGACATGGACCGAATGAGCCGAAAGGTGCCCAACCTCTGCAAGGTCGCGCCGAGCAGCTCTTATCACGTCGAGGACGTGCACCGCGCGGGCGGCATCTTCACCATTCTGGGGCAGCTGGACAAAGCCGGTCTCCTCCACCGCCACGTCGGCACCGTGCACGCCAAGACGATCGGTGAGGCGGTGGACGAGCACGACATTCACCGCCCCACCGCGACCGCGGCCGCCAAAGCTCGCGCGCTCGCGGCGCCCGGCGGTGTGGCGACGAAGGTCGCCTTCTCGCAAGACAAGTACTTCAAGGAGGCGGACACGGACCTGGAGCGGGGCTGCATCCGCGACGCGGAGCATGCTTTCAGCAAAGAGGGCGGGCTCGCCGTGCTGTTCGGCAACTTCGCGCAAGACGGCTGTATCGTCAAAACCGCAGGCGTGGACGAGTCAATTTGGAAGTTTCAAGGTCCGGCACGCGTGTTTCACTCGCAAGACGCAGCGTGCGACGCCATCATGGCCGACAAAATCCAGGCCGGAGACGTCGTCGTGATCGTCTACGAAGGTCCGCGCGGCGGCCCCGGCATGCAAGAGATGCTGTACCCGACCTCGTTCTTGAAGGGCAAAGGCCTCGGCAAGGATTGCGCGCTCATCACCGACGGTCGCTTCTCCGGCGGCACCAGCGGCCTGAGCATCGGGCACGTCTCACCGGAAGCGGCGGAGGGCGGCAACATCGGTTTGATCGAGGAGGGCGACCTCATCAAGATCGACATTCCCGGCCGCACCATCGAGGTGAACGTCACGGACGCACAGCTCGCGGAGCGCCGCGCCAAGATGCTCGCCAAAGGCAAGGACGCGTTCCGTCCCAACCGCGATCGTTACGTATCGCAGGCCCTGCAAGCGTACGCCCTCATGACGACGAGCGCGGCCATGGGCGCGCTGCGGGACGTCTCGCAGCTCGAACGCAAGCACGGCTGAACCCGCGGTGCGACGCTGGTTTCTGCTCCTCGTTCTTTGCGGCTGCTCCACCTTGCCCGAATACGCCGCCCCTAAAGGCGGCGTGGTGGATGCGGGCAAGCTCGATTCGACCGACGTCATCGGCTACCGCGAGCTCACCCGGGCGGACTTTCGGGGAACATCCGCGCCTACGGAGTTCGCGGCGGTCGCGCACCGCGTCGGGGCGGCCACCTGTGGGCAGGTCCGAACGACGCCGGACACCACCTTCCTGCTCAATTGGCGCCAAGAGTCCCCGACCAGCCAGCGGCAGCACTGGGTGGAGGTGAAGAAGCTCGGCTTCATGGCGCTCATGGATCGCCGCTGCAGCTGGTGGAACGACCGGCTCGCGGGGCGCGCGCCCGGGTACGTGCTGCAGCACGAGCAAATCCATTTCGCGCTGTACGAGCTCGGCGCGCGCAAGCTCAACGCTTCCGTCGACGCCCTCAAGCGCGACATGACCGCGCAGGGAAAGAGCCAAGAAGAAGTTCAGGCCCACGCTCAACGGGCCCTGAACGAAGCCCTCACCTCCGCCACGGAAGACTTGCTCGACCGCAACCGCGACTTCGATCAAGACACCTCGCTCGGCTATCGCCCCGACCGGCAGCGCTCGTGGCTGAAGAAGGTGCTGGAAGAGCTGGCCGAGACGCAAGCCTTCGCCAGCCCGCAGTACGTCACGCCGAAGGGCTGAAGCGCTGCTCTGAACGCAGCGAAGCCGCTCGTCACCCAACCGGTGACGGCGGCTCCGACGTGGCGCACGGCGACGTTACGCCGCCGCGGCCGCGTGACCTTCGACGCGCGCGCTGGGCGGCACCGGCTCGTCGCTCTTGGCGCGGAGCAAGGGCGCGAACACCGCGCGCTCCGTGTAGGCAAGGTAAGCGCCGAGCGCCACGATCGCCAGCGGCAGGGCCATACCGGCGGGAGCCAGGAAGGCGTGGAAGGCAACGATGTTCAGCACGATCGGCGCGAGCACCGTGAGCGCGAGGGGGACGTATCGATTGCTCAGGAGCAGCAGGCCTGCGACCACTTCCGTGCCCTTCAGAAGGGGGAAGAAGTACCCGCTGGCCGCCAACCCACCCACGAACGTGGCGACGGCGCCGCTGGGCGGAGGCTGGGGAATAAAATGCAGAAATCCGTTCAGACCAAAAACGAAGAATACGGCTCCCAGCAGGAGACGAGCGGCGGTTTTTACCTTGAATTGCGTGCGAGTCATGTCGAGCCTCCGAGTGATGGGAGGAATCTAACTGTTGCTGAGCCTTTAACTAGCCGCTTGATGAGTAACTTTAGGTTGCTACTCTGGCAACAATGGATTTGAACCTGGTGACCGCGTTCGTGAGCGTCGTGGATCAGCAAAGCTTCACCAGCGCCGCGAAGGCGCTCGGGCTGCCGAAGAGCTCCGTGAGTCGCCGGGTGACGGAGCTGGAAGAGGAGCTCGGGGTGCAGCTACTTCACCGCACGACGCGCAAGCTCGCGCTAACGGAGGCCGGCCGCGCTTACTACGAGCAGGCGGAGAAGGCGCTCACCGAGCTGCAAGCCGCGGCGGAGTCCGCGACCGGCATGGACACCGAGGCGCGCGGCATCGTGCGAGTGACCGCGCCGGTCGACATCGGTGTGCTCGGCATCGCGGACATCGTCGCCGAGTTCTTGAAAGAGTATCCGGACATCCACGTCGACCTGTCGCTCAGCTCCAAGGTAGTGGACCTGGTGGAAGAAGGCTTCGACATCGGTATCCGCGCCGGTAAGTCGCGCGACGCGTCGCTCGTGGCGCGGCGTATCGGCACTTCCGCGCTCGGCTTGTACGCTTCGCCAGAGTACCTGAAGACCCGCGGCCGTCCGAAGACGCTCGAGGACCTCGTGAGCCACGACTGCGTCCTGTTCCGGGGCCGCCATGGCAAAGCGCTGTGGCGTCTGGAGGGGCCAGGGGGCGAGCCCGCGAGCGTGGAAGTGCGCGGCCCCGTCAATGTCGACGAGATGCTCTTCGTACGCCAAGCCGTCGGCCTCGGCCTCGGCATCGGTCAGCTGCCCACGATCACGATCGCGACGTGCAATCGCGTGCAGGCGCTGGAGCCGGTCGAGCGGATTTTGCCGGAGTACAGCATGGGCGGGGCGGACGTCGCGGTGGTCACGCCCAGCGGCCCAAAACGCCCTCGGAGGGTGACGATCCTCCGTGACTTTCTGGTGGAGCGGCTCACTCCACGCTGCGAAAAGCAAGAGCACTTGATGAAGGCGTAACGCGCTCTTAACGCGCGCGGCTACTGGCCGTTGGGGTCGTTCGACCACTTCTCGCCATGGCAAGCCCTCGCGCGACCCTCGCTGCACTTCTCAGCGCTAGCTTGCTCATGCAAGCTGGTCCCAGTCTCGCCCAAAAGCCGGCCGCGCCGCCCAGCCCTGAAGGCGAGGCTCCACCGAGCATGGCCCCCAAGCTCGAGCTGGAAGGAGCCGAGGCGGAAGCCAAGGATCGCGCGCGCGTGCTGTTCCAACAAGGCGTGGCCGCGTACCGTGAAGGCAAGTTCTACGACGCGGTGTCGATCTTCTTGCAGACCCAGCGCGTGTACCCCGACACGCAGCTCTGCTTCAACATCGCGCGCGCCTACGAGAACCTCGGCAACTCGAGCGCCGCCTTGCGCTACTACCGTGACTACTTACGTCAGGCCGATCGCCCTTCGGATGGGCAAGAGGTGAAAGAGCGCGTGCGGCGACTCGAGCAACGCGTAGCGGAGCGCGGCGTGCAGCAAATCACCGTGCTGTCGCAGCCCGAGTCCGCCACCGTCGTATTGGACGGGAAACCGGTGGGCATCACGCCTTGGACGGGCGAGACGTACCCGGGCAAGCATCGGTTGGCTTTGGGGCTCGAGGGCCACGTGTCGCAAGAGCAAATCATCGAGGTCGACGCGTATGCAGCCCACGATATCGCGCTCGCTTTGGCGCCACATCCCCGAACCGTGAGCAAGCCGACGCTGGTGGTCGCCACCGAGCAAAGGCAACCGAGCGTCAGCGTCGCGAGCTTGCTGACTCTCGGCGTCGGCGCAGCGCTCCTGGGCACCGCCATCGTCGCCCAGGCCGCCAGCAAAGACTCCGGTATGTCGAGCCCGGCCGCATTCTTCGCTGGTGGAGGCGTGGGCCTGACCGGCGTGGGCGGCGTCATGCTGTACTTCGACTTGGCGCCCCGAAGTGCCGCTGCGGCCAAGAAAGATTCAGCGGTATTGCGTCCATGAAATCCGGATGAGCCGATCTCGCGGCCTTGGTTCACCTTAGTTTTCGAAGTCGTGACGTGGGCTCCACCACGTTCCTGCCTGGCTGCCCAAATGCGAAAATTCTGGAACCTGCGCGCCTCGGCGCGAACCTTCGGCGTGTGGTTCTCAGCCGTCGCCCTCCTCCTGTGTGCTTGGTCCTGTACCGGCAAAATCGGCGGGACCGTGGATGGCTTGTCGGGCGCGGCCGGGTCTCCCAGTAATCAGCTAGCGTGTCAGCCAGGCCTTTCGCCCTGCAACGGCGTGTGCGTCAACCTGCAGGCGGAGAGCAACAACTGCGGCAGCTGCGGCAACGCGTGCCAAGCCGGCGCGCTCTGCGCTGCCGGCGCGTGCAACACGGCTTGCGCCGCCGGTTTTCAGAAGTGTGGAGATACGTGTGTGGACACCGCGGCGGACGCGGCCAATTGCGGCAGCTGCGGGACCGTGTGTGAAGCGGGCAAGCCTTGCAGCAGCGGCGTGTGCGGCTGTCCGGAAACCGTGATCCTATGCCAGGGCAAGTGCCTGGATCCCATGTCGGACGCGGCGCACTGCGGCGACTGCGGCAGCGCCTGCCAAGGCGGCGCGGTGTGTGCGGATGGCGCGTGTAAGTGTCGCGCGGGGGAGCAGCTGTGCGGCACCGACTGCTCGAACCTCAACTCTGCGAAGCATTGTGGCAGCTGCGAAAAGGCCTGCGCGGCGGGTGAAATCTGCGCCGTGGGCAGTTGCATCCCGTCCAGCCAGCCGTGCCCGAGCGGTCTTACCCGTTGCGGCGACGCCTGCGTGGACGTCAAGACGAGCGCCAGCGCTTGCGGCAGCTGCGACGTGCAATGCACGGGCACTCAAGCGTGCTCCGAAGGCGTCTGCGGCTGCCCCGCCGGAAAAACCGCGTGCGGCGGGAGCTGCGTGGACACCGCGAGTAGCGCCCTCAACTGCGGCGCTTGCGGCAAGAGCTGTACGGCAGGTCAAACTTGCCAGGCCGGGCAGTGCAAGTGCGCGAAAGCGACGGACGTCGTCTGCGACAACGCGTGCGCGGACGTACAACAGGACGCGAACCACTGCGGAGACTGTGCGACCAAGTGCCTGGGGGGGCTGCCGTGCACGGACGGCGAGTGTGCGTGCCCGACCGGACAAACCTTGTGCGCGGGCGTGTGCACGAGCACGGACTCCACGCCGGCCCACTGCGGCGGCTGCGGCATGGCGTGCCCGATGGGTGAGCTCTGCCAAGCCGGCAAATGCTCGGGCGCGATTGGCGACTCTTGCACCAGTAAGCTCGCGGTGGGTATCAGCATCACCGACATCTCGGTCTATCAGGTCGGCAAGATCCCGCTCCTCAAGGACGACGCCGCGGTCCCCGCCGCAGAGCGCCCCGCCGACATCATTCAAGGCAAACCCGGCCGGGTGCGTGTCTTCGTGAGGCCGGAGAGCGGTTGGGCGAATCGAATTGTGTCCGCGCGGCTACTCCTCACGAACGGCAGCCTGAAGTCGAATTACTACGCCAAGCTCAACGTCACTGGGGCCTCGACAGAAAACAGCTTCGCGACGACCTTCAACATCGACGTCAAAGGTGAGGATTTCACCGCCGATACACGCTACGCGGTGGAGATAGTCGAGTGTGACGGAACGCCGGCCG
>JAQSWN010000297.1 GCA_029266615.1 Polyangiaceae bacterium
GGTAGCGAACTGGACCGGAAGCCGGCTGGTTCGCTACATCTGGCGGCGTTTCGATACACGCCAACCGGATTTAGGTTCCGGTACCGCAAGGTGTGGGGGTTCAAGTCACTTCGTCTCCGCCTGCGGCGTCGCCTTCGTGAGCAAGTCCCTCCTCGTGCACCGCAAGGCCCTTTGGGCCGCTCGACGTCTCCGAACCCCGCGTCACTCGGCGGTGAAGAGTGCAAACTGATTCTTGCCGCTCCGCTTTGCCCGATAGAGCGCCGCGTCGGCGTGGGCGATCAGCTCGCGCGCGCTCGCGCCGTGGTCCGGAAAAAGCGCTCCTCCGACGCTGAAGCTGACGTTCAGTTCCTGACCGGCGCTGGTGAACTGCGTCGCGGCCATTGCGGCGAGCAGCTTTTGAGCCACGATGCCGACGCTGATGGAGTTCTCGACCTCCGGTAGCAAGATCAGGAATTCGTCGCCACCCAGCCGAGCAACCGTGTCCGAGCTTCGAGTGGAAGCAAGCATTCGAGCTGCCACCTCGCGCAGGACGGTGTCTCCGGCGGCGTGGCCCAGCGAATCGTTGATGACTTTGAACCCATCTAGATCCAGAAACAGCACCGCCGCGCAGCGCCGAAACCGTTTGGCCTGTTCGATGGCGCGCTCGAGTCGCTCGTGAGCAAGCAATCGGTTCGGAAGGCCAGTGAGCGAATCGTGAGTAGCCAGAGATTGCGCGCGTGCTTGCGCTTCCCGCAGCTCTGCTTCCACCGCCTTTTGGCCGCTAATGTCGGTGACCATGACGCCGAAGCCTTGGACCTCACCCGCCACGACGTGCGGCAGGTAGTGAGCCTGACTGTTTCGGGGTGCCCCCCCCTGCGGATCGGGAATTTCGCGTTCGAAGGCTTGAATTTCGCCGCGCAGCGCCCCCTCGATGTAGGGCAGGTTCCGCGGGTAAATCGGCCCCAACAAGTCGCGCATGGTCCGGCCGATCAGCTCCTCCGGCTTGACCCCGAACCATGATTCATAGGCGGCGTTGGCAAACCGACACCGCTGATCCTTATCCCAATACGCCAGCATGCCCGGGACCCCATCGACCACTTGCCGAACGATGGCGCGGTTGCGACTCGCCTCGAGGTGGGAGGCGGCGAGCGTCGCGAGCAGGGTTAGTTGCTCGAGTTGAACACACGCAAGGTCTCTCGCAACGTGATCGACGATGCACAGCGTGCCGAGATGGGTACCGGACGCGTTCCGCAACGGCACGCCCGCATAGAAGCGTAGGCGGGTCTCACCCTTCACCAGCGGATCGTCCGAAAACCGCGCATCGGCGGCCGCATCTCGAACTATGACCGCCTCGGCCTGCGACGCCACGTGTCTTAGAAATGATGCTTCGAAAGGTATCGGCGGCGCGCTCGGAGCGGAAAGCGACCTGTACCATTGGTCGTGCCCGTCCAGCACGGAGATCAACGCGATCGGGACTGCCGAAAGTTGCGCGGCCAGAGTCGTGATCGCTTTGAGCGCAAGGTCCAGGTCCGCGTCGAGGGTGTCAGAAGGACCGAGAGCGAGAGGTGCGATGGGTCCGGCCTCGGGAATGGACGGTGCCTTCATGTCATCGCATTTTCTCACGTTTGGCGGCACAAATCGATGACGCAGCGAGCTGCGGGACAGTTGTGCTCGAGCCTCTCGCGATCGAGAGCTGGCCGCGCGGGCGTCTGCGCCCGGAGGCACTCGTCGTGGCGCTTCCGGCCCGGCTTACACGGTTTCGCGCATGAGGATCATACCAAGCGGGCCGGTCGGAATCGTCGCCAGCTGACGTCTCGGCGAGCCAACTTCGTCGACCTAGGCACGCCGTTCCGCGGCAACGCTACTCGACGCGTATCGTTGCGGCCGGGGGGGCCTGCCGCCCGCGGAGGTCAACGGGCATCGTCGCTGGTGATCGCGAGGCGACGGGCGCGGCCCCGGTCCGCAAATTTGCTCGATGTTCGCGCCACCAGAAAAGAGCCTCGGCCCGATCGTAAAGCGACGCATTCTCGCCAGCGAGCAGCGAGGCGCGCAAAAAAGACGCGGAAGGTGGCCGTTCAGCGGGATCACTTCGACGACTGTTTCTCCGCTGAACTTCGCCAGTAGCTTGATAGCGGCCGGGCGTCGCGCGATGTCCTCAGCTTTCGTCGTTTCGAGCGCGGTGGACACACGCTCCGGCGCGGTGCGTAACGGGCGATCGACAGCGCGTTTGCCCTGCTCCGCGGCCGGCATCGTGGCATGCTCGGCGCACCATGGACTTCGGAAGGCCCCAGGAGAATGGCGACGGCCCAGTGCTCGCCTCGCACCTTTCCGGCATCGGTTTCGCCCTCGAGCACAGCTGTGATTTGGTTTTCGTCGCAGACCGCGGCGGGCGCCTACTGTTCGCCAACGCAGCGGCGCGTCGGTCGTGGGGTTGCGAAGCTGGCGCGGACGTTAAGAAGATCTTGCCGGACGAGGCCACCCTTGCCATCGGAGCTGCGGTTGAGCAGGTCTTCATGGAACGCGCGCCGGTGCGGGTCGAATGGGGCACTCTCGGTCCGGCTGGACCACAGAGCTGGTACACTTGCACGCTGTCGCCATTATTGGTCGATGACCGCGCCGTTGGGTATCTCAGCGTGTCGAGCGACGTGACCGGCCTCAAGCGCTCGGAGCAACGCCTCCGGCGCAGCGAGCAGCTGATGGTCGACACGCAGGGCGTCGCGCACTTGGGCACCTGGGAATGGGATGTCAGCGAGCCCACCGCGACCTGGTCAGCCGAGCTGTACAGAATCTACGGTTTGACGCCAGAGTCGTACACCCCGACCTACGAGAAATACCTCGAGATGGTCCACCCCGACGATCGCCCGCGCGTCATCGAAGCCACGAACCGAGTGTTTCACGAGCACGTCCCCTACTCCCACGACGAGCGCATCTTCCGTCCTGACGGAACCCTGCGGCACCTGCATACCTGGGCACACCCAGTGCTCGACGAAGGCGGCCAGCTGATCCGCCTGGTTGGCGTATGTCAGGACATCACCGACCAAAAGCGGGCCGAAGCCGAGGTGCAGAAGCTCAACGCCGATCTGGAGCGTCGCGTCGCCGACCGCACCCGCGTCATCGAGAGCTCGTTGCGCGACCTCGAAGCGTTCAATGCCATGGCCAGCCACGATTTGCGGGCGCCACTTTCAGTCATTGACGGTAGCTGCACCTTGATAACGCGCCAATTCACCGAGCTGCCCAAGGGTGTAACCGACAACCTCGAGAGAATTCGGCGGTCCACCAAGCACATGACCATGCTGGTGAATGATCTGCTCGCCTTGGCCAAGGTCGGGCAGATCAAGCTCGGTCGTTCGAACGTCGACCTGTCGGCCATTTGTTACGAAATCGTGGAGCAGCTTCAGCATGCCGAACCCCAACGAACCGCGACGGTGACCGTTCAGCCCGGGTTGATGTGCGTTGCAGATGCCGATCTGATGCGAGTCGTGCTGGGCAACCTGCTCGGCAATGCCTGGAAGTACTCGGCGCGAGTGGAGCACGCGCAAATTCAGGTCGGAGCAGTCGAAGGCGTCGACAATCCTACCTTTTTCGTGCGCGACAACGGCGCTGGTTTCGACATGAAAGATGCGCACCTGCTGTTCGCCCCCTTCCAGCGCCTGCACAGCCCCAAGGAGTTTCCCGGCACTGGCATGGGCTTGGCCGGCACCCAGCGCATCATCGAACGCCACTCCGGCCGCACCTGGGCGGAGGGCGCCATCAATCAAGGCGCGACCTTCTTTTTCGAGCTGCCTCCCCCACGCCCAGCCGGCTCTATGCCACCTGCAGCCGCTAGCGTGCCGCTGGCTGGCTGACTGCGCCTTACACGCGCACGTGTGGCGCATGGAAGACTAGTGTGGCAGCCAACGCGGTTCCGGTACCGCAAGGTGTGGGGGTTCACGTCCCTCCTCTTGCACCAGATCAACGAGCGGCTATTCGTCGCTCTGGAGTAGCCCGGCATCCACGAGGTCCTTGGGTCGACCTGCCGCCAGCTTGTTGCGCGCCATGGCCGCCTTGCCGATGAAGCGAACCTTGACCGGGCCCAGGTTGCCCTCGATGGCGTTCTCCGCAGCTTCGTCGAACGATACGCCGGATATCGACGTAAGAATGTCGATGCGACGCGGGGGGAGACCGAGCTGGTAAACTTTATCTTCTACCTCGAAGTCGTGCTGCGTAACGCCATGAGCGGCAACAGGCGCTCCGAAGTCGGCAAGCGCGCGAAATACCCGCGCGGCGTTCTCGGGCGCCGGTCGCACGAATATATCGATGTCGCCGGTGGTTCGGGGGAAGCCATGCGCAGCGAGGGCGTACGCGCCCACGATCAAGAAATCGACACCGTTGTCGATGAAACCCTTGGCGATGTCGACGAAGTCCTCGTTGACGTCCATCGCCTTCAGCGCTCACGCCGCGTCAATTTGCCGGGCATGTTCCTGCGCTCATAGTTAGCGATCGGTATGCCCGCCACCGACCATGCTTCCTTCGCGAGTGGCCACATGAGGGCGAGGCGCTCGTCCACGGTTGACTGGTCCAGCGCATCGCGAAGCGGTTCTTTGCCCAGGTCGAAGCGGCGCACCGGCCATTGCGAGGCTCGTTGCCTTCGGCGGTCCGCTCGTGCCTTGGCGTCCGGATCCATTCGGACCAATCTAGCAGGGCTATCCCTTGAGCGGGCGGGTGACCGCGTCGGAAATTATCTCATGTGGCGGCCGATTTTTCGCAACTGCGGGTCGGCGTAGCCGGCGCGGGCGAGCAAGTGGGCGCGGCCGGGCTAGGCGTCGCGGGCACTGGGCGAGCCGAATCGGTCTCGAGCGGGGGGCTCATGCGGTAGGCTGGTCACCATGAGCGAGTTTCCATTGCTGATCGAGTTCGTCGCCGAAACGAGGCTGGAGCGCGATCCGGACCTCGTTCCGAAGCTGCCCATTGTTCAAAACGGACCGCCGGGCACCCGCGTGGTCTTCGCTGACGGCAGCAAGGTGCCGCTCCATACCGACCAGATCGTCTTCGCAGACGACACTAAGGGGAGTGCTCGCGTGGGTTTCGGCGGCATGAGCTTCGAGGGGCTCGAAGACGGTCTTATCGTCTGCTACCGCGTCCACGAGCTGCAGCCGGAGGCAATGCTTTCGCCCGGGCGAGGGCGCAGGATGACCCTCAAGCCAGAGATGATCGCCGCGATCTACGTGGATGATCGCAAGGTCTGGCCTCGCGGCTGAGCATCAGGGCCGCGCGAACGCGGCTCAGCCGTCGGCGGTGATCCATTGGAATCGGTGGTGCGCGAGATCGAGGCTCAGGTTCCTGAGCTGGAGCCGCACATCAGGCCAGGGCACGGGTACTCCCCTCCCGGACCCCGGTCGTCACGCGTCGTCGTGCCCGCCCAGTCCAGAAACTCGCCACTCCGTGGAGCGTCTCCAGTGGTTCAGTGCGGCGTCCCTGGCGGGCCACGCCTAACGAGCACGCCCGGCGGTAGCACGTCGAAGCGCTCAGCGGAGCACGTCTTCGCGCGCTTCGTAGCCCTCGGCCCGCAGCGACTGCTGAACGAGAGACTTAGGGTCACTTCGCCTCCGCCTGCGGCGTCGTCTTCGCGAGCAAGCCCCTCCTTGTGGACGACAAGAACTTCAAGCGATTGGTGTCTGCTGGGCGATTGCCCACTCGCTCTCGAGGTCGAGCTCGCGAAGCCAGTGCTCGAGGTAGGTCTGGTCGAGTGAATCGCCTAGGGTGGCGATGATGCCGGCGATGTCTCGACGCTGTCGTTCTGAGCCACCTGAGGCTTTCGGATGTCCAAATCGTTGGTTGAACGCGGAAGCCCGTGAGCAGCGCTCGCGAACGAGCCGGCGACCATGAACGGAACGCCAGCGTTCTGCAGCGCGGGCACGATGCGCTCGAGCAAGCCCTGAAGACTGCTCATGGCGTGACAGACGGCCAGACGCGTAACGCAAGCGCTTCGCCCCAACCTCGTCGCAGTACTTCGCGCCGCGCTTGCTCGAAGGAATAGCCACGATGCCTTCGCAATACACCCTCGACCGAGATGCGACGTACGTCCTCGCTGAGCTCGGCTGCGGCCCTCAAACGGCCGGCGTGACCCAGACGTCGGGCCGCGATGACCTGCGCTTTTTGCGCGGCGGAGGTGGTGTCGCTTGCCATGACCTACGTCTACGGTTGCCAGGAGGTTGGTGCAAGCGCTCGCTGCGCTCGTCCTGGACCGTGGCGAGCGAGTACCCCTGAAGTCCAGCAGTTCCGGCACCGGCAGCTCCAAGCGCCTGTCGTCACCAGCTCGGCGAGTCGTCTTTGAGACGTCCACGAAGCGTATCGAAGCGTATCGAAACGTAGCGAACGGTAGCGAACTGGACCGCGAACCGGCTGGTTCGCTCCATCTGGCGGCGTTTCGATACGCGCCAACCGGATTTAGGTTCCGGTACCGCAAGGTGTGGCGGTTCAAGTCCCTCTTCGTGCACTCACTGGCCCTGTGGGCCCGTGGCGCACTCGTTGGGACTTAGGGTCCGCCGAGCCGCTGACTCACTCGTGCAGCCTGCATCGAATCCAGCGGATGAGCATCGAAACGTTAGTGTGATCAGGTGTGGCGCGTAGTCGATCGATGCCACGGGCGCTGCCACGCTCCGCTTTGCGCCGCGGAATGGCTCCAGCGAGGTCCAGTGCAGCGAAGATACCCGAGCGCCTGGCGCTCCGCGCAAACGGCGCGCGCATACCGGCCCAGGACAGCACACTGTCTCAACGGGCGAACGGTACGGGCGCATTCATGGTCAGCGCCAGTCGCACGAAATCGGCTTCGGTTAGGATACCGACGACCTTCCCCGCCGCTAGCACGACCAAACAACCGATCTTGCGTTCGAGCATCACGCTGGCGGCGTCTCGCAGCGCCGTCTCGGGTGTGGTGGTGACGACATCGGTCTTCATGGCCTCTTTGATCAGGGAGTGCTCGAGAACCTTGTCGCGCGCGTGGGAGCCGTAGCCAAGGGCCCGCAACAGGCCACTGTGAAACAAGTCGCGTTGGCTCACGATGCCGGCGAGCGCGCCGTCGTCGTCCAGGACTGGTAGATGGCGAATGCGGCCGAGGCGCATCACGTCATCC
>JAQSWN010000298.1 GCA_029266615.1 Polyangiaceae bacterium
AGTGGAGGGCGGCGTTGGAGAACACGGCGTCGAACTCGGCGTCGTAGCGGAGCTCCTGCCCGTCCACGACCGCGAGCTCAAGGCCCGGGTGCTTCACGCGCGCTTGGGCGATCATCTCGCCCGAGGCGTCTACCCCGACGAGGGCCGCGCCCGCGTCCGCAAGGGCTTGGGTCAGCTCCCCGCTGCCGCAGCCCAAGTCCAGCACGCGCTCCCCGGCGCGTGGCGCCAGGAGCGTGACCAAATCCGCGCCCAGGCGGGGGACGAACGCGCCGGCGCGGTCGTAGTGGGCGGGGTTCCAGGCTTGTCCATCGGTGCGGCTGACTTCCATGCCGTCGACGATGCGCCTCGTGATGCATCGTGTACAATGATACATTTCGATGGTTATCATTCACATCGAGAATCGATGGACCTTCGAGATCTGGAGTACTTCCTCGCCGTGGTGGAGGCGAAGAGCGTGACGCTTGCCGCGCGGCGGGTGCACGCTGCGCAGCCCACGCTCTCGCATGCCCTAGCCCGCCTGGAGGCGGAGCTCGGTGAGCGGCTGCTGGTGCGTAAGGCGCGCGCGCCGCTCTCGCTCACGGAGGCGGGAGAGGTCGTGGCGGCGCGGGCGCGGCAAGCGCTGTCAGCCGTCACCGCGCTGAGGGACGACCTGGGCGCGCTGCGCGGCGTCGTCGGCGGCAGCCTACGCATCGCTGCGATTCAGAGCCTGAGCGCCACGCTGCTTCCCGGCGCGTTGGCGCGCCTGTCGCAACAGCACCCGGCGATCACGCCGAGCGTGCGCACGCTGGCCGCGGAGAGCATCGCGCGCGCCGTGGCTTCCGGTCGCGCGGACCTGGGGCTCCTGGCGGGAGCGCCGCGTTCCTCATTGCGCGGCCTGTCCGCCAAGGTGCTGTTCGAGGAGCCGCTCGTCGCGCTCGTGCGTCGCTCGGACCCACTCGCGCGCGCCAAGAAGCTGCGCTTGAAGCAGCTGGCCGAGCGCGAGTTGCTGCTGGTTCCGGACGGCACGTTCTTGTCCGATATCGTCCATGAAGCGTGCGAGCGCGCCGGCTTTACTCCGCGCGTGCGGCTCACTCTCGCATCGGCCGAGGCGCTGCGTGAGACGGTGCGCGCCGGATTGGGTATGACCATCTTGCCGGAGGGCTACGCGTCACCTGCGGATCGCGACCTCATCGCGGTGCCCATCACCCATCCAACGCCGCGCCGCGAGGTGCTGGTCGTGGAGCGCGGGCCCAAGCAGCTGGCGACGCCGCGCGCAGTGGCCGTCTTTACGGCGTTGCTCAGCGCGCTCGTACCCACCGCCGGCCGCCGCGGCCGTTCCTGAGCGCTCAGCCGTACTTGGCCGCGAGCTTCTCCACCAGCGCCACGTAGCTTTGCATCGAGCCGTCTTTGCTGCCGCCACGCTTGGCCGCCCAGGCGTCGTATTTGGCGCGGCCCTTGAAGTCCAGCATGCCGGGTCGGTCTCCGCTCACGTCGCCCACGGTACCTTGCTTGAAGAGCGCGTACAGCTCCAGCAGCTCGGACGCGTCCGGCGTCTTGGATAGGGTCTTCACCTTCGCTTGCGCGGCCGCAAAATCATCGCTCAACGCCATGACGGTGAAGATAGTTCGGTCGCCCGGGGACCCGCAACCGTCGTCAGCGCGCCGCCCCGATCCTGATTGCGGGCGACGGGGGAAGTCGTACACAATCTGAAGCGGGAGCACCGCGCGCCAAAGAGAAAGAGCCTGCAGGCTTTCGCCGGCAGGCTCCGTTCAGGTCGCGAGAGAAGAAGGGCGAACCTTCAGACCTCGAGCGCGAACGCGGCCGCGTGAATGATCGCCGCGATGCGCACGGAGTCCCACACGTGGTCTTCCGTCAAACCCTGCTTGATGACCGCCGCTTCGTGCGCCGCCATGCAGTTTTGACAGTTATTGATCGCGCTGACGGCCAGGCAAAACAGCTCGAAGTCCGTCTTGTTGCTGGTCACTTGGGCCAAGCGCTGCATCCGCAGGCGGATCGGCTTCTTTTCGTAGTCTTCTTTGCCGACGACGTGCTTGAAGCGGTAGATGACGTTGTTCATGCCCATGAGCACGGCGGCGGCCTTGGCGTCTGCCACGACTCCGTCGCCGATACCCGCGGCGCGTGCATCCGCCTCGATCGCTTGCTTGAGCGCGTCGTTACGAGCGGCGTGCGCGCAAGCGATGGCCGTGCCCCAGACCTGGTCCGCGGTGAGCGTCCCCGGTTGCAGCACGTTTTGAAGGTTGATGCGGATGTCCTTGGCGACATCCGGAAAGCCTTCAGCCAGCTTGGCCGTTTGCTCCATCAGCCAACCTTCTTCAGCTGCTCGGAGAGGGTCTCTTCGCCCTTCTTCCAGTTGCAGGCGCAGAGCTCGTCCGTCTGCAGGCCGTCCAGCACGCGGAGGACCTCGTCCACGTTGCGGCCGACGCTCAGGTCGTTCGCAGTGGCGTAACGCACGATGCCGTCCGGGTCCACGATGATGGTGGCGCGGAGCGCGACACCCGCGGTCGGGTGGAGGATGCCGAGCGCCATGGCGAGCGCGGGGCTGAAGAACAACAGGGGGTGCTTGAGGCCGCGCAGATCCGCGTGGTCTTTACGCCAGGCGAGATGCGAGTGCTCGTTGTCGGTGGAGCCGCCGAGGACGACCGCGTCGCGATCCGCGAAGGCGCCGAGCTTCTTGTCGAACTCGACGATTTCCGTCGGGCAGACGAAGGTGAAATCCTTCGGGTACGTGTAGATGACCAGCCACTTGCCGGGGTAGCTCGACGACGAGATGTCTTCGAACTCTTTGCCCTTCTCGATGCTGACGTTGGCGACGGTCTTGAACTCGGGGAGCTTGCTGCCGGGGACGATCATGATGCGAAATCCTCCAATTATTTCATCTGGTTCCGTACCAGGGGGCGCGGTCTCAGACTTAATCTAGGCTTAGATATAGTCTAAACGCCCCCCGCGTCAATGCTCTTCACGGGCGACGCGCCGACTCGTCAGTGCGGGTCTTCGCCGGTGAGAAAGGTCCGCGGCAGCCGCGTGTAGATGACGTACGAATAGGCGGCCGCGACCAACATGCCGGGCAGCCACCAGACCAGCATTTTACTCAAGGTAGGCGTCGCGGCCGCCGCCGCGTGGAGCGTCAGCTCTCGCCCCGGTACGCGCGCTGGCAACGCGTTGGGGAAGATGGCGAGCGCTGCACAGCCGATCAGCCCGAGCACGAAGGCGCTCGAGGAGAGAAAGGCCGGGAGCGGTCGGCGCTTCGCGAAGGCACGCGCTCCGACCAAGCCGCCCAGCGCTAGCAGCGGCAGCACGAGCCCGACCGGGTACCGCGTGACGTTGCCGAGAAGCCGCGGCTGCACGATTGCGCTGGCGACGGTGGTAAGCGCCGTGAGCACGACGAGCGCCGGCCACGCCCGCTGGACCACCACCTGAGCGCGGTCACGCAGCTCGGCATCGGTCTTGAGCGAGAGCCATAGCGCACCGTGGAGCGCGAGGGCGACGGTCGCGGTGACGCCGACCAAGACCGTGTACCAGTCCAAGATGCCGGTCACCTCCTCGACTCGAAAGTCGGTCCACAGCGGCTCGAAGAACTCGCCCCGCTCATCGAGCGGCAGACCGCGCACCAGGTTGCCCAGCGCGGCCCCGAAGAACACCGCAAGAAGGAGGCTCGCGCCGCTGAAGGCAACGTCCCACGCGTGACGCCAGAGCGGGCTGTGCAGCTGATGACGCAGCTCGATGCCTAGGGCGCGGAAAAACAACAGCCACAGGACGATCATGAGCGGCAGGTAGAAGCCGGAGAACGCGGTGGCGTAGAGCGCCGGAAAAGCCGCGAACAACGTGCCCCCGGCGGCGACCAGCCACACCTCGTTGCCGTCCCACACCGGGCCGATGCTGCGGAGTAACGTGTCGCGCTCGGCCTGGGTTTTGGCGACCACGAAGTGCAGCATGCCCACGCCGAAGTCGAAGCCGTCCAGCACCGCGTAGACGGCGAGCATCAGCGCCAGGAGCCAAAACCAAAGCTCGGCCATCACTTGCCCTCCCGAGGGACCAAGCCCCGCTCGAGCTGCTTGCCCACCAATAAGAAGAACAGCATCGACAGCAACGCGTACAGACCCATGAATCCAAGCAAGGTGAACAGCGTGCTACCGGCGTGCACGTTTTCGGAGGAGCCCTCCGCGGTGCGCAGAACGTCCCGAATCAGCCAAGGCTGTCGGCCCAGCTCCGCCGTCATCCACCCCGCGGTGTTGGCCACGAACGGCAGCGGAAAACTGAGCATGATGAGCCAGAGCACGCCGCGGGCTGCGAAGAGCTTGCGCCGGTAGAGTAGAAAACACGACAGCCCCATCAAGGCGATGAACATCGAGCCGAGCCCTGCCATCACGTGGTACGCGTAATAGAGGAGGGCGACGTTGTCGGGCCAGCGATCGCGTGGAAACTCAGAGAGCCCTTTGATTTCGGTGTCCCAGCGCTGGTGGGTGAGGAAGCTCAGCATGCGCGGGATGCGGATCGGGTTGTCGACCCGCAGCTCGTCCACGTTGGGTTGGCCGATGAGTGTGAGACCCGCGCCTGATTCCGTATGAAAGTGCCCCTCCATGGCCGCGAACGCTTCGGGCTGGTGCTTGGCGACGAGCTTCGCTTGCGCGTCGCCGGTCGGAAACGCGGCCGCGACCGCCGCGACGGCGCCGAGCACGACGGCAACCGCGAGCATCTTCTGCGCGATGCGCGTGTCTCGCCCTTGCAGGAGGTACAGGGCGCCCGTGGCGGCGACGGCGAAGCTGCCCGTCACGGTCGCGCCGACCATGGTGTGCGCGTATTGCACCCACGCCCACGGGTTGAGCAGGAGCTGGGAGAACGAGGTGAGGTGGATGACACCCTGCGCGTCCACCACGTAGCCTTGCGGGTGCTGCATGAACGCGTTGGTGCACGTGATGAAGAAGCCGGAGAGCCACGTGCCAGCGCACAGGGCGACCGTGGCCGCGAAGTGCCCGCGCGGCCCGAGCCGCTTCTCTTGAAACAGCACCAGATACAGCACCGAAGACTCCAGGAAGAACGCGAACACTCCCTCCATGGCCAGCGTCTGGCCGATCACGCCGCCTGCGATGCGCGAAAAGCGCGCCCAGTTGGTGCCGAACTGGAACTCCATGGGGATGCCCGTCACGACCCCCATCACGAACGCGATGCCGAGCAGCTTGGTCCAGAAGCGCGCCGCCACGTCGTAGTCCGGGTCGCGCTTGTAAAGCGCGAGCGCTTTCAGCAGCACCAGCACCAGAGCAACGCCCATAGTGAGCTGCGGGAACAGGTAGTGATAGGTGATCGTGAACGCGAACTGAAAACGATGCAGTCCGAGCGATGTCACGGCGCGCAGCCTAGTGCACGCGCGTGCGCCGCGCCGCTGCCGAATTGTCGCAGGCCCACTTTCGGATGCGGCAGTGTGAGCGTGAGGATTTCACAAAGAGGTAAGGAGGAAAGGAGCGAGAGCTATGGGGTTCGCGCTGCCGCCATCTGGGCTGGATGGGCCGACGCGGCGCGCGGGCTCGCGGGCGCCAGCGCTAACCCCCAAACCTCCTGCCCTCCTGATCTCTTTCTGATCTCTCGGTCTCGGGCGGTCAGCCGACGTTGGCGAAGGACTCGTCGTTTTGGCGGGTCGCTTCGAGGAGGAGCGAGCCGATGGAACGCGGCGGGAACGAGGGCGCTTCCGCTGGCTGGGGTCGGAACCAAAAGCGGCCGTGTTTCCAGCACAGGGCGGTACGCAGCGTGTGCAGCGGGTCCACGTCGTTCTCCGAAAGGCGACTGCTGACGACGCTGCCCTCAGCCAGCTCGAAGCTTGCCATCAGCCCGTCCTCGGTGGACACCTTGAGGCGCCCGGTGTGGCGCTCGATCTCGAGCATGGCCATGACCGTCGAGAGCGATACCTCCGACAGGTTGCCGTTGATACCCGAGCCCTCGTCGTGGTCGACATCCTCCACGTCGCTGTGGCGCGTCGACCGCGGCGTGGATTGAAATTCGGGAAAAGTCGACGGCGCCGCTCGAGGCGTCGAAGTCGTGGCGGGAAAGTAAGAATCACGACGACGCTCGCTCACGGCGCGCTCCACCTTGGCAAGGCCTTGCTCCAGGCGCGTGATGGAATGCTCGAGCCGCGTGACGGTGCTCAGCAGTCCTTCCAACACTGCGGCTTGTCGCTCCCCCGCGACCGCGACGTTGTCGATCATCTCCACACTCTGCAGCTCCGACCGACGATCCAATTTGTCTCGGTGAGCGGAGCGACGGATCAACGTGTCCAGGCCGTCCTCCACCGCCATCATGCGGTCCGAGAGAGCGTCGAAGCGCGCGCGCAGCTCCGTGCGCTTCACGTCACGCGCGGCAGTGAAGTCGGGGGGGCTCTGGGTCGCCGAGCACGTGGTCTCCGCTTTCGTCGCCACCGGCTCCGCGAGCGGCGGCGCGGAATTGACCACCGGCGGCACCTCAGACGACGGTGACGGCGACGGTGCGGCCGTGGGGCGCGGCAGGGGCGGGTCGACCGGGGGCTGGAAGATGTTGCTCAGCCAGTGCTTCCACACGCCCCGACTCCACTCGTTGTTGAGCAGATGAAGCGCCGCCTTCCGTGCATTGCTCATTTCGCGCCGGAGTATTCTCGACCACCAGCCGTCTGAGAAGCGTGCAGATGAGCTAACCAGCTACGATTCTAGTGTGGCTGCTCATTCGTGGCAGTGTGAGTACGATCTTATTCAGATTCCGTACCGATCCGCATCGCTCGCGCCGCCAGGCTTGCTCTTCGCGGGCGCGGGCGCGGGCGCGGGCTCCGGCGGCGGCGGCGGCGGCGGCGGCGGCTCCGGCGGCGGCGGCGGCTCCGGCTCGGGTTTTGCCGCCTCTAACGGCTCTCGCAGCGCCTGAATACTCGGGTCGATCGTGTCGTGGATGATGACGCGATCTTCGCGCGCGCCGCGTGGCCGGGCGGAGCCGCGGGCCGCCGGAGAGGCAGGAGTCGAAGCGATGCCGACCGAGCGTGTCGATGCGCCGGCTCCGCCTGGCGGTGCGCTGACGATGAGTGGTGTCGACGGAACAGCGGCTTGCGAGGACGGGCTC
>JAQSWN010000299.1 GCA_029266615.1 Polyangiaceae bacterium
CAGATCCGCCAGCAGCCTTACGACGCGCGCGTAGTACGCCTCGCCTTCAACAGTCAGCTTCACGCTGCGGGTCGTTCGTTGCAACAGCCGCACCCGCAAGCGCGCTTCGAGCTGTTGCACGAGCTGAGTCGCGGTGGTGCGGCTCACCCCGAGCGTCACGGCCGCCTTCGTGAAGCTTTCGGACTCGGCGACGCGCGCAAAACAGGTCATGGCAGCGAGGCGATCCATCGGATCCCATTGTGGCGGATTGTTTGATAATTTCAAACAATGCTGTCGCTATTGTCAGCTTCTCTTCCGCGTCGCCGAGGGCTAGATGTGCGGGGAGGCAAATGACTATCAGAGACGTCGTGTTTCCACCCGGCCGTCAGGCGCTCTACGAGCGCAACCGTTACTCGCCCGCAATTCGTTCGGGCGGCTTTCTATTCGTCTCCGGCCAAGTCGGTAGCCGCGAAGACGGCTCGCCCGAGCCTGAGCTGGGCGCGCAGGTTCGGCGCGCGTTCGAGAACCTGAACGCCATCTTGTCCGCCGCCGGCTGCACCTTCGACGACGTGGTGGACGCGACCGTGTTCATCGTCGACCCCGAGAACAACTTCAAGACCGCCTTCGAAGCAATGCAGCCATACTGGGGAGACGCCCCGCACCCGACCTTGACCGGCATCGGCGTGACCTGGCTGTACGGCTTCCAGTTCGAGATCAAGGTCGTCGCCAAACTGCCGGAGTAGGCCGCGCCAGGGGCATTGAGGCACGAGCGGCCGCGACCGACCTCGGCGGTCAGCTTGCTAGAAAGCACCGATCACGCCCACGCCGTAGGCACCCGGGCCGAGCGAGGCCGGGACCACGCTCACCTCGAGCTCCTTTCGCTCGAGGTACCGACGCTTCGAGGTGAGACCGACGACCAACAGCACCGTGCCCACCGCCTGCGCAACGCCGGCGGCCGCGACGAACAGGGGCTTATAGTCAGGCATGCCGTCGGCACATACCGCCTGCGCCGGACAGCTCTTGGGCGGATCGCTGCCGGCCGCGAGCATCAACCACGGCCCGACCACGGGAATGAGCAGATATCCCGCATTGTCCGCGAAATCTGAGTCGATGGCGCCTGCGACGCCGAAGCCGTACGCCGCGCCGCCGACGATCGCACCGCTAATTACCAAGCCTTTGCGCGGCCCTGAGCGCAGCCGGTAGCCCTCGGGAACGAGCTGCCCCTCTTGGTACGGTAGACGTGAAGGCGGCGGCTCCGGTCGAACGAGCGCAGGCGCCGCGCCTTGCGCCGAAACGGTTCTGGTTGCCGTGAGCGCGAGCAACAGCGTCCCCCCGAGTACCCACACCCTGTTGATTGGCATTCGAACGACTCCTCCTACGAGAGCAGTGAAAGCAATCCACGTGCCGGCGTCAATTCGTAGCAATCGCACGTCCTTCAGGTGGTCGACTCCTTCCGACCGCGGCAATGGAGTCGCGGTGGACTGGGGGCGAACAGCGAACCGGGCTACTCCTCGTGGTCGATGCGCCGGCGTTCCCGCTGGAACTCGGTTTGCAGCTCTTGATAGGCGCGCAACGCGGAAGAGCGATGACGGCCGAGCACGCGTGAGGCCGCGCTGAGGTTCGGCTCGTCGCTGGCCTCGAAGAACGCGCCGCCCTTCGCGGCTAGCGTGAACGCGGCGAGCCAGCGACGTTGCGGCGCGCTCAACCGGGTTCTGGCGGCAGCCGCGGCTTCGGCGCGGCACGCGTCCGCCTCCACCTCGAGCCAGCGTGCCTCGTCGCCCACCTGGGCCATCGGCGGGGGCGCGTCGTCGAAGTCGGTTGGCGTGGCGCCCAAGCGAAAGCTCTTGCGCAGCGTGGCCAGCCGACGGCGCATGATTGCCAGGGCGGTCGTGCGTTCGGGCAGCGCCGCTTGCGGGTCATCGCGCACGACCTCGAGCAACTCGAGCGTCAAGATATCTCTCACTTCTTCGTCGGATAGTCCGGGGACGTGCCAGCGCGCCGGGTACGCTCGCTGCAAGCGCGAAAGCGACCGGTGCCAGCCCGCCAGGTAGGTGACCAAGAGGTCGTCGTTGCCCATGACGAGGAAGAGAGCTCCCGGGTCAGAATGTTGCGCATTTTCTGACAACCGCAACATTTTCCGGAGAAACCGGCTTGACCGCCATGGGTGGAACGACGCTGCGAGGCGACTGCCAGCGCTGTGCTGCGCTGTGCTGTGTGGGCTTGGCGTTCGACCGGGGGCCGCTGTTCGCTCAAGACAAGCCAGCCGGAACACCCTGCCCTCATCTTTCAGCACGGGGTGGGTGCAACATTCACCCGCAACGCGCGCTACGCGGCTTTTCCGGCTGCATCGGGTACGATTGCTTGGGCGCCGGGCAGCGCGTCACTCAGGAGCTGTTTCAAGGTAGGTCGTGGCGTGACGAGCCGCACCTGCTGCCGAGTATGTTGGACGCCTTCCGGGTCCTACGCCAAGTGCACGAGCTTCGGCTCTTGCTTCAAACAGCCGCCAAGCTGCCGCTGCTCCCCCCCGAACGGCAGTGCCTCGACACGCTCGCAGCGAAGCTCGAGCCAGTGGGCGGATGGACCCGGAAGTCATTGACCGCGTTCGAACAGGGTACGCTGCCCGATGACGTGGCCACTTTTCTTCGCTCGCTGGCCCGCACCGCGCGCCGTGCGTTGAAGTTGGTGCCATAACCGCGATAGGCTCGCCTTCGTGGAGGCTTCACATGTCCCCGCTTGAAATTGCAGAGACCTTTCTCGGGCACTGGAACGCCAACCGCATCGACGCAGCCATCGCCATGCTGGCGGAGGACGTGCTCTACGACAACGTGCCTTTCCCGAATATCATTGGTCGAGAAAAGGTGCGCAAGTTCCACGCCGACTTCGGCCTAGGCTCTACCTTTACCGTCGACTGGAAGGTGACGAACATTGCCGTTTCGGGCAACGTCGTCCTCAACGAGCGCATCGACGTATTCCGGCATCAGAAGGGCGGAACAATCTCACTGCCGGTCATGGGCACACTCACTGTCGAGGGCGACCTCATCAGTGTCTGGCGCGACTACTTCGACCCGACAGACTTCGATCGGCAATTGAAGGCGCTCTCCCAATACCGCTTGTGACGGAGACGACGCGGCAGGCGGAAGCGCAGCGCCCTTGAACCCTCACACGTTGCGGTACCGGAGCTTAAACCGGTTGGCGCAAGGCGCGACTTGCCACCTGAGACGAGGCCACAGGCCGAGGCGCTGCGGGAGCGCGATCGGTATCGCGCTCTCGCTCTTGAGCGCGGTCTGATGCACGCGGGGAGTTTCTACGCCGGTGATCGCCGCTTAGTGGTCGCCCTCATAGAAAAATTGCTCTCGCGAAATTTTGTCACCCTGCACGGTGTACACGGCCACCTCTTCGAGGGTTTCGGCCTTGCCTGTCGCCTTGCGAATCACTTCGAACTTGAAAGTAGCGGCGAACTGATTGGGGCCGTTGAAGTAGGGACCGCGCACGATTTGGCCGTTGATGATGTTGGCGGCTGCCCAGCGTTCCGACTTCTCAATGACGGCCTGCTGACCTGACGTCTCCTGACCATCCGCTTCGACGGACACGATGTCAGGCGTGTACATCGTCCGCATGACGTCGAAGTTTTTGCCTGCGTTGCACCACTCCACGAGCTGATTGGCGATTTGCTGGATACTCACGAGATTCTCTCCTGACTCTGGAGCTTCGGGCCGGCGCGAAGGTTCGTCAACCCTCGGCCCGAGGATAGTGATTTGTACAATGTCGATTCCGCGCGCTTTCGCGGCGTTCGGCGAGTGCTCGACATCCGCGCTCAGCGTCGCTTGCTTTTGGGCACGGAGCGCCACCAAGCGCAGACGGAGCCAGGCCCGGCTCTGCCGCTGACGCGGGGGACTCGATCCGGTTAGGGCGCGCATTATCCGATAGGGGCAGGTCTGCGATTCAGCGCGTCGTTTTACGAGCGCATGACAGCGCCCTGCGCCAAGACGCTGCGTACTCAGCACCTGATCCTGCACGCGCGGACGGTCGTTAACGCCCACCTGGTTGGAGATCGGCCAGTGCGGAGCATCCTTTGAGCTCGCCCCGCTTGCAGGCCTTGTCGTAGAATTCGGCCGCTTTCTTTAGATCCTTGGCGAGGCCGTCGCCTTTTTGATGCCGCGAACCGATAACGAAGCACGCTGTGCCTTTGCCAGCCTTGCAGGCAGCGCTGGCTCGCTTGACGTTATCTTCGATGGATCGCTTGGCGTGTTGACAGCCGAGCCCGTTGCCGCCCGCGCAACCGCGCTCGAACAGGTCGAGGGCACGAATCACTTCTTCGGAATTGACACCGCCGTCCTCGACGAGCAGGCCGAGGTTGGTGCAGGCGTCGGCGACGCCGCCGTCGCAGGCCAGGCCGTAGAGCTCGCCCGCCTTGACCAGATTCTTTTTCACGCCCTTGCCTTCTTTGTAGTCGAGGGCCAAGTTGTAACAGGCCCCCGGGAGCTGGAGCGAGCAGGCATGCTCGAGCAACGCGACAGCTCGAGGGAGATCTTTCGGTACGCCTTTGCCGTCTTCGAGCATCAGCGCCAGGTTGACGCACCCGCCTGCGTCGCCGCCGGTGCACGCCTTTTCGTAGAGTGCAGTGGCCTTGACCAAATCGGTCGGCACGCCCCGGCCCTCATCGTAGATGAGGCCCAAGAGCGTGCAGCCCGCCGCAAAGCTGCCGTCGCAGGCCTTCTGAGCCAGGCCTTGGGCGCGCTCCGCGTCCTGCGCCCCGCCCACCCCCTTGAGGAGGACCATCGCCAGACCATGGCACCCTTGCAAGACGCTCCCATCGCAAGCTCGCGTGTACAACGCGACTCCTTTCGCGACGTCGACCGCAGTGCCCAAACCTTGCAAGTTGGCCGCGCCCAAGTCCGAGCACGCCGCCAACACTCCCACCTCACATAAAGGCTCCAGCAAGGCCACTGCTTTCTCGGGCGCTTTGGGACGGCCGCGGCCGAGCGCGAGAGCTTTGGCGAGGTTGGTGCAGGCTTGATACTTCGCTTTGAGGTCCGATCCGAACTGTTCTTTCGGGTCGTAGCAGACGTGGGCATAGAGCTCTGCTGCCCGTGTCAAGTCTTGTCGCACACCTTCGCCTTGTTCCAGCTGCAAACCCAGGTTTCCGCAGCCGAGCAAGTCACCAGCGTCGCACGCCTTAGCGTAGAGCCGGACGGCCTTCTCGAAATTGCGATCTACGCCGTCGCCGTGCTCGTAGAGCCAGCCCAGGTTGTTGCAGGAAAGACTATACTGATCATTGCAGGCTTTCTCGAAGGACTGCGCGGCGAGGCGAGCGTCTTTCGGGATACCCGATCCGCGCTGCTGCATCTCTCCCAATGCGTGGCACGCAACCGGCTCGCCCCCCTGGCAAGCCTTCAAAAACAGCTGCGCCGCGTGTGCCAGATTCTGTGTCATTCCCTCCCCCGTCGCATACTTCTGCGCGAGCCGAACGCAGCTCTGCGTCTTGCCCTGGCGACATAGCTCGTCGAGCTCGACGAACTTGCACTGGCTCAGCAGTAGGAGGCTGAGCAGCACCCGCACCCTTCGCTTCCCTCGCTGCATGCCTACAGCCTACCAAGATCCCTGACGAGATATAGGAGAAGCCAGCAACGCGAGCGCTTGCGGTTAAGGCGCCTCGGCCGCAATCCGGAGTGCCTGGTCTGACAAACGAGGCCAACTGCCTGTAAGATATTGAAAATGATTGATCGCGGCGCGCTATTCACCAGCGCTCGATCAAGACTGTAACCGCGTTGCCGTGCGGGCCCCGGAGTAGCGCGATCTCGTTCCACGCTTGCCTCCCGAACCCATTCTGGCGAGCGGACCTGGGTCATTCTGGGTAGCGCCGAAGGAGCGGTGAGGCTACGAGCGGAACGAATGCACGTTGTGCTGATGATTGTGGCGTGCGGTTTTGGGTGCTCGCTTGCAGGCTCCGCCCGGGTGTCTCTTCTGGCCGCAGCGCTCGCGGCGGTCGGCTTCTGGCTGGCTGCTGCGGTGGTGGGCTACCAGCTCCCCGGAGCAACGCTCACGGCGGGTGAGCGAGCATGCTGCGCCTATGCCGGGCCTCTGGCTGCGATAGGCTTTCCAGTTCTCGCAGCAATTGGGGCGGTGTTGGCGCGTCGAAGACGGGCGGCGCTGCAAATCCCCGCATGGCTGCTCGGGGGGGCAGCTCTGGTCAACGGATTCGTTCTGGGATTGAGCTTGTGGGGGTTTGCCCCTTACGAAGACGGCGGCCTGTTTGCGGCTGTCATTGGCGTCGCCCTCGCAGCAGTCGGAATCGGGGCCGCTGCTGTCCTGCTTCAGTGTGTACCGCCCGGGGAAATGCGCACAAACGTGGTAGCGCTGCTATTCGGGCTCCTTTCCGTTACTCTGGGCGCGGTCGCTTTAGGCGATCCCAAGACGACGGAAGCGGTGAGGGCTCACTCGTATCGAGGTTGGTGATGAGATTCAAGAAGTGAAACACCTCCCGAGCGGCCTGGCACCGCCACGGGAAAGAAGGACTCCCAAGCGCGCGCGTACATCTCCGCTACGGAGGAGTTAAAGGGCGTGTTCATCGTCGAATAGTGCGAAACGAGCTAGGTGGCAGAGCCCCAGTGGTCTGCCTCACGGGGGTGCAGGCGCATTCGAGCGCTACGCGGAACGGCGCCCGAGAAGGTCACCTCGTCCAATCTTTGGCAGCGCACAAGGCGGCGACGTAGTCACACCAAGTCCCTCCGAGCTATTTCGTGCCCTGACTGATTTCCGGGCACCCGTCGTCGCGCACGATGCTGGTGGAGGGACTTGCTGACGAAGGGCGCTCGACGAAGCCGCCACGAATGCCATCGACCATGGCTGCTGCAGGTCTCGAGACTCATAGGCAGTACCCCTATGGGTTGGCGACTCGATGACCTCGATGGTGACGACGGTCGGTCGCAATGAGAATTTGAAGTCTGCGGATGACGTGATGCGCCTCGGCCGCATTCGCCATCTACCAGTCCTGGACGACGACGGCGCGCTCGCCGGCATCGTGAGCCAACGCGAC
>JAQSWN010000300.1 GCA_029266615.1 Polyangiaceae bacterium
TGTGTTAGCGTCTCGCCCAATGATGGTCGTTGGCTGCGCTGGTTTTGCTGTTCCAGCGACGCGCTATTTCAAAGAGTACCTCTTCGTGGAGGTGCAGGAAACGCACATGGCCGTGCCGGGTCCGGGCACCGTGCGCCGTTGGCGTCGAGAAGCACCGCAGGGCTTCGAGTTTGCTCTCCTCGGCCCGCGCCAAATCGCGCAGGAAGGCTTTCGAGAGGGCAAAGTCGTGGAGACTGCGCTGAAAACGCTCGGAGAGGTCGCCAAGGAGCTGGAATCCAAGGCGGCAGTGTTCGTAGCTCCGCCGGACTTCACCAGCAGCCGCGCCAATCGGTCGGCCCTTCGGGACTTCCTGAAGAGCGTCCGTAAGCAGTTCGAGACGGTCGTCTTCGAAGCCGGTCCGGCCTGGAAGCCGGACGACGCGGATGATCTCGCGGAGGAAACGAACACCCTCGCGTCTCGTGATCCGCTGCATCAAGGCCTCTCGCAGCGCAAGGTCGCGTACTACCGGTTGCCGGGGCCCGCCGGTCACAAGTCGCGCTACGAAGACCCTGCCATCGAAAAGCTCGCCGACATCGCCGCGGCTGGCAAAACGCAGGACGCCACGTACGTGTTCACGAACGTGGACATGTTCGCAGACGCGAAGCGCTTCAAAAAGTCCGTTGGACTCTAGGTTCTGAGTCGGCGCCGAGCCGTGGCTCGGCGCTCTTCTTTTCGCCGTCGTCGAGCGCTTCGTCGCCGCGCCCGGCCATGCCGAGCTGGCTGTGGGAGCGTCGCCGCCGCTCCCTTAGCCCTCGGCAGGCTCCGGCAGGCCCAGGATAGAACGCCCGAGCGCCTTACCGAGGCTGCGCGCAGCGTCACGCACGGCCCGGCTGCGAGCAGCGGCGTCCTCGCTGGGGGTGCTGCCGCTCGCGAATTGAGCGGCGCGGCTCATGTCACCGGTGTCGAAAGTGGCAGCCGCGTTCGGAGCCTCTAGCAAACGCGCGCGGCCGACGACGACCACTTCCGAGCCGCGCGCGAGCGGCACGTCCTCGATTGTGTTGCGCACGCCGATGCTCCGCTCGTCCACGCGCAGCACCTCGACCACCACCCGGGGGTACTCGGGGCCTCCCGCGGCTGCGGCCGCCGCGAGCTCCGCGCGAACTCCAGACAGCGCCGCCTGACCCGCTTCGAACTGGGCTGTGCGAACGTCTCCAGCAACGACGCTGTAGTGAGCTCCGCTCGCGTAGGCGGGCTGATAACCGCAACCGGCCAACCCGCAGGCCAAGAGCCCGGCCCAGATGCCGGACAGGGCTTTGGTTACCGCCATTCTTCGAGTTGCCCCCAGCCCCCTCCTCACGAATTCCTGAGGCACATTCAAGCCTTGGGAGGCAAGTTTCACGGGAAACAACAGGCTATCCACATCCGACCAGCCGTTCAGTGAGCGCGGCATCTCACGGCTACCCTGCGATGAAATTCACAATCTTCCCGGGGACGTAAATGAACTTCTTGAGCGGCTTGTCGGCGAGGAACCGAGCCACGTTTTCGTCCTTGAGCGACTCTTCTTTGGCCATGGCCTCGGTCGCGTCTTTGGGCAGCTTCACGCGGCCCCGCGCCTTGCCGTTCACCTGCACGCCGATTTCCACGAAGTCGTCCTCGCACAGTGCGGGCTCGTACGGCGGCCACGGCGCGTCCGCGATCAGCTCCGGGTGACCGAGCTCACTCCAGAGCTCTTCGCTCAGGTGGGGAGCAAACGGGGCCAGCACGAGCAGCAGCTTCTCGAGCGCCGCGCGCGGCGTCGCTTCCAGCGTGGCGAGGCGATTGGCCAAGATCATCATCGTGCTCACCGCGGTGTTGAAGCGCATCGTCTCGATGTCTTCTCCGACCTTCTTGATGGTGCGATGGAGCAACTTGCGCGTCTCCTCGTCCCCTTCACCGTCCGTGAGCGGCTTCGCCGCGATCGCGTGCACCTTGTCCAAGAAGCGCCGCGTGCCCTGGATACCGGCGGTTTGCCAGGGCTTCGTCTCGCGCAGCGGCCCCATGAACATCTCGTAAACGCGGAGGCTGTCTGCGCCGAACTCGGCCACGACGTGATCGGGGTTGATCACGTTTCCGCGGGATTTGGCCATCTTCTCCAGCGTCGCGTGGAGGGGGACGCCGTGCTCGGGGTGGGTCGGCACGCGGTCCTTCATCACGACCAAGTCTGGCGCCACGTAGCGGGCCTCCACCTTCTCACCGGCCGGCGTGTGAAGCTCTCCCTCTTTGTCCGGTTGCACGCCCGCGTCATCTCCGCCGAGCGCACGGAGGAGCTTTCCGTCCGCGTCCAACACCGCATACCAGCGGTACGCGTTGCCCAGGATCATTCCCTGGTGCACCAGCTTCTGAAACGGCTCGGGGTGCTTCACCACGCCGACGTCGAACAACACCTTGTGCCAGAAGCGCGCGTACAGCAGGTGGAGCACGGCGTGCTCGTTCCCGCCGACGTACAGATCTACCGGCATCCAGTCCTCGTATGCTTGCTGCGAGAACGGCGCCTCCGTGTTGTGCGGATCCAGGTAGCGCAGGTAGTACCAGCAGGAGCCGGCCCACTGAGGCATGGTGTTCGTCTCGCGCGCGTACCATTGCCCGTTCTGCTGGAAAAAGCGCCACTCCAAGGCTTTCACGAGCGCGCCCGCGGGGTCCCCGGGTCGGTAGTCTTCCAGATCCGGCAGGCGGAGCGGCAGCTCGCTGTCCGGCACCGCGATCGGTTGGGAGTAGTCGATGGTGTGCGGGGCGCCCTTTCGCGGGTCCCCCTCACAAGTGACTGGAAAAAAAACTGGGATAGGCTCACCCCAGTAGCGCTGACGCGAGAACACCCAGTCGCGCAGGCGGTAGTTCACTTTGCGCTCGCCGAGCTTTTGCTCCTCGATGAAGCGCAAAATGTTCTTCTTCACTTCCGGGGTGCGCTGACCGTCGAACGCACCGGAGCGCACCGCGACGCCCTCGCCGCTGAACACGGCTTCCACGCTGTCGTGCAGGGAGCCGTCCGGGCTCACCACCTCGATGATGGGAAGGCCATATTGCTTGGCGAACTCGAAGTCTCGCTCGTCGTGCGCGGGCACGGCCATGATGGCGCCCGTGCCGTAGGCCCCGAGCACGTAGTCCGCGGTATAGATGGGGATCTGGGTTTGGGTGAGAGGGTTCTGGGCGTAAGCGCCCGTGAACACTCCCGATTTCTGCTTATTGAGCGCGGTTCGCTCGAGGTCGCTCTTGCGCGCGGCCGCCGCGACGTACGCTGCGACCTCGGCGCGCTGGCTCGGGCCGGCGATGTCCAGCGTGAGCGGATGGTCCGGCGCGATGACCATGTACGTTGCGCCAAAGAGCGTGTCGGGACGGGTCGTGAACACGCGCAGCTTTTCAGGGCGACCCACGAGCGGAAAATCTACTTCTGCGCCTTCGCTCTTGCCGATCCAATCGCGTTGCTTCTGCTTGGTCTCTGGCCAGTCCAGCGGCTCCAGCTCTTCCGCCAAGCGATCCGCGTAGGCGGTGATGCGCAGCTGCCATTGCCGCAGCGGCTGGCGAATGACGGGGTGATTGCCGCGCTCGCTGCGCCCGTCAATCACCTCTTCGTTGGCGAGCACGGTGCCGAGCGCAGGGCACCAATTGACGGGAATTTCCGCCTGAAACGCCAGCCCGCGCTCGAACAGCTTGAGGAAGATCCACTGCGTCCACCGCACGTAGCCCGGGTCGGTCGTGTCCACCTCGCGCGACCAGTCGTACGCGAAGCCCAAACTCTTGAGCTGGCGGCGGAAGGTGTTGATGTTCGCTCCCGTCGTGTTGGACGGGTGCTGGCCGGTGTTGATGGCGTGCTGCTCCGCCGGCAAACCGAAAGCGTCCCACCCCATGGGATGGAGGACGTCGAAACCCCGTGCGCGCTTGTAGCGCGAGACGATGTCGGTCGCGGTATAGCCTTCGGGGTGCCCGACGTGCAGGCCCGAGCCGGAAGGGTACGGGAACATGTCCAGCGCGTAGAACTTGGGGCGCCCGGGGCGACGCACGGCCTTGAAGGTCTGCCGCTCCTCCCACACTTTTTGCCACTTCGGTTCGATCGCGCGGTGCTCGTAAGCCATGACTTGGCGCTGATATAGCACTTTAGGTCGGCTTTTTCGCCTTCCGCGCGAGCCGCGTTCGGCGCTTTTCCGCGGCTTTTTCGAGCTCGCCAGTGCCCCGCTCCACCAGCTCCAGAGCCCGGCCCGGGTCTTTCACGAAGTGTTCGTACAGTTTGGCGAGCTCCAGCCGCAAACTGGGGTCGTCCAGATCCTCCGCCAGGGCTTCGAAGTCCGAAAGCGCCCGAGCGCGATCCCCGCGCGCCTTGTGCACGTCCCCACGCACGCGGAGGGCGCGTGTCGCGCCCAGCTCCAGCGCGCGGTCCGCGGCCCGCTCCGCCACCGCCAGCGCGCCGGCGCGTTTCATGGTTCTGGCGAAGCCGACCAGGTCGTCGCCGTGCATCAAGTCGAACGGCTCGCCATAGAGGCCGACGAGGGCGGCCATGCTGACGACGTCCCACGCGTTGTGCTCGACCACCTCGCGCAGCGCCTGCTCGTCGCCGGTGCGCAAGAAGTGCTGGTAGCGCGCCGGCACGTCTGCGCCCGCCACGTCGATGCCGCGATCGAAGCCGAGCACTTCGCTCTCGAGCGTCTTCAGCCGACAGGCGCCGAGCCGAGCCCGGTGCAACCGTCGCCCGATGTGAAGCAGGTCCAGGTGCGGCAAATCCACGGGAACTTGCCGGCGATTCATCACATAGCGCGCCTTGAGCAGAGGCCAGTCGAAGCTCTTGCCGTTGTAGGAAACGAGCAGCTCGGTGAGCGCTAAGCGCTCGGTGAGCGCGTCGAGGAGAGCGGGCTCGTCCGCCGGGCTTCGGAGCAACAGCTGCTCCACGTTCAGGCGACCTTGGTCGTCGAACCACGCCATGCCAAGCAGGAACGCGATCGCGCCTGCACCGCCGAGGCCGGTCGTCTCCGTGTCGAAGAACAACGCGCGCGTTATGCTTCGCTCCGCGAGGCCCGGATCGAGCGCGAGGAGCGCGAGCAGCTCCGAGCGGCTGCTGTACGCCGAGTCCACCGGAATTCTACCCACGTGGTGCGACGGGGGCAGGATGACGTGGCGCCGGTAGAGCGGCCCCTGGGGCGTGTCTTGGCGCACGAACGGGAGCGCCGTTTCGCTCGGGTCCGCCGGGGCAGCGGGCGGCGTGTGGTAGCGCGGGCGATCGAGAATTTCCGCCATTTTCGCGCGCAGCTGCTCGATGATGTTCGGCGGCTCCGGAGCCGCCGGCGGCGACGGGACGGGGTCGGGCGGGGGCGACGCCAACGGCACGTTGACGGGCGGCATCGTCGGCGTGGGCAAGAAGCCGAGCTTGCGCTTGAAGTCCATGGTTAGCGCGGAAGCTCCAGCACCGTGATGTCCCCGGTCGCGGTCGCGAGCACCAGGTGACGACGCGCGACGTCCCAGATCGGTCGGAGCGGCATGGCGCCGAGCTCCCAGCGCTCGGTGGTGCCGTCCCCCCGAACGAGCCGCACGGACTCGGCCTCCGCCATCGCGACGAAGCCGTCGCCTTCGATGGGGGGCGCGAGGCAGTCGCTCGCGAGCTCGAACCCGGGCGCGCGCGCCACACCGCCTCCACAGCTGAAAACGGCTCGATTGGCGCCGAGCGCGATCTTGCTGCTCGCGCTCGGCAGGACCGCGAGAGGGCTCTTTTCGTAGCCGTAACCTCGGAGCACACCAATGCTGTCCCCGAGCACGAGCGCCGCACCTCCGCCGGTGAGCCACACCGGCGCCGATCGCGCGCCGCTCGCCGCGAGTCGTAAGTTGAGCCCGCCGCCCGTGGTCACGCCGTACAGGTGCTCGTCTTGGCCCACGAACAGCAGCGTGCCGGAGGGCGTGAGTAACAGCTCGCTCTCGGGCGCCACCGGGAGCGGGAACACCCAACGAAGACGCGCGTCGGACTCGAGTGAGTAGAGGCGCTTTTCGCTCGTGACCACGAAGACGCGCCCGGTGCTCGGCTCCTCCACCGGCGGCGCCACGACGCGGCCCTTGACCGTGTAGCTCCACCGAAAGCCGCCGTCTGCGCGGAGGGCGTGCACGTAGCCGTCGCCAGCGCCGACGTACACGGAGCCGCTAGCGCCGACTCCCGGCCTCGCAAACAGCGTTGCCGCGGCCGAAAAACGGAACACGACGCGAGGCTCTTCCGCCGCGCGCGCCGCCGCCGCGCCGAGCGAAAGCGCACACACGAGGAGCAACGTCCGGCCACGCACGCCCGCTACCCTGCGGAAAAGCGCTCGCGGGGGCAAGCGCCTTTGTGGCCCGCGCCGGAGGTCTGGGGCATGACGAGTGCAGCGCTTTGAGATGAGACAGTCTTCTGGTTGGAGCTGCACTCGGGCGGACCATCGCGGAGCGATGGTTGACCGCAGGTCACATGCGCCGCACTAGGGGTAGATGCCTCTGCGAGTTTTTGGTCTGACCGGCGGCATCGGCTCGGGTAAGAGCACGGTCGCGGCGCTCCTGCGCGAGCGCGGCGTGCCGGTGGTGGATGCGGACGAGCTTTCGCGACAAGCCGTAGCCCCGGGTAGTGAGGGGCTCTCGCAGGTTCTGGCCGAGCTCGGCCACGACTTGTTGGGGCCGGACGGAGCGCTGGATCGAAAGCGAGTCGGCACGCTCGTTTTCGGCGACGAAAGCGCCCGAAAGCGGCTCAACGCGATCACTCACCCCATCGTGCGGCGGCTGTCGCAGGAGCAGTTCGCGGCGCTCGAGCAGCGCGGCGAACTGCTGGCGGCCTACGACGTGCCGCTCTTGTTCGAGGTAGGGCTGGACGCGGTGCTGCGCCCCGTGGTGCTCGTGGCGGCCAGCGAAAGCACGCAGCTTTCGCGCATCCTCGAGCGGGACGGCCTGGCCGAAGCCGATGCGCGCGCTCGCATCGCCGCGCAGCTGCCGCTCGCGACGAAGCGGAAGCGCGCCGACTACGTGCTGGAGAACGACGGCACGCCGGGCTTGACGTAGTCGCCCTTGATGATCGCTTCGCGCCCCACGGCCGCGATCAGCACGTCCGCTTGACGACACACGACGCCCAGGTCGGGGGTCTTCGAGTGCGCGATCGTCACGGTCGCATTTTCGGCCAGAAGTAGCGCCGCCACCGGCTTCCCCACCAGGTTGCTGCGGCCGACCACCACGGCGTTCGCTCCCGAGAGCTTCACGCCGGCCTCTTTGAGGAGCCGCAAACAGCCGGAAGGAGTGCATGAAACCAAGCCAGGGAGGCCCGCCCAGAGCGACCCCGCGCTGATTGGGTGGAGGCCGTCCACGTCTTTGGCGGGCGAGATCGTGTCGATGACGCGGGCCTGGCTGATCTGCGCCGGCACCGGGAACTGCACCAAGATGCCGTCCACCGTGTCGTCTTCGTTCAACTGCTGGACGAGTTTCAGCAGCTCCGCTTCGCTGGTGGCCGCCGGCAGTCGGTACACCTTGCCCGCCATGCCCACTTCTGCCGCCGCCTTCTCCTTGCCGCCAACGTACACGGCTGAAGCCGGGTCGTCGCCGACGAGCACGACGTGCAGCCCCGGCGCGCGGCCGTGAGCGGCGCGGAATGCTTCCACTCCGGCCCGCACTTCGTCCCGAACCTTCTGCGCGACCGCCTTGCCGTCGATGATTTGCGCCATTTGCGCGGGCTCTAGCAGGCTCGGGGCGCGCTGACCAGCCTCGGGGCCCGCGTCACTTCCTCGAGACGACGACGGTGGCGACGGTAACCGCGCCGCCTTGGAGCGCGAGCTCCGCGCGGCCGCTCGCGTTGCCGGAAAAGCTCACATCTATCGTCGTTAGGGCGGAGCCGACCGGCACGTTACCGAGAAAAATCATGCCGGAGTCGTCGGTGCCCTCCTCGTTGGCGAGCCAGGTGCCGGAAGTGCGATACCCGATCCGCTCCGCGGTGACGCTAACGAGGACGCCAGAGACGGAGGTGCGGTTCGCCGGAGGTGCGGTTCGCGTCCACCACGTGGAGCGCGATCTGGGCGCGATCCTCGGCCCGCTCCGTGCCCATCAGCGCGAAAATGCTGTCGATCGTGAGGCTTTGCGCCAGCCAGATCGAGAGCACGTCCGACGTCGTCGAACGGGTGTCCACCGGGGTAAGCGTCGGCAAAAGTCCGATGGACACCGGCTCCACGAGGAACCAATTTCCGGCCGTTTTGAGCACTCCTGGAAGCTGGAATGCGGTGCCGTCGTAGTTGGCCTTCACGCGCGAGCCGTTCCTCCCCGTGGCGGAGACGGTGGCGCCGGTAGTCAGCACCGTCCCGGTGTCGAAGAAGTCGTTCGCGTA
>JAQSWN010000301.1 GCA_029266615.1 Polyangiaceae bacterium
GAGGACGGCTTCGCCTGGGCGGAGCGCTTCGAGGCATTGCTCAAGCCACGGCTGGTGGCGGCCGTGACCGTGGCGCTCCGCGGGGACCCTAAATTTCAGCTCCTGGCCGCGCCGCGCGGCAAAGATCCGGCCCGCACGCTGGAGCTCGAGCTGCGGTTCAAGACGCGCTGAAGCCGAACAAAATTTCGGGCTCGTCCGTCGGCTGCGCTGCGGCCGCGTCCGGCAGAAGTGGATCGAAACGCTCGCCGCCGACCGCGCGCTCGGTCAACGCCTGTACGACGCGCGCGGCCGCAAGCGCGTCGCCGGGGGCCGAAGAGTCTTCCACCCGAAGCTTGGTCGTCTTGTGGAGCGACAGCACCTTGGCCACGGCGTCGAGCAGCGCGGCGGCTTCGGTCTTCACCGCGCCGTCCGTAGAGAGCACGTCCGAGCGGGGCACGCGCAGCACCACCCCTTGGGGTGCGGCGTCCAACGTGTAGGTGCCGACGGAGATGGGCTCGGCGAGGGCTAGAGAAAGATCGCGCGTCACCCGCGCGTTCTCCTTCGAGCGCTCGACCTCCGTGCCGAGCTCGGCTTGCAGCTTCTGCTTCTCGTCATGAAAAACCTGGAGGTGACCCGAAGCGCGCTGGAGCTCGCCGCGCAGTTGCTCGACCATGCCCTCCGCGTCCTGGCGTTGCTTGCCTTGCGTGGTGCTATCCAACTCCGCCTGGGAAAGGCGCTCCTCACGCTCCTGCACGGCCTCGCTCTTCTGCTGAATCTGCGCCTTGAGCTGCGCGTTCTCCGCTTCCAGCTGCTGCGCTTGCTGCTCGGACCGGCGGCGGGCTTCCATCTCCACCTGAGCCACCGACTGCGTCTCTTCGAAGCGTGCCACGGGGACGCACCCGGAAAGGACGCCGAGCAACAGCGCGATAAGCCAGTGCCGCACGGGAGATCGCGCGCGCCACCAGAGCGCCGCGCGAGTCCTCATCCAGGACAGCGTCAACCAATCGAACGTGAGGGGGATAGTCACGAGTAAATTCCTCAGGATAGACACACGCCACGCAGGCACAGCACGTCCAGGTGCTCGGCGAGCGTGAGACGATCGACATCGGAGATGCGCACGAACTTGAGCGCCTGCTGCGAGCCGTGCACCCAGATTGGCCTCGCCAGTGCGCGCAGCGGCCGGATTCGCTCGGGCAAAAGCATTTCGTCTTGGCGACCACGCGAAAATCCGTCCGTGCTCTGAGGCCGACCCGATGCTGCATGACTGCGAACCTCCGGTGACTCGCCCATGGTGCCACGCGCACCATGTAGGTCAAGTTCTTACAGATAACTACATTTAACTTCATTAACCGACATCTATGGGAACTTGGCCGTACTCCTCGGAGTTGCGGTTAAATCCGCGCGACCCGATGAAACGGCGGCTCCCCCTCCTCTTCCTCCTCAGCCTCGGTTTGGCTGCGGCGGCCCATGCCGCGCCGGCTTCCGTCACGGCTCCGGAGTCGGTGCCCCGGACGCCCGCAGCCGCGGCTCCTCTGCGCCGCCCTTCGACGCTGGACCCGGCGCTGGAGCGAGCCGCGGAGCGCTTGCTGCGCGGAGCCAAGCCGGTCGAAGGCGCGATCGTCGCCGTCGAGCCCAAGACTGGACGCATCCTGGCCTTCCGCGCTCTGACCAGCAGCGGTGCCAGCAGCGAAGTCCTCACTCAAGCGCGCTTGCCCGCGGCGAGCTTGTTCAAAGTGGTCACGACGACGGCGCTGCTAGAGACGACGAGCCTCGGCCTTCAGGACCTAGTGTGCATCAACGGCGGCATGCACGGCATCGAGCGCCGCCACCTCGAGCCGGCGCGTGGCCCCGGGAGTCAATGCGGGCGCTTCGCGTGGGCGCTCGGCCACAGCAAGAACGCCGTGTTCGCACAGCTCGCGACACGCCTCCTCACGCGAGACGACTTGCTGCGAACGGCGGAACGCATCGGCTTCAACGGCAAGCTGACGCTGGACGATGGCGAGCAGGCGGCGGAGCTCGGCAAGCTCACGGTGCCCTACAACGACCTCGAGTTCGCGCGCGCCGCGGCAGGTTTTCAAGGCAGCAGCTTGTCTCCCCTCGGCGCGGCCTACTTGATGACGCTCATTGCGCGTGGGGGCGTGCCAGTCGGCTTGCGGCTGCACGAGCCGAGCGACAGCGCGCCAGCCAGCTTGCCGCCCGCCGCGCCGTTCTCGGCCAAGACCGCGCAGCGACTCACGCGCATGTTGGAAGTGACAGTGGACGCGGGTACGTCTCGCGGCGCCTTCACGGCCCCCGACGGGAGGCGCTATTTGCCGGGCATTCGCGTCGCCGGCAAGACCGGCACGCTGCGTCCGGCGGAGGGCGAGGACACGATGACGAGCTGGTTCGTGGGCTTTGCGCCGAGCAAGAACCCAGAAGTCGTCGTGACGGTGATGCTCGTGAACGGCCACACCTACCGCCGGAAGGCCAACGAGCTGGCTCGAGATCTGCTCCGAACGTACTTCCGGGCCCATGGGCGCTCCGCCACCGTGACCGATCCATTCGAACCGAGCGCGCCGGAGCCGCTCGCGGCCGCGCCCAGCGAGTGATACCTTCAGGGATCGATGCGCTGGCGTAGTCCCAAAGCGTGGTGCCTGGTTGCTGCGCTTGGCTCGCTGGACGTCGGTTGCACGAGGCCGGGCGCACAGCCCATCGTCGGCCCCGACGGCTCCCCCATGGCGCACGTGCACTGCGGCTCGGACCAGGGCGCATGCTTTCGTTTGGCGGGCGAGGTGTGTCCCGGCGGCTACGACCTGCAGCCCGCGTTGACCGGCCACGACGGTAACTTCCTCGTGCGCTGCCGTGCGCCGCAGCCTCAGGTCGCCGTCGCCGCACCTTGCGCGAGTCCGAGCTCGACTCCGCACGTCGCGGCCAAGCCGGGGGAGACGTGGCCACCTTCGAACGAGCCATGGCCCGCGACGTACCCGTGGCCGCCGCCAGAAACGAGCGCCGCCGCGCGTCCGCCGCCGTCCCCGGGCACCGCCAAGCCGCCGCTGGAGATCGACCTAGGCTACTGAGCGGAGCCGTTCAACGAGAGCACGAGCTTCACGACGCCGAGGCCTACGAGCGGCCCTGCGAGCCACACCGCACGCGCCGGACCGAGCGTGAACGAAAGACCGGTCAGGGCCGTGTACGCCGCGTCCGCGATCATGATCGCGGCCCCGATTCCGATCAGCCACAGCCCGGGCACGAACCGAGAAAGAACGGAGCGGACCGATGGTGTCTCGCTGCGCCGGACGCGCGGTGCCTCCCGCCGGGGCGTGGCCGCGAGCTCTGGTGTGGGACGGCGAGGAAAGCGCTCGGGCGCAGCATACGCCAGCTCGTCGAGCGAGCCGCCGCGCATGACGGAGATGCGCATGCCGTCGTCCTCCAGCTCGCCTACGGTCGACGACTCGGTGACGGGGAGCCGAGCTGGTGACGGCGCGAGCGAAGGTGGACCGAGGCCTAGCGTGAGCTGAGGCAGCCGCTCGATGCCCGGATTGCGCAGCGTCGCGTCGAGCTCGGTCGCGGCGTCGCGGTGAGCAACGTCGCGCGGCGGAGGAAACGAGTCTCCGAGCGAAGCGCCTCCGCCCAGGCGCGGCGTCGTGACGCCGCACGCCGCCTCTATCTCGTCCCAAAACTGGCCGACGTCGTGGAAGCGTTGAACCGGATCTACGGCGAGCGCCTTGCGAAACGCGGCCTCGACGCGCTCCGGTACCTTCACCCCGAGCGCGAGCGGTGTCGGTCGCTCCTGTTCGTCGAGGCACGCGCCCATCACGGCCGGCGCGTCACCCTCGAACGGCGCGCGCCCGGTGAGCGCCTCGACCACGCACAGGGCAAAACCCCACACGTCCGTCCAAGGCCCTGTCTGCCCATAACGCTTCGGCAGCCACTGCTCGGGCGCGCCGTAAGCGGGCGTGAACGCGGCGAGCAGGGCCCCCTGCTCGGCCGATACGCGCCCGACCATCTGCGTGGCCGCGCTCCGCACTTTTCCAATACCGAAATCCAGGATTTTGAGCGTCTCCTGGCCGTGGGCTTTGGCCAGGAACAAGTTTTCCGGCTTGAGGTCGCGGTGCAAAATCGAAAGCCGCGCGCCGTCCGCTGCCGGAAAGTGGTGGGCGCATTCCAGCGCGCGCGCCACCGGCCCCATCATGCGCGCAACGCGCGAAAGCTCGAGCGGAGGTTTGTTCGCCGCACGTCGCCGCGCCACGAGTGACTCGAGCGACTCCCCGTCCAACCACTCGAGGGCGATGAATGGCACGAAGGGGTGTCTTGGGCTTTCCAGGGTCCCGACGTGCAGCGGGCGAACCACGCTCGGGATCAAGGTCGAGAGCCGAAACAGCACCTCGCCCTCTTCACGGAATTTTTGCAGGAATGCTTCGCGCTGCTCGGCCGTGAACGCGCCTGGGATCTTCAAGCACTTGAGCGCCACCGTGGCCTTGAAGCCTTCGTGATGCGCTCGGTACACCACCCCGAAGCCGCCTTCGGCAACGACGCGCTCGACTCGGAAGACGGTCGCCTGCAGCGAGCCGACGATTCCGAAGACGTCTCCTGCCATCGTCACAGGCTAGACGGACTGGCGCAGCCGCGCCATAAGGCCGGCCGCGCCGAATCTGCCTACAATTTCAGCGACGTCGGCGTCGAGAAACGAGGCCTAGCGCTAGGCCGAGGCCGAGCGTGATGCCGCCGACTCCGCCGGGCCCGCTCGCGACGCGGCACCCGCAGCCGCTCTTCTCCGTCGCCCCCGGCGCCGCCGCGCTGCCGGCTGTGCCGGCGCCTGCGGTGCCTTCCGCCTTGGCGGTGGTGGTCGCGCCGAGCCCCAGCTCCGGGATGGGCGTCTTCACCACCACCGCGGGCTTGATCTGCGTGTGGCTCTTGCGTGCGAGGTCGTCGGTGATCCACGTCTTGCGTAGACCTCGGTAGTCACGCCCTGCCTTGCCCCACTTGTAGCGATCCGGATTCGGGCACTGAATGACCGGCACCCAGGGGTGGAAGTTGTTGTAGCGGGTCTGCAGCTTGTTCACGTCGCCCGTCTTCACTTCCGTGCTCGCCTCGCCCGTCTTGCCTTTCGGCAGCGCAGTTCCGCCGGCGGCCGGTGCGGCCTTGCCCAGCTGCGGGTCATTCGGGAGGGTCTTGGCGTCGTAGCGGTAGTGCAGGCGCGAGACGACGTACTTGTGCCGCGCGAGCAAGCCCTGATTTTCCACGACCGTGACGCGCTCCTGCTTGAACATCTTCTCGCGGTCCCGCTTCTCCTTCGGCTTCAGCTCCTTGATGGACTCTTTGAACGCCGCCTCCTCTTCCTTGGTGAGCGCGGGCGGCTTCGGGTGCCTCTCCGCGTCGGGCACGGACTGTTCGAAGTAGTCGCCACCCAGGCTGAGCAACTCCGACAGCATGAGCGGCTCCGTCGCGCAGGGCTGACCGCAACCGTCCGTGGGCCATGAATACTCGGACAGGAACGTCTGCGGGTTCTTCGCCAAGATGAGGTCGTAGAGCGCGTTGTAGAACTCGCCCATGCGCTCCTTGGCGCTGAAGTCGAGCTCGATGTTCGTCGGCGGGAACATGGTCTTGTAGTTCTTCGCCTCGTAACGAGAGTCCGGATCGATGGCGTAGATGATGAGCTCTTGCTCTTTGGGCGCGTTCAGCAGGCCGAGCTTGCTAGGAAGCGTGTCCCACGGCTGGCTGGTGGCGAAGCGGATCGGCGAGAGCACGGCGAGGTTGTCACCGGTAAGCTCGATGCGCTTGGCGTCCACCTCCGCCACGAGCGGGCGGAGCGAGCCGTAACCTTTGACGGCCGCCGCCGCACCTTCCGGAGCCTTGTAGCCATGGCTCGTCAGCCACGCGACCACGTCCGCGCCCGCGTCCAGCAGCGTGAACTTGTACTCGCCTTCCTTCTGCTTGGCTTTCGTGTCCAAGAAGAGCTCTTTGGCCGGCTTGAGCGGCGCGGCTCCGGCCGAGGCCGTCGGCGCCGTGGGCGCGACCTTCAGGTTGCGCTCCCACTCCTGCTCCGGCGGACCGGGGTCGCAAGGGTCTTGCTCCCAGTATTCGTGGAAGCGCGGCGCCGTGAGCGAATCCAGGCGGTCGATGAAGTCTCGCTTCAGCGTCGCGACTTTGTCGACGGTCACGTCGCTCGGCACGAGAAGCACCATCGCGAAGCCTTCGATGGGGCCGTCGTAGTCGGGCATGATGCTGACGACGGTGTCCGCGCCCTTCTTCATGACCGCAATCTGGGTCGAGTGATTTTTAATCGGCTCCGACTTCTTGGAGGCGAAAAACCCGGGGAATGCGGCGGCAGAACGCGGGAGAGCGGAAACGGCCAACGCGAGAGTCGCCGCGCCGAGCAGGCGGGCGGTGGAGGCAAGCTTCATGGCGGGCGAGACGTTACACCAAGGGCTGACGGAAATTCCACTATAGCTGTGAGGGAATTTGGCGCCGGGGGCGATGCGACGGGGCGTTCTGGCCGGCTTCTGGTAGAGGGAGCCGGCGATGAACGAGCCGATCCAGCTCGCGCGAATCCGCAGCGCGCTCGCGGCGGCGGCGAGCACGGACCTGCTGCGGCCCCGGCGCGCGGCGGTCGCGCTGGTGCTTTCGCCCAGCCCCGAGGCAAGCGGGGGGCTGTCGCTCTTGCTGATGCGCCGTTCGGAGCGGGAGGGCGATCCGTGGTCCGGGCACATGGCCTTCCCCGGGGGTCACGCGCACGCGGACGATACCGACCTTCTCCACACCGCGCGGCGAGAGACCCTCGAGGAAGTCGGGATCGACTTGGCCCTTGCCGAGATGCTCGGACGGCTCGACGACGTCAGCCCCATGAAGTCTTCCGAGCTCGTGGTGAGGCCCTATGTGTTCTTCGTGCGCAGCCCCGGCGCGCCCACCCTGTCCGACGAGGTGGCCGAGGTGCTGTGGGTGTCGCTCGACGCCTTGGCGAGCGACGCGTGGAAGCGCACGGCCGAAGTCATGATCCGAGGAAGCGGCTACACGGTGCCGGCGTTCGTCATCGACTCCCGGGTCGTGTGGGGCATGACCTACCACCTGCTGGAGCAATTTCTCGTGCAGGTTTTGGCGACTCCTACGGCCCTTGGAGGCCAGGCCGGGTGATGCTAGAGCCCGCCGCCATGGCGCCCGTTGCTCGCACTGAGCTCGACTTGGCGGCGACTTGCCGCAACTGCGGGCAGGCGCTCGCAGCCGGTCGCGCCATCTGCCAGAACTGCGGCGCCGCCCACGGCGCCGCCAACAGGTGCCCGCACTGCGACGCGGTGGCGGACGTCGAGCGACACGCCGCGTTGGGTTTTCGTTGTTTGGTGTGCGGCGGCCCGCGCATCGCCCTGGACATTCAGGGCGTGGAGCCCAGCGTCCGCACGAACGAAGCGCTCAGGAGCGCGGGCCGAGAACAGACTCAGCACGTCATGTTCAGCGCTGCCGGCTTCGCACTCGTTGGGATGGGAACGTTGGCAGTGCTGGTCGCCACCCTCGCGGTGCTGGCCACGAGCCCCGGTGCGCTGCTAGCCGTCGCAGCTTTCGCCGCCAGCGCCGTACCGCTCGTCACCGGTGCGTTCGCGCTTTCGCGCGCCGCCAAGGCGCGCAAAAACCGGGGCGACGCGATCCTCCGCGCGCGAGTCAGCGCACTGGGAGACGTGCAAGCGGTCACGGGCGTGCTCCCCGCCCCGCGCGTGACCGAGGTGCTCCGTCTGTCGACCGAAGCGGCGGAGCTCGTGTTGGCGGAGGCGAGCATCGCCAGCTACTTGAACGAGGGCCCCGCGCCGCGCGTGCGCGTGGAAGAGCCTGACCGAGCCCCAGAGCCCGTAGAGGCGCCTCCGAACGAGGCGACCGCGCACTCGCCCGTGGCGCAGCGTGGCAAGACGGAGTCCTGATTGAGCAGAGCCGAGCGCACCTTCAGGTCTTTCGCCGCCGCGGACGTGCTCGTCTTGAGCTACCTCGTCATGCTCAACCTTGCGGTCGCGCTCGCTAAGCCGAACCCGCTAAAAACCCAATGCCAGTTGCAGGTGCTGGGTTTGCTGCTGACCTGCGTCGTGTGCCTCTTGCTCGTTCGTGGCAGCGCG
>JAQSWN010000302.1 GCA_029266615.1 Polyangiaceae bacterium
GCTGGAAGTCGGAGCCGAGCAGAGCTTTCCGTTCGATATTGGCCCCGGCGTGTACTCCCAGCTGAAGTACGACGCGTTGTCGTTTTTCTACCAGAACCGCAGCGGCATCGAGATTCGCGCGGACCTCGTGGGAGACCCGTCGCTGGCGCGCCCGGCCGGGCACCTTTCGGACAAGAGCGCGAAGTGCGCGAAGAACGCCGGTTGTGACTACTCACTGGACGGCTCTGGCGGCTGGTACGACGCCGGTGATCACGGCAAGTACGTAGTCAACGGCGGCATCTCGGTGTGGACGCTGCTCAATCAGTACGAGCGCGGCGCGGCACTTGGCGGCTCAATTGCAGATTTCGGCGACGGCAAGCTGCGCATCCCGGAAAATGCCAACAAGACGCCGGACTTGCTGGACGAAGCGCGCTGGGAGCTCGAATGGCTCCTCAAGATGCAGGTGCCCGCTGGCAAGCCGCTCGCCGGCATGGCGCACCACAAGCTGCACGACGTGAGCTGGACGGCGCTGGCCACGGCTCCTCATGAAGACACGCAGGCTCGCGTCGTCTTCAAGCCGAGCACGGCCGCGACGCTGAACCTGGCCGCGACGGCTGCGCAGGGCGCGCGCATCTGGAAGACGCTCGACGCGGCTTTCGCAGGGAAGTGCCTCAAGGCGGCGGAGACGGCGTGGGCGGCCGCGAAGGCCAACCCGAAGCTGCTCGCCAACAAAGACATCGACGGCGGCGGCGCCTACGACGACGCCAAGGTGGACGACGACTTCTACTGGGCGGCGGCAGAGCTGCTCGTCACGACCGGAAAGCCGGAATACCGGCAGTTCGTGGAAAGCTCACCCCTTCATCGGCGGCTGCGTATGGATGCCGGCGGCCATACGTCGACCATGAACTGGGCGGAGACCGATGGGCTCGGCACGGTGTCCTTGGCGGTCGGGAAGGGCGTGGACACGGGGCTACAGGTGCAAGCGCGTAAGCTGTTGATCGGCGGCGCGGATCGCTACCTGGAGATCATCGCCAAGCAGGGCTATCGCACCCCGCTCGAGCCCGCGACGGGCAACCGCTACGCGTGGGGTTCGAACTCCTTCGTCATCAACAACCTGATTGTCGTCGCGCTCGCTCACGACTTCACGAAGCAGCAAAAGTACTTGGACGGCGTGGCAACGGGCATGGACTACCTGCTCGGCCGTAACCCCCTCGGCCAATCCTACGTCACCGGCTACGGCGAGAAGCCGCTTGCGCACCCGCACCACCGCTTTTGGGCGCAGCAGGCCAACGCGAAATACCCGAAGGCGCCCCCCGGCATTTTGAGCGGCGGCCCGAATTCGAGCATCGACGACCCGTACGCCAAAGCCGCCGGCCTCAAAGGCTGCGCACCGGAGAAGTGCTTCGTCGATCATATCGAGGCTTATTCGGTCAACGAAATCACCATCAACTGGAATGCGCCGCTCGCTTGGGTGAGCGCCTGGTTGGATGAAAAAGCGAAGGCGCCCTAGCGCTCCGAAAGAAGCAAGAAGAGAAAACCATGAAGTTCGGTCATTTCGACGATCAAAACCGCGAATACGTCATCACCACGCCGAAGACGCCGTATCCGTGGATCAACTACCTGGGCAGCGAGAGCTTCTTCGGCTTGGTGTCGCACCAGGCGGGTGGTTACTGCTTCTTCCGTGACGCCAAGCTGCGCCGCCTCACGCGCTACCGTTACAACAACGTGCCGACGGACTCGGGTGGCCGCTACTTCTACATCAGCGAGGGCAAGGACTACTGGAGCCCCAGCTACATGCCGGTCAAGCGCGAGCTCGAGTCTTTCGAGTGCCGCCATGGCCTCGGCTACACGAAGATCACCGGCAAGCGCGGCGGGCTCAAGGCGGAGCTGCTCTTCTTCGTGCCGCTCGGTCACACCGCGGAGGTGCACCAAGTCACGCTCACGAACGAGAGCAACGCGAAGAAGAGCTTCAAGCTCTTCAGCTTCGCGGAGTGGTGCCTTTGGAACGCGCAAGACGACAGCACCAACTTCCAGCGCAATTTCAGCACCGGCGAGGTGGAGATCGACGGCAGCACGATCTACCACAAGACCGAGTACCGCGAGCGGCGCGACCACTACGCGATTTATCACGTGAACGCGCCCATCGCGGGCTTCGATACGGATCGCGAGACGTTCCTCGGCTTGTACAACGGCTTCGGCGAGCCGGACGTCGTCGCGGCGGGCGAGTCCAAGAATTCGGTCGCCAGCGGTTGGTCACCCGTGGCCTCGCACTGCTTGGCGGTAGAGCTCGCGCCCGGCGAGACGAAGACGTTCGTCTTCACGCTCGGCTACGTGGAAGTCCCCAAGGACAAGAAGTGGGAGAAGCCGGGCATCGTCAACAAGGAGCCGGCCAAGAAGCTCATCGACGCGTTCTCCACGACCGACCAGGTGAAGGCCGCGCTGGACAAGCTGCGCAATCACTGGAACGGCCTGCTCGGCCTCTACGCTGTCGAGTCCAAGGACGAGAAGCTGAACCGGATGGTCAACATCTGGAATCCGTACCAGTGCATGGTGACGTTCAACATGTCGCGCTCGGCCTCGTTCTTCGAGTCCGGCATCGGTCGCGGCATGGGTTTCCGCGACTCCAACCAAGATTTGCTCGGCTTCGTGCACCTCGTGCCGGAGCGCGCTCGTGAGCGCATCATCGACATCGCTAGCACGCAGTTTCCGGACGGTAGCGCGTACCACCAGTACCAGCCGCTCACGAAGCGCGGCAACAACGACGTGGGCAGCGGCTTCAACGACGACCCGCTGTGGCTCATCCTCGGCGTCGCCGGCTACATCAAAGAGACGGGCGACTGGGCCATCCTGGACGAGCAGGTGCCGTTCGACAACGACGAGAAGAACAAGGCGAGCCTGCTGGAGCACTGCAAGCGCTCCTTCGACCACGTGCTGAACAACCTCGGTCCCCACGGCTTGCCGCTCATCGGCCGTGCGGATTGGAACGACTGCCTCAACCTCAACTGCTTCTCGGAGACTCCGGACGAGTCGTACCAAACGACCGGCAACCGCGTCGGTCGCACCGCGGAGAGCGTCTTCATCGCCGGCATGTTCGTGCACATCGGCCCGGAGTACGCGGCCCTCTGCGAAAAGAAGGGCCAGCCCGACGAGGCGAAGCGCGCCCGCGCTGAGATCCAGAAGATGGAAGCGACCGTGCTCCGCGACGGCTGGGACGGCGAGTGGTTCCTCCGCGCTTACGACTTCTTCGGCAAGAAGGTCGGCAGCAAGGAGTGCCCGCCCGGGGACGCGCAAATCCTGATCGAGCCGCAAGGCTTCTGCGTCATGGCCGGCATCGGCGTCAAAACCGGTGAAGCCAAGAAGGCGCTGGACTCCGTGAAGGAGCGGCTGGACACGCGTTACGGCATCGTCCTCAACAACCCGCCCTACGCCGAGTACCACATCGAGCTCGGGGAGATTTCCTCGTACCCGCCCGGTTACAAGGAAAACGCCGGCATCTTCTGCCACAACAACCCCTGGGTGATGATCGCGGAGACGGTCATCGGCCGCGGCGACCGCGCCTTCGAGTACTACAAGAAGATCGCCCCCGCTTACCTGGAGGACATCAGCGAAGTTCACCGTACCGAGCCGTACGTGTACTCACAGATGATCGCCGGCAAAGACGCCGTCCGGCACGGTGAAGCCAAAAACAGCTGGCTCACCGGCACCGCGGCGTGGAACTTCGTCGCCATCTCGCAGTACCTGCTCGGCGTTCGCCCCGAGTTCGAAGGCCTCGCCGTCAAACCCTGCATCGGCACGGAGGTGCCCGAGTTCACGGTCACGCGCATCTGCCGCGGCGCGACCTACAACATCAAGGTCAAGAACGTGCGCGGCAACGGCGACGTGAAGCTGACCGTCAACGGCAAGGCGATCGAAGGCACCTTGGTGCCGTACGCGGCCGCGGGCGAAACCGTCAACGTCGAGTGCGAAGCGTAAGAGCCGCGTGAGGTGAGGGGGCTGCCATGATGCAGCCTCTTCGCAGCGCTACCGGGCGTTAACGGTAGCGATGAGAGGCTCCTTGGATCCAATGCCGGGGAGCCTTTCGCATTTCGGTGCGCTCGGCATCGCCTGGCGCCTATCGAGCTTTGCGCGCCGCTCTGTCGCCTGAGTCGCCTGAGCCGCCGACTACTTGGGAACGGCGACCTTGCAGGGGAACGAGACGTCCAGCTTCGAGCCGGCTTGGGCTTTGAACATGTCGCACGAGGTGCCTTGCAGCGTGATTTGCACCTTGCTGTCTTCCAGCTTCCAACCGTTGGGGTCGTTGTACGGCACGGCGACGCCGTTGAGCAGTACGGTGCCGAGCGATGCGTCGCCCACGACCGTCGCGTTCATGTCGTACGTGCAGGAGACGACTGAGTTGAGCAGGCCTTTGAGCGCGGTCTCTAGCTCGGTGGCGTTGGCGGCGGTGAAGTAGGGCGCGGCGCCGGGAGTCTCCGCGGCCGTGGCGTAAGTACCGGCGAGCATCTGAGTCGGCGTGCAGGCTTGGTACCTCAAGGTGTCCGGCGGGGCGGCGACGGGCAGCCCTTGCCCGGCGTTCGCCAAGTCCTGCAAGTGGAGGGCGCCGCAGCGACCCCACTGTGCCTCGCAGCCACTGTTCGTCGTCACGATGTCGCCGATGCCGACCGCGTACGTGCCGATGCCGAGCGCCTTCGCATCTTGCACGGCCTTGATGCTTTCGTCCGACCCGCACTGGGGATCGATCGCGCCGCAAGTGTTCGGGTTGCCGTCCGTCACCAGCACGATGTACTTCGGCCCGGGCGGCTCCGCCTCGTAGGCGGCGAGCTTTGCCGCGGCCTTCACGATCGCGGCGCCGGTCGGCGTCTCCCACTTGAGGCCGGGCATGAATTCTTGCCCCTGCTTTTTGTAGACGGTGTTGATGGCCTCGAAGTTGTCGAGGCTGTAGTCGACTTCGAACAGGTTGGGGCAGGAGGGGTCCGCGTTCACCTTCTCGCCGCGGTAACTGGTGAAGCCGAAGCGCACCTTGCTCTGCAGCGACTCGACGATGCCGCCGGACTTCATGAGCACGTTGTAGAGCGGGTCCCACAGCGTTTCCCGCGGTTCGAACATGCTCGATGAGTTGTCCACGAGAAGCAGCACCGTGGGTGTTACCTCTTTGGTTTCGATCGAGAGGTCGTTACAGCCCATGGGGTTGCCGCCCACCCCGCCGCCCTCCGACCCGCCGATGCTCAGCGTGCTTCCCTGACCGACGGAGCCGCCCAGGCTCGGCTGCGAGCCGCCCAAGGACGACGACGCACCACTCGCGGTCGCACCGGTCCCGCCACCGGTCTTGTCAGGCGAGGCGCTGCACGCGGGCCCCACACAGCACAAGGCGCCAACCACCACGGACGACCACGCTATCGCCTTCATCGTGGTTTGGAAGGTAGCAGAACCGTCAGACTTGGCGAGACACTCGTTCTACATTGAGACCGGTCCCACAAAATTCCGGCACTGGTGCCGGACGGTGGGAGCGCAACTCAGGTCAGCGCGGGACGATGATACCGCAGGGGAAGCCCCACTCGATCTTGGTGTTCTGCGGCATGCGCCAGTTCTCGCAGGCGCTGCCGACTAGCTCGATCTGCGTGGCCGTCGGCATGTGCCAACCATTCATGCCCGTGAGGTCCAGCGGGACCGCCACGCCCTGCACCTGGACGCCGGCCGCGTCCAAACGGTCCAGATCGACTTTGATGTCGCCGGGGAGATCGAACGTGCAGCTCTTGACCCCTGCTAGCACCTTGCTGAACTCCTCCTTCAAGGCCGCTTGGTCGTTCGGGTCCGGCTTGAACACCTTTGCGGTGCCGCCCGCCAACGCGTAGTTGCCCAGCGTCTTCGACTCATCGATACCTACGGTGGCGGCGTCGTCCACCTTGGCTGCGGCGAGGAACTCGGCGTTCCACCCGACCGTATTCGGATCATTGCCGTAGAAGCACTGGTTGTAGGTGTCGAGCGCGGCCATCTCCGGCGTCGTCGGTTGAGCCGGGTTCTGTGACACGGGAGCGACGGGCTGCCCGGCGCCGGCGTTGGCAAACCCTTGCAAAACGGCCTCGTAGCGCGCCTGGTCCGGACCGCTGGCGCCGCTCGGCAACCCGAAGATCATCGTCGTTACGTTTTGCGCCTTGAGCTTCTGCAGCCAATAAACAACGGAATCCGTTGGGCAGAGTGCGTTCCCGTCGCCGCAGTAGTCTTGCTCGCCGTCGGTCACGAAGAGCAAGTACTTGTCGCCAGGTGTGGGATCCGCCGAGAGGATTTCGTAAGCGCGCTCGAGCCCGCGCATGCCGGGAGATTCTCCTTTGGTCGGCCTCATCAGCGACTTGTACTTGGCCGCGACGGCTTCGTAGTTCTGGTCGGCCGGCACCACCTCGTCCAGCAGGGGACATTGGCCGCTCTCGCCCGTGACCGCCATCAAACCGAAGCGGACGTCGTTATTGAGCTCTTGTACCACCGGCAGCACGCCGTCGCGCAGCACGTCCCAAGGCGTCGTCTGCGCGGTGCCTTGAAGGGTAAACATGGTCCCGGAACGGTCCACCAAGAGGAGGACCGTTGGTACCTTGGCCACGAAGTCGATTTCGCCCGGCATACACATGGGGACGCCGTTGCCTCCGCCTCCGCCGTCCAACCCCCCGAGGCCGACGGTGCTGCCAGAGCCGACGAAGCCACCTAGGTTCGGCTGCGTGCCGCCCGTCGACGAGGAAGCACCGCTACCCGTCGCCCCGTTGCCGACCGGACTGCTGCCCGACGAGCTCGCGCTGCACGCGGCCAGCAGGGAGAACAAAGCACCACCCGCCAAGGAAGACCACGCCATCGCCTTCATGGTTTCGAAGTTAGCAGAACCGTCAGACTTGGCGAGACGGTTTGTGGCAATCGATACATTGTGAATTGACGAGATGGCCTAAATTCAGCCACGCCAGACAATGGTAGCGGTTGGACAACTCGCCAGCTCCGCTGGCATAT
>JAQSWN010000075.1 GCA_029266615.1 Polyangiaceae bacterium
AACAGCGTCGCCCCTTCTCGTTGATGATCGGAGACGTGCTTGCGTCCGTTTTTACCAACCTCACGCGCGCCGTCTGGAACGACTACCCGGAGTACGCCCCGGCGGGGTGGAACGCGGACTGACCAAGCTTCGTGCGCGCGGAGTCAGTCAGGCGCTGAGGAACCCGAACCAAAGCAGGCCGCATAGCGGCTGCGGTCTCGTCATGAGCCGCGTCCGCTAAGCCGTTTCCTCAGCCGGCCATGGTCGGCGCTCGCGTATCCTGGTGTGAGCGCTGCTCGACCGGCGTAAGTTTGGGCGGCCGAAACACATGTTCGCCCGTCTGCTGCGAGTCTTCAAACCCCGCTGTCCGGCTTGCGGCGTCCGCGCGCTCCGAAACCGGAACTGGATTCGCGCAACCCTCGTAGATGACCAGGGACGTCGATATCCTGATTCCTGGACCTACGACTCGTGCGACTCCTGCCTTGTTCGGCTGAAGCGCTACCTAGATGGTCGGGTTGAAACGCCCTCCGAAGATGAGTGGAAGCTTCACGTCGTCGATCTCGAAGCTTGAGTAGGCCGATGACTCACGTGAAGAACGAAAGCTGGCTCCGCGCACTGATTTGTTACGACTGGGCGAGCGCTGAGAGTCGCCGCCGAAACCCCTGCCGCAGAGGGCTAAGGCGCTACCCAACGGCGAAAGGCGCTAGCTCCGTGTTGCGCTATTCGCTGACGATTTTCATTGACGAGATTTGAACGTCGTCATCGCGTCGCGGCCGCCCCCACCACGAAAGTATGGATTGCCGCGCCGTGCGTTCGCTCCTCACTCCGCTTCGCATGCTCGACCGCGTGAAAGTCGTTCCTGCCGTCAGAGTCGCGACTGCGGAGCAATGCGAGCCTCGAAAATCCTCGTGCGACTCGTGAGGCATGCTGAACGGGGCGAAGCGTGGGGATGCGAAGGTACCGTGGCAAGTCACGCACGAGGCGCTCGAAGCGCACGCAAGGAAGCGCGGCGAGCTCGACTTCGAAGAAGGCGGTTTGCTACTCGCCGCACGAAGGGCCCACGTGCATCGGCACTTCGGCTACGGCAGCTTCACGGAATACGTGGAGCGCTTGCTCGGCTACGCGCCGCGCGTGACGCACGACAAGCTCCGCGTGGCGGAAGCACTCGAACGGTTACCGGAGCTCTCTCGTGAGCTGCGGGGAGGCTCGCTCAAGTACAGCCAAGCGCGGGAGCTCACGCGCGTCGCGACGCCGGAAACCGAGGAAACGTGGCTGAATCACGCGCGGGGTCGCACGGCTCGGGAAGTGGAGAAGCTCGTCTCCGGCCGGCGTCCCGGCTCGCTCCCGGATTCGCCCGTGGAGCCAGCGCAGCAGCGGCACGTGCTCCGTTTCGACGTGTCGGGGGAGACGCTCGCAAGCTTTCGAGAAGCGGTGGCCAAGCTGCAGCGCGACGCCGGCGAGCACCTGGATAACGACTCGCTGTTGCTCTTGCTCGCGCGCCAGGTGCTGGGCGGCCCCACGGACGATGGTCGGGCGAGCTGCCAGGTGGCGCTCGATGTCTGCGAGGACTGTCAGCGTGCGAGGCAACTCGCCGACGGCGAGCTCATCGATGTTTCTCCGAGTATGACCGCGACGGCACGTTGCGATGCGCAGCATCTACCAGCTGCCCACGTGGGCGTCATGGCTCGACAACAGTCGCACGCGCGAGCAACGCAAGACGTGCCGCCCGCAACCAGGCGCGCCGTACTGCGCCGCGACCAGCATCGCTGCCGCGCGCCCGGCTGCACCCACGCATGATTCGTGGATATCCATCACGTGGAAGCCAGGGCGGACGGCGGCGGTCACGAGCCTAAAAACCTCGTCACTTTGTGTGGGGCGCACCACCGCGCCATCCATGAAGGAACCCTGCTGGTGACGGCGAGCGACGGACCGGAGCTCGTGTTTGAACATGCCGACGGTACGCCGTACGGCGCCGCGCCATCCGTCACGTCATCCCTGCTGCAAACCCGAGCCTTTCAGGCTCTCCGAAATCTAGGCTTTGGGGACGGAGAGGTACGCCGCGCGCTCGCGGAAGCGAGACAAGAGCTCGCTGGCGGCGGTTCAGTCGAGCAGCTGCTCCGGTACGGCTTGAAGCAACTCACGGAGCGTGCGTGCCAACGAGCCTCTTGACCCTGCATGTCATGAATGGGGTTGCGACTAGGGGGGTGTCCCTAGTTCGGTGCGAGCGATAGCCATGCGCAGGCGAGCTGCGTGAGAGCAAGGAAGTTCCGTGCGGTCTTCTCAAAGCGCGCGGCGATGGCTCGGAACCGCTTCAGGTTGTGGAAAAAGCACTCGATAAGGTAGCGCTTCGCGTAGAGCTCTCGGGACTTGGGTAGCTTGCGCGGTCGCTCGGGCTTAGAGCCGATGACTGCTCGCTTCTTCCTCTCGCGGATTGCCTGCCGGAACCGATTCGAGTCGTAGCCGGCGTCGGCGATGAATGCCTTGCCGGGAGCGTGGTCGAGGAGTTCGTCGGCCATCACCATCTCGTGCCGCTGCCCGGGCGTGACCGCGACGTAGATAGGCCGGCCTTTCGTGTCGACGACGGCGTGGAGTTTGGTCGAATAGCCCCCGCGAGAACGGCCGAGGCCATTGCTTTGGCCGCCCCTTTTCCGCCCGACGCATCCTGGTGTGCGCGAACGACGGAGCCATCGACGATCGAGCCGACCTCTTCTACCTCTAACTGGAGCGCCTTGAAGGTGGCCTCCCATTGGCCCTTCTTCGCCCAGTTGTTGAACCGGTTGTAGACCGACTTCCAAGAACCGAAGCGCTCTGGCAGGTCGCGCCACGGCATACCCGTCTTGGCCCGGAAGAGTACGGCGTCGATTAAGAGCCGATCTCCACGCGCCGCTTCCGGGCCGGATTCTGCTTCGGGATGACCGCCTCAACGCGGCGCCACTGTTCCTCGCTCATCGCGTGTCGATGCACGCCGATTTTTGATCATGCGCGATCCCGCGACGCAATCTATTCGTGCAAGTGATCGAATTGATCCAACAATCGGACGTCCCGAACTGGGGACACCCCCTAGTCGGATGTTGGCACTCCGTCCCTACGTTGGCGGGACAAGGAATGAGCGGCGGCTTGGCGGCGTGACGAGCAACGACCAGTTTTGGTCTGCGCATGCTTCTCCTTCGCTACACCGCGGCCTTCGTTTTCCTCCTGAGTGGGGCCTTGCCAATCGCGGCCAATTTGGTCTGCGTCTTCGTGAATGCTCACAGGGCGCTTCACAAGATCCCGGGTCATGTCTCGATGGTTCCCATTGCCGGGCCTGTCCTCACGTCGATTGCAGTTGGGCTTTGGCGGGGCTCGTTCGACCTGTGGCTCGCCTTACCGTGGGTCGTGGATCCCGGCACGTGGGTGGTACTGGCGGGGCTCGGGTACGCGTTCCGACCGTGGCGTTCGGATTGAGCTTGTTCGGACGCGCTTCAGAGAGGTTGCGAGGCCACCTGAGCCCCATCAGATCTCCTGGTGCGGCCGCTGCTCAGCGGCAATACGTTCAAGGCAGAAAGGGAGCCAGTGAACGTAAGCGGGAGCGGGAAGCGGCCATGCGCGAGGAGCTGGCGCGCCGTCTTGGAGCTGCTGTCTTGGTTGGAACACGAATTAGACGAAGCTCCGTGCGGCCACGATTTGCGGCGAGTTCGAAGCTGGCTCGAGACGAATGGTAAACCCGTGAAGGTCACGGAGTTCGCACTCATCGCCGAAGGCGGCGGCCGCGACTGGGAGGTCATTCTCAACGTTGACCCAGAGAACATCTACCCTGCAGACGTTCTCCCTGCGCTAGGTTCCAGCTAACTGACGACGCCGCGAGCGCTGCTCGACGAACCTTTAGGCGGAAGGTCGCACCTCCCCTTTCCCCTCGTCGCCACGGGCAAGCCTCTGGTTTCCTGATGCTGCCGCCGCTCAACGGCGCTACGCCCGCGACGTATGACTTCGCTTGAATACTTCGCGGCCATTGCGGCAGAGTTCTGCGACTGGGTTGAAGCCAAGCCAGGCAATCCCCAGGAGGAGCTCGCGGCGGCACGACGGCTAGCGGCACGCCTGTATGCCGCTGCGCTCGACCTCCCTGATGGCAGTGCTGACTTTGCCCAGCAAGCCGACGACAGCAGCCCGCGTGACGCCGTTTTCGAGCGCTTCGCCGCACTTCCGATCAACATGTACGCCGTGGTCGACCCGCTCGCGCTTCCCGGGACAGCCCCACGTATTGGAGACCTCGCCGACGACTTCACCGACACGTACTTCGATATCCGTTACGGGCTACGTCTGTACCGTTCCGGCCTGCACGTCCCCGCGGCGTGGGAGTGGTCATTCTCGTTTCGGACCCACTGGGGCGACCACCTCGTCGGAGCGTTGTCCGCGCTCCAAGCGTTCGCGACGAGGGGGTAACGGACCCTAGCGCAAGCGTGATGCTGCCGCAGCTGAACAGCGGTACGTTGAGCGGGCGATGACGTTGCGAGCAGAAAGACCTCCACCTGGTGGCGCCCTTGGAGGCGAAACATCGCGGACCGCAATTCTGCTGTTCGCGCTCGGGCTTACTGCCTGCGATCCCGGAGCACGCCTCCACGGCCGCTTGACGGCGTCGAACGGCCAGCCCTTGGCAGTCGGCGAGATTCGTATCGAGTGTCCCGAGCTTTGTCTGCTTGCCCCCGTCAAGAACGAGCGCGGCGACTTCGACGAATCTAAGCTCAGTCGCGGCTGCTCGCTCGGCTGCCAATTGCGCGCCACCAGCGCGGGCCATCGGGACTTCGTAGCGCCTGCGTCGAACTACTGCGTCAAGCGCAACGGTGGCCTCTGCTCCGAGCTCAAGGCGAACACCAAGCTCGAGCCGAACGTGGTACGTTAGGCGTCGGCGCAGCGTCGGGACGCACCATCATGACTGACCGGACGGAGTTGAGCCGTAGGACATGCAGCAAGTGCGGCGGTCGCCTGATCGATGCGGGCCGGCGTATCGGCCCCACCCAAGTCGAAAAGTTTCTCATGTGCGACCGCTGTCGCGAGCGGAGCCGGCTCGAGATCGTGAACGGTCAACTCGAGGTGGAACCTGAGTGGTTCGTTGCGGTCGACATTCCAGATATCCTCCACGCACCGCAAGTCGCGGCCATTCGCGCCTCTGACCTTGCATTCCAGAGCATCGGTATCACTGAGGTCCGCACGGCCTTGGCGGCTGAGCCGACTGCGCTCCTCGGCCCCTATGCGTCGCCGCATGAGGCTGCCGTTCATCGAGACCGTCTTCGTACCGTAGGATTGGTGGCCGAGGTGGTCGGTCACCCACCGACATGGCCTACAGGCCGCGCCTGAGAGGTTCCGGAATGTCGATAGACGTGCCCATGCGATTCGAGACAGAGCAGATGCTCTGGACCATCGATCAGGTCTACACGCCGTCCGAATGCGCCGACCTCATAGCTCTGATCGAACGTTCGTCTCCCGCGATTGCCACCAACAACCCCTTGTACCGTGATCAGGATCGCGTCATTCGTGACGATCCGGCGATCGCCAGCGAGCTGTTCCGAAGACTGCGTTCACACGTTCCTGAACGGATCGGGCAACTTCGGCTGATCGGGCTCAACGATCGCCTCCGTTTCTATCGCTATCGTCCGGGCCAGCGTTTCGAACCGCACATGGACCACTGGTACCGGCCCAGCGATCGCCAGATCACCCTCCACACGGTCTTGGTCTACTTCAACGAGGATTTCGTGGGGGGGGAGACTGTATTCCAGGAACAGTTCGATCGCATCGTGTCTCCTAAGACGGGAATGGTTGCCGTCTTTCAGCACAAGCTTCGGCACGAAGGGCGACCGGTGCTCAGAGGAACCAAGTACGCGATGCGCACGGACGTCATTTATGAGGCGGACGAAGCGATCGGGCGAGTTGGCTGACGAGCGCAGCGCACTGACGAGACCGCCGCTCGAGCGGCGCCCGTGGGCGAGGCGGGGCCCTCAATCCAGGAAATTTCGGCCGCTTTCGTGCGGATTTCGGCGACGAGGGGGGCGGTGCTATATGCGGCGGCTCGATGGAAGAGCTTTCGAAGGCCTACGAACCCGCTGACGTGGAACCGCGCTGGTACAAGCACTGGCAGGATCTGGGCGTTTTCACGGCCGGGGCGGGCCACGTCGCCGGCAAGCCGACTTACGTCATTCCGATCCCGCCGCCGAACGTGACGGGGTCGCTGCACATGGGGCATGCGCTCGGCAGCACGTTTCAAGACGTTCTGATCCGGCACAAGCGCATGCAGGGCTACGACGTGCTGTGGCAGCCGGGCATCGACCACGCCGGCATTTCGACGCAGGTGGTGGTGGAGCGGCTGCTCAAGCGCGAAGGCGTGACGCGGCACGACCTGGGTCGTGACAAGTTCATCGAGCGCGTGTGGCAGTGGAAGGAGCAGAGCGGCGGGCGCATCGCGCAGCAGCTGCACATCATTGGCGCTTCCGCGGACTGGGCGCGTACCCGCTTCACCATGGACGCGGAGTACTCGGAGGCCGTGCGCGAGTGCTTCGTTCGGCTGTACGAAGAAGGCTTGATCTACCGCGCGACGCGGCTCGTAAACTGGGACGTCGAGTCGCAGACGGTGCTCTCCGATCTCGAGGTCGAGATCGAGGAGAACGTGCAGGGCGAGCTGTACGAGTTCGCCTACCCGGTGATCGACGCAGACCCCGCGGCGGGGGCGACGGAGCTGGTGGTCGCGACGACGCGCCCGGAGACGATGCTGGGTGATACGGCGGTGGCGGTGCACCCGGACGACCCGCGTTTCAAGCACTTGCACGGAAAGAAGCTGAAGCACCCGTTCGTGGACCGCGAAGTGCCGGTCGTCACGGACGCGGTGCTCGTCGACATGGCGTTCGGTACCGGCGCGGTGAAAGTGACGCCGGCGCACGACTTCAACGATTTTGCGACCGGAAAGCGCCACGGCCTGGAGGAGATCAACATCTTCAACCTGGACGGCACGATGAACGCGCAGGGCGGCGAGTTCGCCGGCCTGGAGCGCTTCAAAGCGCGCAAAGCGGTCAAGAAGCGCCTGGCGGAGCTCGGCCTGGAGCGCGGCAGCAAGCCGCACAAGATGACTCTGCCGCGCTCGCAGCGCACGAACAGCGTGGTCGAGCCGATGATCTCGACGCAGTGGTTCATGAAGATGGCGCCCCTCGCCGAGCCGGCGCTGCAGGCGGTGCGTGACGGGCGAATTCAGATCGTGCCCGAGGAGTGGGTGAAGACGTACGAGTACTGGCTGACCAACATTCAGGATTGGTGCATCAGCCGGCAGCTATGGTGGGGTCATCAGATCCCGGCTTGGCATTGCCAAGAGTGTGCGCACGTCACCGTCACTCGCGAGGACGGCGTGAAGGCATGCAGCAAGTGCGGGAGCGCCAAGCTGGTGCAAGATCCGGACGTGCTGGATACCTGGTTTTCCAGCCAATTATGGCCGTTCGCAACGCTCGGTTGGCCGAAGCAGACTCCGGAGCTTGCGCGCTACTACCCGGCCTCCGACATGGAGACCGGCTACGACATCATCTTCTTCTGGGTGGCGCGCATGATCATGATGGGCCTCCACTTCATGGGGGACGTGCCGTTCAAGCGCGTGCTCTTGCACGGCATGGTGGTGGACGAAACCGGCGACAAGATGAGCAAGGTGAAGGGCAACACGCTCGACCCGCTCGACTTGATCCACGGCACCACGTTCGAGGCGATGGTGCAAAAGGCCCAGCCGGACGCGCCCTTGGCGGAGGCGCTCACCAAGTTCAAAAAGGCGTATCCCTCGGCCGCGCAGATGGGCAAAGGCTTCCCGGCCTACGGCACGGACGCCCTCCGCATGACTTTGTGCAGCTACTCGCCGCAGGCCAAGCGCATCGCGCTCTCCCCCGCGCGCATCGACGGCTACCGCAAGTTTTGCAACAAAATCTACAACGCGACGCGCTTCGCGCTCACGTACATCAAGGACGAGAAGCCGACGGGCAAGCCGCCCGCGGAGCCGAAGCTCCTCATCAATCGGTGGCTGCTATCGCGCTTGTCCGCGGCCGTAACCGCCAGCACCGCCGGCATCGAAGAGTACCGCTTGGACGACGGCGGCAAGGCGCTGTACCAGTTCTTCTGGGACGAGCTGTGCAACTGGTACGTGGAGCTCACCAAGCCCATCTTTTTGGACGGCTCAGCCGAAGCGCAGGCGGAGACGCGCGCCACGCTCGTGCACAGCTTGGAGGTGGTGCTGCGCGCCCTGCACCCGTACATGCCGTTCATCACGGAAGAGCTGTGGCAGCTCATTCCCAAGGCCCCCGGTCACGGTGCGACGGTCGCGCTCGCGCCGTACCCCACCGGGGCCGACGGCCGTAGTGACGCGACTGCGGAACGCGAGATGAAGTGGCTCATGGATGCGATCAGCGGCGCGCGCGCGGTTCGCGCCGAGCACGGCATCGCGTTTGCCAATCGGTTGTCGGTGGAGCTGCGGAGCCCGAACGCCGAGCTGCGGCGCGTGCTCACGGAGAGCAGCCGCATGATTGCGTTCTTGGCGAGCACGGACGGCGCGCCCACCGTCGCGGAGCCCTCCAGCGCACGGCCACGCGGCTCCACCGTGAACGTCGCGGGCGAGGTCGAGGTGCTCGTCACCCTGAAGGGTCATATCGACCCCGCCAAAGAGAAGGAGCGCATCGAACAGAAGTCGAAGCGCATCGCCAAGGACATCGAGGTCATGGAAAAGCGCCTCGCGAATCAGAACTTCGTCGCCAACGCGCCGCCCGAGGTCCTCACGGAGGCCCGCGCGACCCTCGCCGGCCTCCAGCAGCAGAAAGAGCGGCTCGTCGAGGGCCTCGAGCTCGTCAAAGAGCTTTCTGAATGAGGTCCGTCCGGACCAACGGAACGAACAGCGGGTCGAAACGCACCTCCGGCACCAGGCCGGTCTGGAAGAAGTAGGAGAAGCGTAGCGACACGCTCGTGCCGCGCAGCGTGCCCTTGGCCATGAGCTCCGCCGCGCGCACCCCGAGGCGCTGCTCGAGCTGAGCCTTGGGCGACGCCGGGCCGCCCTTCTTGAGCACCTTCGGGCTCGCCCAAGCCTCCTTCGCGAAGGCGATGGAGCCCGAGGTGGGCCCGAGCTCCAGCGCAGCGAGCGCCTTGGCGAGAGCGACCCGTTGCGGATCCTTCTTCGCGTCCCAGGCGAGCACGAGGTGCTCGACGCGGATGAGTGCGAGCATCTCCCCGGCTTTGCCAGGCAATGGCTCGATTTGCGCGGCTTTGGTGAGCACGCCCAGTGCCTCCTCGGTTTTGCCGAGCCGCTCCAGCGCGCCCGCGGCGTCGAGCACCGCGCGAAGCGCCAGCTCGGGCGGCAGCGGCTGCCCGATGAGCTGACTGGCGATGCGAGCCAAGGCGGAGTGCGTGCGCTCGCTCGGAGCGGCGACTGCGTCTAGCTCGGCGAGGAGCAGCACGGCGCTCGAGCGGTCCACGCTGCCTTCGCGAGCGACGGTGAGCTGCTCCGTGAGCGCCGCCCGCGCCAATTCCACGACGCTCGCCTCGGCGCCGCTCGCGGACTCCCACGCCAACAGCCCCGCGCGGGCGGGGACCAAGCTCGGCGGCGCGGAATCGGGCAAGAGCGCCAAGACGGGCTGATCGCCGGCGAGTACGGCTCCGACCGCGAGCCGCGGCGCGACCGCTTCCACCCCCAGCGCGCCGAACCATAGCTCTTGCTTGCGATTGGGGTCGATTTGCGGGCGGTCCCCGGGTTTCGCGCGAAGACCCGCCGTGATGCTCTCTGCCATAGCGGAGGCGAACACGGCGAACGGCTTTTGCTCCGGCAGCTCGAGCAGCACTTTGGAGAGCGACGCGTAGCGTTCGGAGAATTCGCGCTCCAGGCTCGCCGCGTCCGTCGCTTGCGCGGCGACGCTGCCCCACGGCACGACGTGAGCCAGGCCAACATACGCTTCCGACGAGGCGGCATCGCGACCACCGCGCGAGAGCCAGGCGCTCTCCATGTCCGAAAGCGCGGCCGCGAGGCCCGGTCGCGCTGCGAAAGCGTCGGCGCAGATCCGCGGCGAGCCCACCTGCGGTGGGAGCCCGGGGCAGCCGCTGCCGTCGGCGATCGCGACGGCGAGGCCGGCGGCGATGCGCAAGTTGCTCTTCGCCTTCGGCGCCAACGGGGCGAGGGTGGTCTGCGCGTCGCGGTAACGGCCGAGGCGCAGGAGCGCCCAGGCCTTGACGAGGGGATCGCCGTCGCGGCTCGTCTCCAGTGCTTTCTTGAGGACGGTGAGGCGAGCGCGCTCCGGCGCGTCCTCGGGCACGCTGCTGGCAGCCTCCGTGAAGCACTTTTCGTTCAAGTCCTTGGCGCACAAGCCGGCCAAGGTGGCCATCGCCTCTTTCGGCGCGCCGGACGCGGACCAGGTTTCGAACGCGGCACGAACCACGTCGTCCCGCTCGGCGTGACCGGCGACCCAGGCGACGTCCGAGAGCACCCGCGGCAGCGCCTCCGCGGAGGCGTTCGCGACGTCCAACACGCGATCACGCAGGAAGTGCAGAGCGGCGCGTAGCACTAGGTCGTGAAGGAGGCGCACTTTCGCGAGCTTCTCCTCCGTGGTCGCGCTGGACGCGGACTCGAAAGTGAGCGGCAGCTCCTCCGCGGCCGCAGGCGTGCTGGCGAGCGCAAGCAAAGCCGCCGCGTCCCCTCCGCCCGCTTTGAGGTGCAGGAGCGGAACTGCTTGCATGAGCTCGCCGCGCAGGAGCTGCTCGCGTTGCTCCGCGGAGAGCGCTTTGAGCCGCGTCTCCAAGAGCGCGATGGATGGCGGCGGCAACAGGTCCAAGATGGGCGCGGGGCGCTCGATGTTGCGCAGCAAGCCGAGCAGGCGCTCCTTCGGCGGCTGGGGAGCTGGCGGCGGCGCGGTATCCTTCGGCAATGCCGTCGGTTTCAAGTTGGGGGCGCCGCCGCCGCAGGCACTGAGCAGCGCCGCGCACGTGCTCCCCCAAACCCAGCGCCCGAGAATCGAACGGAAGCGCATCAGAACCTGAAGCGCCCGAGGAAGTTCACGCTACGCGCGTCGGCCGTGTGGAACGGCCCTGCCACTTGGTGAAAGCGGAGCGAGAAGCCGACGTCCACGTTCTGCGCAACGTCGAACAAGATGCCGCCTTCGAGCGGGATTTGGAAGTTGTCCGAAAACTCGTCCAAGGGGCCCTGCAGGCCGCTGCCCACGAACGGTACGATGACGTCCGTCGCTTGGAAGTAAAACCAGAAGGGCAAGTTGAGGTATTGCGTGTTGCCCCGATCGCGATTGCTGACCCCGACATAGAGCGACGGATCGAACACGAACGCGGTGATACGGCCGATGTTGACGCGGCCGATCACGCCCGCTTGAAGGCCCATGTAAAACGGGCTGAAGCTCCCAACCGGTACCCCCGCGTGCAGGCTGAGCTCGAAGCGGTCCGACCCGGTAAGGAAGTACATGAGGTCGAAGCCGGCGTCGTTGTAGACCTTGTCGCAACCGTTCAAGCACAGGCCGCGCTGATGCGAGATGCCGATGGTGAGGTCGTTCGTCACCCCCCAGTAGAAGTGCGGCGCCACCAAGATGGGCTCACCGAAGCTGTTGCGAGACGCGTTGATTTCGAGCATGGCCGGGCGCGCGGGGTCGCCCGTGATTTCGAAGGAGCCGTCAGGCAGGAGGAAGCTCTTACGCGTCCACTGCTCGGCGTGGGCGTCGGTCACGAACAGAAGACAAAAGGCCGCTAAGACGGCGCCAAAAGCTCGGGGAAAGCTCATTGGCGCCATCCTAGTCATAGCCCCCGCCGGTTGCGGTTATTTTTCAGCCGCCGGGCGTCAGCAGGATAGGGTAGCTCACCGTCACGATGCCGCTGTCCGGCGCCGGAAACGACAAACCGTAGAACGCGCTGGCTACGCAGGAGCGCACGGTGGCGTCCGGCAAGTCACCCCCGGCCGACACGTTGCTCACCGCGCCGTCACGGCCGATCACGAACCGCGCCGTCACGCGGCCTTCCAGGTTTGGATTGGAGCGCAAGCCTCCCTCGTAGCAGTTGCGGAAGCGTCCAAAGTTTTGGCGAACGACGCGTTGAATCACGTCCGGCGGTAAGTGTCCGCTCAAGGTCGGCGGCTGGCTTGCGATGCGCGGCGCGCGCGACACGTGCCCGCCCCGAGCCAGCGACGCCGAGCGACCGAAACCACCGTCCCCGCTGCCGTAGCAATTGACGCCCATGCACGTACCGATTCGCCCCAGCCCGATGCCCGCGCCCAAGCCGCCGCCACCCAGCCCCCCGCCGGACAGACCTAAGCCGCCATGACCGAAGCCTTCGCCGATGTTCGCGCTGAACATGTCGCCGATGCGGTCGGTGTTGTCTGGACCCGTAGCTAAGTCCGCGCCCCATGGTGAGCTCGGTGCCGTGCTCGCGTTCAGCGTGTTGAGCAGGCCGATGGTGCCGAAGTCCGTAGCCTCCTTCATCAGCTCCGCGCGCGTCGCGACGCGCTCGGCTTGGTCACCGTTGATGGCCAAGCGACCGGCTTGCTTGGCGGTGGGATTGCCGGCGGCGCCCTCGGGACCGCGGTTTCGCTCGGCGGGCGCGCCCTTTTCGCCCCCGCCCGCTTGCGGCATCTCCGGAGGCGACGGTTCTTCGCGCATCGCGCTCGCGTGCAGGTACTGCTGCATCAGCTGCAGCCGGTCACGATTCAGCTCGTCGTCGTCACCATAAGCGAGGCTCGGGGTGAAGTAGGCGAGCGATGCGACCAGCAAGCCCTGCAAGATAGCGGCGGTGCCCATCGTGAACGCGGCCGTGCGATCAGTCGTACCGAGCACTGCGCGCGGCACACGCGCCAGCCTTTCGCCACCGGCGATCCGGAACGTGAGGCCCGACGCCTCGATGATCACGACGCGATCTTGGCGGAGCTCGATGCCGCGCGCGAAGGGCGCCACGTCCGAACAATCCACGAGCGCGGCGGTGGCGTCGACCAGCTTGCCGCGCTCCACGACGCGCGGCGTTTCCCCCGCACTCAGCACCGCGAAGGGCACACCTCTCCGCAGCGCGACGAGCTCGCGCCGCTCACTGCCGAGGCGCTCCGATGACAGCGCAAAGTCGACGTTGCCAGCGGCGCTGGTGCCCGCTCCACGCGCTCCGCCCACTTCGCCCACGGCGTATTTGCGTGGCGGCGTGAGCTCGGCGACGGACAGTACGCTCGTGCCCCAAAGGACCGTTACCTCGACGGACTCTGCGGGGGCGGCGCTAAGGTTCAGCGGCTGAAGTGCCGGAACCAGCGGCTCAGGCTCGATCCGTAGGAAGGGGTTGTGGTTGGCCGAAAATACACGGGGGTCTTGCACAGCTGGCGCGCCAGCTGCGAAATGCAGCGATGCCATGACGGTTCTTCTCCTAGAGTTCGATGACGTCGCTGACGCGAAACGCGCCCGATGAGCCGGCTCGCTGTTAGTGGCGAGCCGTGCCGAACGTCACGGGAGGAGCAGACAGAACGGTCCCCGCAAAGTTCCCTGCCCCGCGAGATTTTTTGCCCACAGCGGTGGCGGCCGACGCCGACTGTGCGCCTTGGGTGGCCGAGGGCACCCCCGGGGAGATGACGGGCGAGACAGCGAGCGAGACAGCGACCGCACTACAAAACCGCGCCCTCAACGGATGAGGGGCGACAAAGCCCTAAAGCAATTCATAAGGGACGCCGTTCGCCTACATAGGCTAGCTTCCCGTAAGGCCCGAGCGGAAGTACCCTTGTCGAGCGAATCTCCAGCCGCCCTGCGCTCTCCGCGTGGTACGGTTGAGGGTCGAGGAATTGTTCTTGAACGACGATCGCGAGCTGAAAGGCTATGAGGAAGATCCGGATGATCGCACGGCGATTGTCAGCCTCAGAGAGCTGAAAGCCGCTCGCAAGCAATCCAAGGATCGGCACATCTTGGTGCGCGTGCGCGGCGCGGAGCTAGGTCGGGTCACGCTGCTCTCGCCGGAGCGGATGCGGGTCGGCCGTAGCCAAGACTCGGAGATGTGGCTCTCGGACGACGGCGTCAGTCGCCGCCACGCGACGCTGGTCCGCGAGGGCGACCACTACATGGTCGAGGACGAAGGGAGCGCCAACGGCACGTTCGTCGGCGGCGTCAAGATCACGCGTCACGAGCTGAAGGATGGCGACGTCATTCAGTTCGGGCCTACGGCCGTGTTCCGCTATTCGCTGAGCGACGAGAGCCAAGAAGCCCTGCTCCGCCAACTTTACGACGCGAGCGTCACGGACGCCTTGACCGGCGCGCACAACCGCGAGCACTTCGACACGCAGCTACGCGCGGAGATGTCCTACGCCCGGCGCCACAACACGGACATCTCGCTCGTCATCTTCGACGCGGATCACTTCAAGAAGGTGAACGACACGTACGGCCATCAGGTGGGAGACGCCGTGCTCGTGGAAATCGCCAAGGTGGTGCGCGCCACCGTGCGGAGTGAGGACGTGTTCGCGCGCTACGGCGGCGAGGAGTTCGCCCTCGTGCTGCGCGGTATCGACATCGAGGGCGCTGGCGCGGTGGCCGACCGCCTGCGCGAGCGCATCGCCGCGCTGGAAATTCCGACGGAGCACGGTCCCATTCGCGTGACCGTGAGCGCGGGCTGCGCTTCGCTTACGACCAGCGGCGAAAAGACCCCCGAGGGGCTGATCTCCGCGGCGGACAAGCGCCTGTACGGCGCCAAGCACGCCGGGCGAAACCGCGTAAAGACCAGCGACTAGGGCGCCAAGCGGCGCTTGACTCCTTGGGCGGCTAGGGACAAGACGCGCTGTGGAAGAGCCGCAGGCGCCACCCGGTAACGCGCTCCGGCCGCGCTCGCTCGTTTACGCGGCCCTGGGGTTGTCCGCGCTTTTGGTGCTGCTCGCGAGCGACGCTCACTTCTTCCTCAGCGTGCCGCTGGGGCTGCTGGCGACGCTGGTCAGCGCGTTCGGGCTGCTGGACTTCGCCGGCTGCTTCGATGACGCCACCGCGCCGCAGAGCTCGCTCGGCATGCGGGCGCTCCGGCCACGTCTGCTGGAGGCCGCGGCCACTGCCCTCCTTTGGGTGCTGGTGTTGCGGTTGGCGGTGGCGGGCGTGCTGCCGCACCACGCGCGCGTGGCGCCACTCGCGGTCACGGTCGTGAGTGGCGCTCTGCTTTTCGCGCTCGGGCGGCTGGCGTTGGCCTGGCAACCGCAGAGCCGGCTGCGGGAGCGAGCGGGCTTCTGGTTGTTGCTCCTGGGACTTTTGCTGTACGTGCCCTTTGCGGGCTCATACTCGCTCTTGGACCCGTGGGAGACGCACTACGGGGAGGTCGCGCGAGAGATGCTGGCGCGCGACGACTGGCTCTCGTTCTGGTGGGCTCAAGAGGGTTGGTTCTGGTCCAAGCCGCCGCTCGATTTTTGGCTGCAAGGCCTGAGCTTCGCGCTCTTCGGCGTCGGTTTTGGACCGGATCAGATGCTCGCCTCCGCCGCGCTCGGCCGCTTGCCGCAGCCGGAGTGGGCGGCGCGCCTGCCCATCGCGCTGCTGTCGCTCGTCGCCGTGTACTTGCTTTATCGTTTCGTGGCAGCAGCGTCCGGAAAACGCGCCGGCTTCCTCGCCGGGCTTTTGCTGCTGTGCGCTCCGTATTGGTCCTTGCTCGCGCACCAGACCATGACGGACATGCCGTACGTGGCCCCGGTCACGGCCGCGCTCTCGTGCTTCGGGCTGGCGCTGCTCGCGGAGCCCGAAGAGCGCGTGGTCGGCGTCGAGCTCACCGTGTTCGGGCGGCGGCTGCAGCTGTCGGCCTTCCACTTGCTGTTCGGCGTCGTGCTACTCAGCGCGCTGCCGCAGCTGGCTTACCTGTTCACGCGCCACCTCACGCTGCAGCTCGCCGCGCCCCCGTACGGCTTTCGCTGGCACTGGGACGAGTTCTTCTCTGGCTCCGGAATGGGCAACTGCGGGTTGCCAGGCAACGACGTTTGCCGTCGCGGCTCGCCGAATAGCCCCTACTTCCAGCCCGCGTTGGGGGTGGGTCTGTTCGGCGCCGCGCTCGGCTACTTGCTGTGGTCGAACCGTGGCGAGCGCAGGAAGAAGCGGCTTTTTTATATCGCGGCCTGGTACTTTACCGCCCTCGCTGCGCTCGCCAAAGGCGCGCCGGGTTTCGTGCTCCCGCTCGTCATCGCCGCGGCGGTGCTGTTCGTGCGCGGGCGGTGGCAGGAGCTATTGCGGGTGGAGCTGGCGAGTCTCGGCCTCGTCGTCGCGGCGGTGTGTTTACCCTGGTACGTGCAAGAGTACATGCGGCACGGCGACGGCTTCACGGACCGGCTGCTGTTCCACGACATGTACAAGCGCGCGTTCGTGCACGTGCATGACACGAACGCCGGCACCGACGTCTCACTCCGTTACTACTTGTGGCAGCTCGGGTACGGGCTCTTTCCGTGGAGTGGAGTGGCGCTGGGAGGTTTGGGCATTGCCCTCTCGCGGGGCAGCTCCGCGGACGAGAAGCAGCGCGTCCTCGGCGCTCTCGTTGCGCTGTGGCTCACGCTGAGCTTCGGTCTGTTCACGCTGTCGCTCACCAAGTTTCACCACTATGCGCTGCCGTGCGCGCCGCCGCTCGCCATCGCGGCGGCGCTGCTGTTGGACCAGGCCTGGCGGTCGCCGCGCGACGCGAGCGAGGGCAGCTCGGTCGCAGTACTCGCTTGGGTGGCGGCGCTGGCAACCCTGCTCATCGCGCGGGATCTGTCGACGTCTTGGGATGGAGACGTGCCCGCTTCCGCTCGTTTGCTGCACTTGGTGAGCTATAACTACCGCCGCGCTTGGCCATCCAGCCTCGACTTCGAGACGACGCTCGGGGCGTTCGGGGTCGCGTTTGCGGCCGCGCTCGCGGGCTTCGCGATGGTGCGCTTTCGCCGCTACGCCGTCGGGCTGTGCGCCGCGCTCGCGGTGAGTTTCTGCGCCTTCACGCTCTGGGTTTACTTGCCGGCGCTCGCCCCCCATTACGGTCAACGCGAGCTCTTCCTCGCCTACTACCGCGCGCGCAGCGGGCCGAACGAACCCGTCGTGGCGTTCCAGATGAACTGGAAGGGAGAAAACTTCTACACCGGCAATCGCATCCCCGCGTTCGTTACCTCGGGCGCGAAGCTCGAGAAGTGGCTGAAGGCGCAGCGCAAGGCGGGCACGAAGGTGCTCTTCTTCGTTTTGGAGCACGGCCGTATCAGCACCCTGAAGAGCGAGCTCGGCGCGGACTACCGCTTCACGACGCTCACCGACAAGCAGCTGAACAACAAGTTCTGCCTCGTGAAAGCGGAAGTTTTGCCTTACGGCGTCGTGCCGCCTTCGTAGTCGACCAGCCGGACCCCCCGCCGCAGCTTGTCCGCCTCCGTCGCGGCGCGCACCCGCTCGTAGAGCCCGACCACGTCCGTCTTGATGTCCAAGACGTTGAGCTCGGGCGTGGTCTTGTCGAACGTCTTCAGCAGCAGGTTGCCGGTGCCCATGATGCGCTGCCCGAACGGCCGCTCCACGGTGTAATCTGCCACGCGGTACAGATCGATCTGCTCGAGCTTTTTGGACAACACCCCCGACTCCACTACGATGCGCCGCGTGGTGATGCGGTAGGTGCGGCCCAAAGTCTGGAAATAACGAACCAGCAGCCAAAGCCCCAGGGTGAGCACGGCGACCAGAAGCGTGGCGAAGCTTGGAACCAGCGCCGCGCGGCCCTCGAACAAGGTTTCCTCACCGTCGTGCGAAGCGAGCGTGACAGAGGCCATCTTCGGATCGAGTAGCACGACTTGAGCGAGGTCGGGGCCCCGCGCTACGCTCACGTATGCCCAGTCGGCCCGAAGTGCGCATCGCCCTGTTCGGCATGAAGGGCGCCGGCAAGACGACGCTCCTCGCCAGCTACTTCGGCAATCAGCAAAGAAACGCCTTCGAAGAGCGCCACGGGTACCGCCTGGAAGCGGCCGACGCCGCGCAGGGCAGCGTGCTTTTGTCACGCTACTACCGGCTGGAGGGTGGAGACTTCCCGATCGGGACGGACGGTTTCGACACGTTGCGCTTCGGCCTCAAGGTGCACGACCTGCCGACGGCGAGCCTGGACGTCGTTTGGTACGACTACCCCGGCGGCTGGTGGGAGACCGCGCCCAGCGACGAAGCCGAGCGCGACGCCCGGCGCCAAGCGCTGGAACGGCTCCTGGACAGCCACACCGCGATCTTGCTGATCGACTCCGAACGCTACCTGCAGGAGGGCCTCACCTACGTGCGGACCCTCCTCGACCAGTTCCGGGCCGAGATTCGTCGCATCGTCAACGAGCTGTCCGCTTTGGGCAAAGCTCCGGATTTTCCGACGCAGTGGCTGATCGCTTTCTCGAAAGCGGACCTGCTGCCGCCGCACACGAGCGCGCTCACGCTCGCGCAGGAGATACGCGACGGCGCGGCCGATCAACTGCTCGGGGTCCAGAAAGCAGTCGGGGGTGAGAGCACGTTCGGGCTCGAGTACCTGCTGCTCAGCGCGGTGCGGGGCGACGGCCGGCGCGTGCTCGACGCGCACCAGACGCTCGGCTTGACCGCGATTGCTCCGCTCGTGCTGCTCGGCGCGCTCACGCGCGTGGCAGAGAAGACCGGGCGCGGCGCAGTTTGGGGGACCTTGGCGACCGCCCTCACCCTCATGCGCGGGCTGACCGAAGCCATCGATAAGCTGGACGACTTCCTGCCCGGTAAGTACCGAGTGCTCACGGTGCTGATCAAGGCGCTGCGCACCAAAGAGGGCCTCACCGTGAGCGCGGAGAAGCTGCGTGAAAAGCAGCGCAGCGCCGCCCGGCGCGGCAAAGCGCTGGACGCCGCCGCGTACGCGCTCCGCGCCGAGCTGGGCAACCCCGAGACCGAGCGCGCCTACTTCAAAACGAGGCTCACGGATGCGTAGTCAGCTCTCACTCGCTTTCCGCGACGTGCTGTATCGGACGCGCGGTCGTGACTGGGACTATGCGTTCTTGCTCCAGCCCCCGCCGCTCTTGGGCGAGGGGTGGTACGGGCTGCATCGCCGCATCTTCAGCGGCGTGGAACCCACCGAAGAGCCGCGGCTGCTACGCGGCGAGTTGGGCATCGGCCTCGGGCAGCCGTTCTTCGCGACCGCGTTCGTGGACTCCACGCGCAGGGACTCCCAAGGCCGGCCTATCGCGCACTATGTGGCGTGGCTCGGCGAGGCCGCCTCCGCCGCGCCTGGGCTCAGCTTTGGTCCGGGGTTGGTGGCGGCGCTGAGCCCGGCGCTCGACAGCGTCTTCGACGTCGCGCCGGCTTCACTTTCACGCGGAGACGGGCAGCCGCTGGATCGCCTGCGGCGGACTCGCTTCCTGGCAGCGCTACCAGGCGGAGACGTGACCGTTCCCGCGCCGCTGGCGCCCGCGGGCGCGCTGCGTTGGCTCGGGACTATTTCCCCTTGAGGATCGCCTCGAAGTCCCGATCCATCACCGTCTTCCGACCCGCAGTGCCGGCGTGGCGGATCGCCTCGTCGCACAGCTTTCGGAGGTGATTGGAGAGCACGTCAATCGCGGTGTCCGACGTGCTCATTCCCGAGCGCGCTTTGACGTAGGCCTTGAGCTTGGAGACGACGACCAGCACCTCTTTCGGCAGCCCGTCGTCCGAAAGGCCCACGATGCGCCGTTGTTTGTCGGCTTCTTCTGCCGCCATCTTGCTCGCCTCTTCTTCCTCTTCCTCAGCCTGCTCCGCTAGGTACTGCTCGCGCGACGGCGCCTTGGCCTTCTCGGCCCACGCGTCGCGGTGGCGCATCATGGGCACATGTGCGTCCCAGCACGACACGGAGCAGAAGAACAAGCCGGTGCGCTTGCGGTTGCAGGTGGAGACGCTGCAACGAAAGTAATCCGCCGAAAACGCGATCGGCTTTTTGCATTCGCTGCAGAGCTTGTAGTGTGAAGGTGCCTCGTCCATCACGCGGAGCGAGCTTGCCGGAAGCTCAGCCAATCTGCAAACTCGGCACTACTACGCGACAAATCGCGCGGCTTGCGATCCGCGTCGTTCGCTCGCAGAATGCCACTCGGCCTGCCACCCGCCATGAAGAAGACGGTCGCGTTCGGAGAGGTGCTACTCAGGCTCAGCCCGCCCGGGAACGAGCGTTTCCTGCAGTCGCCCCAGCTGGGGGCCACCTTCGGCGGGGGCGAAGCGAACGTGGCGCTCAGCCTGGCCGGCTTGGGCCTCGCAAGCTCGTTCGTGACCCGGCTCCCCTCCCACTCGATCGGGGAGGCCGCGTTGCGCAGCCTCCGCGCGGAGGGGGTGGACACCCGGCACGTGGTGCGCGGAGGCGAGCGGCTCGGGATCTACTACGCCGAAAGTGGCGTACACCCCCGCGCCTCCACCGTCGTTTACGATCGCTTGCACTCATCCATCACGGAGCTGGATCCTTCATCCGTCGATTGGGATCGCGTCTTTTCCGGCGCGCATTGGTTCCATGTCAGCGGTATCACGCCCGCGCTCGGGGCCAAGCCCCAGGCGTGCACCTACGTGGCGCTGGAAGCCGCGAAGCGCGCCGGCGTCACGGTGAGCTTCGGCGTGCATTATCGCGCCAAGCTGTGGACGCCGGAAGTAGCCCAACGCGTGCTGCGTCCACTCCTCAGCTACGTGGACATCGTATTCGCCAACGAGGACGACATCCGTTACGGCCTCGGCGTCGTGCGCGACCGCACGGAGCGCACCGGGGAAACCGGCAGCACGGAGAGCTACCGGCAATTGGCCGAGCGCGTCGCGAGCGAGTTCGGCATTCAGATGGTGGCCATGACCGTCCGAGACCAAGTCTCGGCCAGCGACTGCAATTGGAGTGGCCTCCTGTACGAGCACGGCAGCAACACCCTGTTCGAGTCCAAGCAGTATCAAATCTCGCTCGTGGAGCCGATCGGCGCGAGCGACGCGTTCACGGCTGGCCTCATCTACGCGGTGCTCGCCGGGCGCTCGGCGGAGCGCGCGCTGGCGTTCGCGGTCGCGGCGGGCGCGCTCAAGCACACCATCCCCGGTGATTTCAACCGCGTCTCCGCGGCGGACGTAGACCGGCTCGCTACGGGCGATTCGGGGCTCACGCGCTGAAGTGCTGCTCCAGAGCGTCCAGCAGGCCTTCCACGGTGTAAACGGAAGCTTGCACGGTAGGAGTCAAGCCCGCCGCCGCGAGCGCACGGGTCGTCACGGGTCCTATGCTGCCAACCACCACGCGCGAGAGTAGCTCCGCCGCGCCGCTCCCCAATGCTTCGAGCGTCGAGGTCACGGTGGAGCTGCTGGTGAAAAGGATCGCGTCCAACTCGCCCCTTCGAACGCGCGCCGCGAGCTCCGCGCCCGAGTCGTGCAGCGGCTTGTTCTCGTACGCGGCGACCACATCCACTTGCGCGCCCGCCGCTCGGAGCGAGTCGGGAAGCACGTCGCGAGCCACCCGCGCGCGCAGCAGGAGCACGCGCGCGGGAGTGCCGAGCGCGAGCAGCGCGCTACTGAGCCCCTCGCCCACGAACTCCTGCGCGACGAGGTCGGCTTTGATGCCGAGCTGAGCGAGCGCCTCGGCGGTCTTCGGACCAACCACGCCGACGCGCGCCGAGCCGAACGCCCGCGCGTCACGGCCGGTGCGGGTGAGCTCCGCCCGCAGCTGCTCGACGGCGTTACCGCTCGTGAACAGCACCCAGTCGTAGCTGGCCATGCGCGCCGCCGCCGCTGAAAAAGCGGGCAAATCCGGCGGGGAGGCGATCTCGATCATTGGCAGCGCCACCGGTACGGCGCCCCGCTCGCCGAGCGCGCGCGCGGTGTCGCGAGCCTGGTCCACGGCTCGCGGAACGACTACGCGCTTACCGGAGAGCGGTCGGGAGTCGTACCAGCTGAGCTTCTGACGGAGGCTCACGACCTCGCCGATCAGGATGATAGAGGGATTCTTGAGCCCCGCGTCGGCCGCCGCTTGCGCGATATCCTGAAGCGTGGAGGTGACGACTCGCTGCTCGGGCCGTGCGCCCCAATGAATGACGGCCGCGGGAGTGCTCGGCGCGCGACCACCTTCGATAATGGCGCGCGTGATCTCGCCGATGCGCCGCATCCCCATGAGGACGCAAATGGTGTCCGTCGCGGTCGCCAGCTTCTTCCAGGACTCTGGAGACCAATCCTTGCCGGCGCGATCGCTGCCGGTGATGAAGGTCACGCTGCCGGACACCTCTCGGTGGGTGAGCGAGATGCCGGCGTAAGCACTGGCCGCGATCGGCGACGCGATGCCGGGTACGATCTCGAACTTGACTCCCGCTTCGACCAGCGCGAGCGCTTCCTCGGCCCCGCGGGCGAAGAGCAGAGGGTCGCCGCCCTTGAGGCGCACGACGCGCTTGCCCTGTCGCGCGAGCTCGATCATCTGCCGAATGATGTCGCCCTGAGCCGCGCTCTCTTCGTTGTAGCGCTTGCCGACGTTGCGTTTCTCCGCTTGTGGGCAGGCATCGAGGAGCGCCGGGTGCGCGAGCGCGTCGTAGAGCACCACGTCGGCGCGGGACAGCACGCTCTGGCCTCGGACGGTGATGAGCCCCGGCTCACCTGGTCCTGCTCCTACCAGCCAAATTTTTCCTTGTGGCGGCATCACCCCTCCTGCTTACGACGAAACCCGATAGAATTGACCATCGCGGCGTTCAGCCCCCGCTGGCTCGAGCCAGCGGCGTCAGATGAAGTCCGCTAAGGTTTGAAAACTACTACCAAAACGGTAGAGACCTTGACCGCGCGTCCGAATGGCTGATGATTGTCGCACTTTGTGCGCGTGTGTGACCACTCAGGCGACGGGGTAGGACCTTTCATGCTGCAGCTGGATACCGGGAACAACTCAGCGCCCAGCGACCGCTGGTTCGTGACCAACGGTGTCGTGGCCGTAGGGCCCGTCACGTTCGAGTTGGTGCTGCGAGGAGTCGCGTTCGGTCGCATCTCGACTGGCTCTTTCATCCGCCACGAGTCGTGGCAGGTATGGCGGAAGTTGAACGAGATGGAGTCGCTGAGCGCCGTCCATCGGGACAAGACGGTCACAGAGCTTGCAACCGCCAGCGCGGGCGTGGAAGAGCGCGCGCGGAGCATCTTCAGCGAGCCGCCGCCCCCACCGACCGGTGAGGAGCTGTCCTCCCGGCCTTTCAATACGCAGCCCGCGCCCCGCAAGAGCTTCCGACCCGTTTCGGTCGACCCGGTGGGCGTGCTGGCGCAGGCAGGCGAGCTGCAAGAGGCACTGCTGCTCACGGTCTCCACCGCGGTCGCAGCGGCGTCCGCGGACGTGGGGTTGGTGCATCGCGTGCGCGGAGACTTGAACGCCGCGGTTACGGTGGGCGGGCATGGTCCCGGTACGGAGCTGCTGCTCGGGGAGCGGCTCGCGCGTGAAGACCCGACGCTCAGCGCGGCGCGCGCCGGCCGCAGCGTGCTCTCCGAGCCGGTGCCCGGGGACGTATCGCGCTACATCATCGGGCGCATCGAGCGATGCCTGCCGGAGCCGGTAAGCGTCGCGATGGTGCCGCTCCTGCTGTACGGAGAGCTGGTCGCCTTGTTCGAGATCGGCAGGCAAGCTCGCCCGCTGCGCGCGCACGAGGTCGCCCGCGTGGAGGACGTGGTCGAGGCGCTGGCTGAGCGTACGGTGGTGATGGGCTGGCTGGAGTGATCGGCTAGCTGAGCGCGTTTTTCAGCTCTTTCTCGAGGTAGCCGGCGGCTTCCCGCACGCGCGTCGGGAGCAGGCGCCCAGGCGCGTAGATGACGTGCACGTTGCTAGGAGAAGTTCTGAGGTGCGGCAACACGAGCGCGAGCCGGCGCGCGTCGAGGTCCTCTTGGACCAAGTAGTCCGGCAAGTCGGCGATACCGAGCCCCGCGCGCGCGGCTTCATGGATGGCCGCGGTGTTGGATAGGCGAATGCGCGGCGAGACGCGCACGTTGACGGGGGCGCCGCCCGGACCGTTCGAGCGGAAGCTCCACTCTTGCGCGCCGGCGTCGCCGAGTAGATGCAAGCAGCTGTGACGGGATAGCTCCTCCGCAGTCCGGGGGACGCCCGCGGCGCGCAGGTAGCCCGGGCTCGCGCACAGTACGCGCTGCACGACGCCCACCCTCCGTGCGACGAACGACGCGGGCGGCGAGGAGTGGACGCGCACCGCGATGTCCACGCGCTCACTCACCAAATCTACGACGCGGTCGGTGAGCTCCAACTCGAGCTCCAGCCCGGGCTCCTTCTTCATGAAAGCGAGCAGAATCGGCAGCACCTTGGCTTGACCGAACTGGGCCGAGGCGCTCACGCGCAGCTTGCCGCGCGGCGCCGCGTCCGTGCTCGCCAGCTCTTGCTCGACCGCGCGCAGCTGCTCCAGCACGGCGCGGGCTCGATCGTAGAAGACTTGCCCGGAGTCGGTCACCGTCATTCGCCGCGTCGTGCGCCGCAGGAGGCGGGTCCCGAAGCCGCGTTCCAGGCGCGTGACCAGCTTGCTCACCGCGGAGGGGGTGAGCCCAGTCCGGCGCCCTGCCGCCGCCAAGGAGCCGCCGTCTACGACCGCTACGAAGACGGACATGCCTGCCACGAGCTCGCGTTCGCTCATGCCGATTAGTGAACCAGATTCACGAGTCCTGCAACTCCGAACCGTCTACTCCCGGCCGTCGCGGCGCCGCATGGTCTTTGGGCGGCGAGGTTCTCCCGCCGCACCAAGAAGGAACTCCCATGCGCTCATTTTCCCGTCTGTCCATCGCTCTCATCGCCCTCGCCTCCGCGGCGTGCTCGGGCAACCCGACCAATCACGCTGCGGAACCGGCGGCGGCGTCCTCGACCGCGCTCGTGGCCAAGTTCGACGCCTCCGCGGGCGAGCTGCCCGAAGGCCTCCTATTCACCGATGACTACGCCTACGTCGGCTTCGCCCCGACGGGGCGGGTCGCTCGCGTCGACGTCGAGAGCGGGCGCGCGACCACCTTCGCGCAGCTGCCGGCACCGGTGGCCGGCAAGGGCTTCGTCACCGGCCTCGCCGCGTCGCCTGCAGGTGACGTGTACGCCGGGCTCGCGTCCTTCGTGCCCGAAGTGCAAGCCGGCATCTATCGGATCGAGCGAGGAACGGGCGAGGTTTCGCTCTTCGCGAAAGACGAGGCGCTCCCGTTTCCCAACGGCCTTGCCTTCGACACGAACGGCGCGCTATTCGCGACGGACTCGGGCACCGGTAGCGTGTTTCGCGTCGACGCGCGCGGGCGCGCCGAGCGCTGGGCAAACGATGCAACGCTTCTGGGAGACGCCAAGGCATGCGACGGCGCCGGACCAGGCTTTGCGATCGGCGCCAACGGTATCGTGGTCGAAAGCGACGCGGTCTACGTGGTGAACTTGGATCAAGCCACGTTGCTCCGGATCCCGCGTCGGCAAGACGGATCGGCGGGTCCGTCCGAGGTCATCGCCGGCCCTGACTGCGAGACGCTCGGCGGTGCGGACGGCTTGGCGCGAGCCCCGGACGGCACGTTCGTCATCGCCGTGAATCGGCAGAACAAGCTGGTGCGCGTCACGCCCGGAGGCGTCGTCACGACGCTCGCGGCCGGGGCCCCGTTCGACTTCCCCGCTAGCGTCGCCTACCGAAAGGACACGCTGTTCGCGACGAACTTCGCGCTCCACAACGCGAGCGCGGGCCTCCCGTCTCAGCCCGGCTTGGTGCGCGTCGCGCCCTGAGCGCCCCCCGTCCGAGACCTCCACTGCGTCTGACCTCGCCCCGACCGCTACTCCGCGGAGAGCGGCGCGGCGACGGGCAGCGCGCTGGCGGAGGCGTGGTCGGCGCGCGAAAACTGCAGCTCGTGCAGGCGCGCGTACAGCCCGCCTTGCTGGATGAGCTCGTCATGGCTGCCCTGCTCCACCAGCCGCCCGCGCTGCAAAACCAAGATTCGATCCGCGGCGCGCACCGTGCTGAGCCGGTGGGCGATGATGAGGGCGGTGCGGCCGCGGAGCAGCTCCGACAGCGCGCGCGAGAGGCGAGACTCGGTGTCGCTGTCGATGCTGGCGGTGGCTTCGTCCAGGATCAGAATCGGCGCGTCGCGGTACATGGCGCGAGCGAAGGCGATGAGCTGACGTTCGCCGGTAGAGAAGTTCTTGCCCTGCTCCAGCACGGGCGTGTCCAGCCCTTGCTCGCGCCGCGCGAACACCTCGTACGCGCCGAGGCGCTTCAGCACCTGCTCGACGCGCGCGCGGTCGGGAGTCTCCCCGGCGGCGACGTTGGTGAGCACCGTACCCGGGAACAAGTAGACGTCTTGGGGCACGACGGCGAAGAGCCGACGGAGCGTCTCGCGATCGTAGCGGCGCACGTCCTTACCCTGCACGCGCACGGAGCCGGACTTGATCTCGTACAGGCGCAGTAAGAGCGCGGTAATGGTCGTCTTACCGGAGCCGGTGGGGCCGACGAGCGCGACCCTCTCCCCGCGCGGAACCTTGAAGGAGAGATCCCGCAGCACCGGCACGTTCGGCTTGTACTCGAACTCCACGTGCTCCAGCTCAACGTCCAGACCGCTGTCGCCCGGCTCGCCTCGCTCGAGCGGCGGACAGTCCGGATCTCCGGCGTCCAACAAGGTGAAGACGCGCTCCGCGCCGGCGAGCGCGCTTTGCAGCAACGTGTAGCGCTGCGCCAACGCGCTGATGGGGTCGAAGAACTCTTTGATGAACGCGGAGAAGGCGACCAGCGTGCCGAAGCTCACCGGCTCGTACCCGAGCGAAACGATGATAGACGCGATGCAGATGGCTCGGATCGTGTCGATCGCGGCGTCTTGAATCGCGTCCCACTTGATGGCGGCGTTGTTGGCGTCGCGGTACTCCGCGTTCACCTCGTCGAACTCACGCGCGGCCGCGGCCTGGCGACTGAACGCCTGGATCACGGTCATTCCCGTGACTTGCTCGTTGGTGGTCGCGTTCATGCGCGCGGTGTTGCTGCGAATGGAACGGAAAGCGTCGCGCATGCGGCGCCGCACGAAGCGAACGAGGAGCGCCACCGGCGGCACCCCGATGAACGCGACCAGCGCCAGGCGATGGTCGAGCGAGAACATCAAGACCACGATGCCGACCAGCTTGATCAGGTCGCCGATGGAAAGCAGCGCCCCGGAGGCGAACAGCTCCAACACCGCGTCCACGTCGTTCGTGACGCGGGACACGAGCTTGCCGACCAACTGGCGATCGAAGAAGCCGAGCCTTTGCCGGTGAAGGAAGCGAAAGACGTGCCCGCGAAGATCCGCCATCGCGCGCGCACCCGCCACCTGCATCGCGTACATCTGCAGGAAGCCGAGCACCTGCTCGACGACGAGCACGCCCGCGAGCAACAAGCCCGCCTCCATCAGCTTCTGGCCGTTGCCGGCGGCCACGCCGTCGTCCATGGCCGAGCGCATGATGAGCGGCCGCACGAGCGCGCCTCCGGACGTGAACACGATGACCACGAGCGAGAGCCAGAGCAGGCGGCGATGGGGCGCGATGAACGGCCACATCTTCTTGACCAGCTTCCAGTCGTAGACGTCTTTCCCGTACCGCTCTTCTTCGTGGAACGCCTTGACGGCGTCGGCGGCGCGGGTGTTACGACCGGGGCCCTTGGCGCCGCCGGGTTTCGGTTGCTCGCTCATGCGCCCGCTCCCTGCTCGCCGACGGGGGCCGGCTCCACCGGGTCGCCTTCCAGCGCTTGCAGCTCCCGCTCGATGCGCTGCTCCTCTGCGAACGCTGCGTACAGTCCGCCCGACTTGCGCAGCTCGTCGTGGGTGCCGCGCTCCACGATCCGACCCTGATCCAGCACGATGATTTCGTCACAATGCGAAGCGGCCGCCACGCGGTGCGTGATCAAGATGAGCGAGCGCTCGCTCCGCTGTTTGTCGATGGCGTCCAAGATGCCGCGCTCGGTTCGGGCGTCCACGGCGCTGAGCGGGTCGTCGAGGACCAAGATTTCCGGCTCTGAAACGAACGCGGCCGCCAACGCGGTTCGCTGCTTTTGGCCACCCGAGAGCTGCACGCCGCGCTCCCCGACCACGGTGTCGAAACCGTCCGGCAGCTCCCGAATTTCCTCCGCGATGCGCGCTTCTTCCGCAGCGCGGTACGCGCGCTCGCCGGCTTCTTCCGAATCCGGATCGTCGAGCGAGAAAGCGATGTTGCGGCCGACGGTGGTGCTGAACAAAAACGCGTTTTGCTGGGCGTAGCCCACGGTGCGCC
>JAQSWN010000303.1 GCA_029266615.1 Polyangiaceae bacterium
GTATGCGGCCGGGCATCGGCCCGCGCGCCGGAGGCAGACGCTACCGCGCCCGAGCGCCCATAAAGCTGCCCAGCTGACGCGGCGAAAGTCAGATAGACTCGTGCTCTTTCGATGGGGTCTGCCTACGAGGATCTGTCGCGCGACGAGCTGCTGGCGCTGCTGAAAGCGCCCAGGAACGGCTCCCGCGCAGATAGCCGAAACGACTCGGTCAGCGAGCCGCCCCTTTCTGGTGATCGCTACCGCCAGATCGTTCAGGAGGCCGCCGACGGCATTTTCGTCTCGAATGATGCGGGCGACTACTTGGACGTGAACGAGGTGGGCGCGCGCATGCTGGGACTGCGGCGCGATGAGATCGTCGGCAAGCGCATCAAAGACTTCGTGGTCGAGTCGCAGCACGGCGTGCTGGACGAAGCCAGGGCGCGCATCAAGGCCGGCGAGTGGGTCTTGCGCGAGTGGCAGCTCCGGCGCAAAGACGGCAGTCTCTTCACGGCCGAGGTCAGCGCGAAGCAATTACCGGACGGTCGTAACCACGCGATTTGGCGCGACGTCACGGCCCGGCGCGCCGAGGAAGAAGCGCTGCGTCAGAGTGAGGAGCGCTTTCGCGCTCTGACCGCGGCTTCGTTCGAAGGCATCGGCATCACCGAGCGCGGCGTCGTCGTGGACGTGAACGACCAGCTCGCGCGCCTGCTCGGCTACGAGCGCAGCGAGCTCATCGGCAAAGACGTAAGCTCGATGGTTGCGCCCGAAGCCCGCGAAGCGGTCGCGGTCGCCATCCGGTCCGGTCGCGTGACGCCGTACCGACACTTGGCGCTGAAGAAAGACGGCACTCGGATCCACGTGGAGGCGCAGGGGCGCAGCACCGAGTGGTTCGGACGGGAGGTGCGGGTCACCGCCATCCGCGACGTCGGCAGCCAAATGCAGATCGAAGAGCGGCTCAGCAGCGTTCAAAAGCTCGAAGCGCTGGGGCGGCTCGCCGGTGGAATTGCCCACGATTTCAACAATATCCTGGTTGCGATGTTCTCGTACGCGGACCTCACCGATCTCGACGCGGACGATCCGGAGTCCGTTCGCGCCCACATGGACGGCTTGCGCGCCGCCGCGCACCGCGCTCGCGACTTGGTGCAGCAGATCCTCACCTTCAGCCGACAGAAGGGTGAAGAGCGGGTCAAAACGCAAGTGCAGCCCATCATCAACGAGGCGCTGCGTTTCCTGCGCTCCACGTTGCCTTCCAGCATCGATGTACGCGCGGAGCTAACGCCGGGTGTGCCCAGCGTGCTGGGAACGCCCGTCCAGCTCCATCAGGTCGTCATGAACCTGTGCGTGAACGCGGCTCACGCCATGGACAGAACGGGCGTGCTCCGCGTGCGGTTGGCACTGGCGGAGGTGACGCCGGAGCTCATGAAGCGGGTCCCGGATCTGTCGCCGCTGAGGAAGTACCTGAAGCTGACCGTGCAAGACACCGGCCGGGGTATGGACGAGAGCACGCTGAGCCGTATCTTCGAGCCGTTCTTCACCACCAAAGCGGGAGAAGGCTCCGGCCTGGGGCTTGCGGTCGTTCATGGCATCGTGACTAGCCACGAGGGGAGCATCACGGTGGAGAGCGCCCCGGGCCAAGGGACGACTTTCGACGTCTACTTGCCGGTCGCGGACTGACGACGAGCCGCCACGACGTCGGCCCCGAACGGAGTCGTCCACAGGGCAGCGCGCCGCTCCGCCAAGTAAGCGCGGGGTGTGGCGGGCGCGGGGGGGCGCGTCACTTGAACGCCGCTACCGCCGCGGCCACGATCGCGAGGCTCAGCCCGAGCGAGATCCAGGCGAGGGTCGGCAGCTTGGCCATCAGCGGGCCGCCGCCTGCGAGGCGCACCTTCTTGGCCACGACCTGGGTGTAGCCGAAGACGCCGCACAGGAGGACCAGCCGCACAGGAGGACCACGAGCGTGAGCTTCAAATGGAGAAAGCCGCCGCCCCAGCGCATGGTCTCCGCCGGACCCCGCAGCACGAACATGGCAATTCCCGTGAGCAGCAGCAGGGCCAGGCCGTAGCTGCCGTTTTTGCGCAACACCGCGGCGCGCAGCAGGAACTTGGTGCGCTCTTCCGGCGCCAAGTCACGCGAAGCGGCGCCGAGGGCGAGCACGGCGAAGCTCGTACCGACGCCCAGCGCCAGGCCAACGAAGTGCAGGAACTTGAGCGTGTAGAGCAAGGTCACGTTTTTCCGGTTTCTCCCGGAGACGTGTTTATCCCACACCGCAAACAGCAGCCAGCCGATTGCGCTATTTTGGCCGGACCCTGCCGAAAACCTTCCGGGCCGCGTGGACTTTTCGCCCTCGCGGAGCCTAGCGAGACATGAGCGCGGGCAGCTTTTCGCGCAGCCGCTCTTCGAGCTTTTTGAACTCGAACTTATCGGGGCGGTTACCGCCGGGGAGGCACGTGATGTCGAAAGCGGCCGACGCCGCGGACTTGAGCTTGGGCTCGGGCAAGGAAAGCGCGGCGCCGAGCTTTCGCAAAGTGGCGAGCTCTTCCGTGTTGACGACTCCGTCTACCTTCGCAAGCCACATCGCCAAAGCGTAAGTGAGCGCGCGTTCGGCGCCGCTGAGCCCGGTGAAATCCAGGCTCGAAAGCTCGAGACCGTTCTCGAGCGCGGCCTTCACCTCGGCGAGCTCCTCTTCTGCGAGCCCCACCTCGCGCGCGGCCCCGAGCACCCCGCGCGACTCGTCCGCGCGCAGGAGCCCGTCCGCGCGAGCCACCGCGACGACCGCCAAAAAGCCCTCTTTCCTCAGCGACATGAGCGCACTCTCCTGGGTGAAGCGGAGAAGACTACGCGCCTAGAGCGAAACCGCAAGCACCACCAAAGCGAGCGCGATGCGGTAGTACCCGAATGGGGCCAAGCCGCGTTTTCCGAGGTAGCGAACGAAGCCGGCAATCACGGCCCACGCCACGAGGAAGGAAACGAGCAAGCCGACGACCATTTGCGGCACGCCTACACCCTGCGCAAGGTGCTCCCGCGACTTGATGATTTCGTACACTGTGGCTGCGCCGAGCGTGGGAACGGATAGTAGAAATGAGAACTCGGCCGCCGTCGGTGTGGACAGCCCCGCGAGCTGCCCCGCTACGATCGTGCTCATCGAGCGCGACATACCCGGCCAAAGCGCGAAACATTGACCGATGCCAATGATGAGCGCCCGCTTGATGGTGACTTGCTCCGTACCGCTCACCCCCTGAACGTGGCGCACGGTTCGGAAACGTTCGATCACGATCATGAGCACGCCGCCGACGAAGAGGGCCGCCGCCACCGGAACGGGCCCGAAGAGTAGCCGCTTGATCGTCTTGCCGAGGACGAGCCCGGTGAGCGCGGCGGGAACGAACGCCACGCAGAGGGCACCGAAGAGGCGTAGCGCAGCCGGGTCGCGCTGAAAGAGCCCTCGGAGCCGCTCCCAAAAGAGCGCCCGGTAATGCACGACCACGGCCAGGATCGCCCCGAGCTGAATCACGATGTCGAAAGACTTGGCGGCTTCGTCGGTCGAGCCGAGCCACTGGCTGACCAAGATCAGATGACCGGTGGACGAAACGGGCAAGAACTCCGTCAGGCCTTCGACCAGGCCGAGCAGAATGGCGACGAGTAAGCTCACCCCTCGCGTGTAGCTTGTTGCCTCGCCGAGTGTCAAAGCGCTCGGTTTCGTGGAACGCGGATTTCCGTGAGGCCAAGCCTGGACTAGGCTTCCGGCCTTCAGCTCATGTCCGCAGATCAGAGCTTCAGCGATGCCGAGTGGCTAGAGCCGGACGGGCTCGGAGGGTTCGCGAGCGGGACGGTTTCAGGAGAGCGCACACGGCGCTACCACTCCCTGCTCTTGTGTAGCTTGAAGCCCCCCCAGGACCGGTACGCGCTGGTGCAGGGATTCGTGGCGTGGCTGGAAACGCCAAGCGGACGCGCCGAGCTCTGGCCCCAAAGCTACGCCGGCGGCTACGTCCGTCCGCGGGATGGCAAGCTGGCGAGCTTCACGACCGAGCCTTGGCCGGTCTGGCGCATCCAAACGACCCTGGGCCCCGTCGTCGAGGTGGAGCTGTTCGTTCCGCACAGTCGGCCCGCGGTAGCCGTGCACTTCAGGCTCGCGGAGCCGTGGGACGAGCCCGTCTCTCTGCGCGTACGCCCGCTCATGTCCGGCCGGGATTTTCACGCCTTACACCACGAAAACCCGGCCTTTCACTTCCCCTTCCAACGCCAGAGCGAGCTGCTCCGTTTCACACCGTACCCGGGCGCCCCGGCGGTGCAGATGCTGAGCAACGCCCGCTTCGACGCGGCCCCGGATTGGTACCGAAGCTTCCACTACCGAGCGGAGGCGGAGCGAGGCTTGGACGCCACGGAGGACCTCGCGTCACCCGGCGTCTTCTCGCTCTCGCTCGAGCACGAGCGGCGCGAGCTGTGGTGGCTCCTTCAAGGTGAGGTCCCGGGCGCGCTCGCGGTGCCGATCGAAGGCGCCGCCACCTTCGTGCAGTTGCTGCGACGCGGCGAGCATGAGCGTCGCTCGAAAGTGACGGACCCACTGGATAGCGCCGCCGATGCGTACATCGTCAAGCGCGGCGAAGGCAAGACGCTGCTGGCGGGGTACCCTTGGTTTGGAGACTGGGGGCGCGATACGTTCATCGCCTTGCGCGGCTTGTGCCTCGCCCGTGACGATTTCGAGACCGCCCTCCGCATCCTCCTGGAGTGGGCGGGGGTCGTCTCGGAGGGCATGCTGCCCAACCGCTTCTCGGACCGCGCCGACCAGCCACCGGAGTACAACTCGGTCGACGCTTCCTTATGGTTCGTGCTCACCGCGCACGAGCTCATCGGCCAAGCATCACTCTCGCTGGGGGATCGCCAGCGACTGCAGCAGGCGATGGTCGACATCGTCGCTGGTTACGCGCGCGGAACCCGCTACGGCATCGGGGCGGACAGTGACGGCCTACTCTGGGCCGGCGCACCCGACATGCAGCTGACGTGGATGGACGCCAAGGTCGGGGATTGGGTGGTGACGCCACGCCGCGGGAAGCCGGTGGAAGTGCAAGCGCTGTGGCTCACCGCGCTCACCTACGCGTCGCGGGTGGACAGCCGTTTCACGGACCTGCGTGAGCGTGCCGGGGAGAGCTTTGGGCGGCGCTTTTGGAACCGCGAGCGGGGCATGTTGTTCGACGTCGTCGACGTGGACCGCGTTCCCGGCAAAGTCGACGCCAGTTGTCGGCCCAATCAGCTGCTGGCCGCGGGCGGCTTGCCGCTCACCTTCATTTCGCCCGCGCAGGCCGCGAAGGTCGTGGCCATGGCCGAGCGGGAGCTGTACACGCCGCTCGGCCTTCGCTCTTTGGCGCCCCACGAGCCGCACTACTGCCCGCACTATACCGGCGGGGTGAGAGAACGCGACGGCGCGTACCACCAAGGCACGGTCTGGCCGTGGCTACTCGGCCCCTTCGTAGAAGCGTGGGTCAAGAGTCAGGGCGGCACGGGGGAGGCCAAGGCGCGCGCCCGTGAGCGCTTCTTACCGCCCTTGCGAGAGCACCTGCGTCGAGCCGGCCTCGGCCACGTGAGCGAGATCGCGGACGGAAGCGCGCCGCACACGCCGCGTGGCTGTCCCTTCCAAGCCTGGTCGCTCTCCGAGCTGATTCGGCTGGAACGCCGCGTGCTCGCTCCCTGAACGTCACTTTCTGAGTACCGAGCGGCAGCGCTTGCACTACGTTCGGCCCGTGACCGTCCCTGTCCTTGCTCTGGGTGATCGCAGTCTTTACCCCGACTTACAGGCGAAGGCGTACCTCGCCCATGCCGCGGTGGCGCCGGTGTCCACCCTCGTCAAAGAGGCGGTGAGTCGCTTGCTCGCGAGCTACGCCGCGCAAGGCAACGGTGCGTTCTTCGAGTGGATGGAGCAGCGCGAAAAGCTGCGCGAAAAGCTGGGACGGCTGATCGGCGCCAAGGGCGAGGACATCGCGCTCAGCAGCGGTACCTCGCGCGGTCTCACCGACATCGCGCTCAGCCTGCCTTGGAGAACGGGGGACAAGGTCGTGCTTTTCGATCGCGAGTTTCCGGCCAATGTCTGCCCGTGGCAGCGTGCGGCGGAGCTGTTCGGCCTGGAGCTCGCCTTCGTCGACACGAGCCGCGCCATCGCCGACACCGGGGGCGTCTTGGATCAGGTGGAAACGGTGCTGCGCGGGGGCGCGCGGCTCGTCGCGGTGAGCGCGGTGCAATTCCAAACCGGTCTCCGCATGCCGCTGGAAGGCCTGGGGCGGCTGTGCGCCCGCTACGGCGCGGAGCTGTGCGTGGACGCCATCCAAGCGTGTGGGGTCATACCGTTGAACGTCGAGCAGCTGGGCATCGACTACCTCGTGACCGGCGGCCACAAATGGCTGCTCGGTCCAGAAGGAGTTGGCTTCGTCTACGCGCGGGCGGAGCGGGCCCGAGCGCTCGTGCCGCGTACATCCGGCTGGCTGAGCCACGAGGACGGGACGAGCTTTTTGTTCGCAGGTAAGGGCCAGCTTCGCTACGACCGTCCCATCAAGCAGAGCATCCAAATGCTCGAGGGCGGCTCCTGCAGCGCGCTGGGTTTCGCGGCGCTGGAAGCCGGAATCGAGCCGCTCCTGGCGCTCACTCCGGCCGCCATCCTCGCTCACGTGGGGGCCTACTTGGACCCGCTGGAGCGGGGGCTCGTGGCGCGAGGCTTTCGCAGCTTACGCGCCGTGGACCCAGCCTCTCGCTCCGCCATTCTGACGTTGGATCCGCCGGATGGGGTCGGGGCCACGGAGCTTTCCAACGCGCTGAAGGCCCGCGGCGTCTACGCCAGCATGCCGGATGGCCTGCTGCGGCTCGCGCCCCACTTCTCCAACGCCCCGTCCGAAATAGAGACGGTGCTCGCGGCCGTGGACGAATCTCTACAGGTAGTCCACAGCCTGTAATTATGTTTCCGGCGTGTGGCGTGACCCGCGTGTGACGACGCGCTAAGCATCCGCACGAACGCCCATGGAAGCCGAGCTCGCCCAAGGCACGGAGCGCGTCATCAACGGACAGCGCCGCGTCTTTTACGACGGCTACTGGATCCGCGCGTACGACGTGCCGACGGACCGCTGGCGCGCGAAGAAGCAGCTGATCGAAGCGATGACGCGCCGGCTCTTCATGCACACGGAGCCGGGCATCAACGTCCCCGGGGCGCGCGCCGACCAAGCGCGCGCCGCCTTCGACGCCGAGACCGATCCGGCGAAGAAGCGCGTGAAAGGCGCGATGCTCGCGGGTTCGCTCTTCAACCGCGCCGCCGACATCTTCACGAAGCTCGTGGAGCTGGAAGCGCACGGCATCCGCATTCAGTCGGACAACCCGCTCATGCGGATGTGCGGCCAGCACTTGCAAGAGGCGCTGGAGCTCGGCAAGACCGTGCTGCACCGCAGTGGCGAAGAGGGCATCGACGAGCTGTGGGGGGAGCCCTTCAAGGCCTTCGCCTACCCCATCGAGAAATTTTACGAGAGCCGTTACATCAAGATCTCGCAGACGATGCGCGGTATCGACGAAATCGCAGAAGCGCTCTACGCCACGACGAGCTCGCAGCCGCTCTTCTCTGGTATCGAGCCGGTCATTTGGAGCTTCGCCAAGGCCGCCAAAATCAACTGCGAAACCTTGCGGGACGACGCGGACATCTTCGAGGTGTGGTCCGACTTCGTGGTGGCAGGCGAGAAGCTCTGCAGCTACGGGCCTCACCGCGCGAAGACCGACGCGGAGCGGCTGCTTTTGGAGCGGGGTCATCGGCTCCTCGTCAACGCGCGCGACTTGGTGCTCGCCATCACCCGCGCACGGGTCCCGATGCCGAAGAGCGCGCGCGCCTTCATCGAGCGCTGCGAAGCTTACCGACTCGCGCTCAGCTCGGGCGAGGTGGAAGCCCAGCCCGAGTCACTGCGCGGCGGCGTCATCGGCTTCGCCCTCACGAGCTGACGGTCGCCTTCGAGAAAACGTCGGAGCCCTCCCAGACCGCAGGAGGTACCCGGTTCGTTTTTCGGGGTTCGAGGCGGCCGACGGTCCGTGGCTATCGCCGAGGCATTCGGCCACTCGCCACGATTTTAGCGAATCGTGCCACGAAGGCTTGCTCCCCCGGAGCAGCTCGCGCATGAGAGGGGCGAGGCGCAGCGAATGACCATCCTGGCAGTCCTGGCGCTCGGCTTCGTCCTGGGAATGCGGCACGCCACGGACTCCGATCACGTGCTGGCCGTGGGCACCATCGTGAGCCGAGAGCAAACCCCGCGGGCCGCGCTGTGGATCGGCGCGTTGTGGGGGCTAGGCCACAGCGCCACGATCGTCGTGGTGGGCGGCGCCATCGTCGCCTTCGGCTGGGTCATCCCTCCCCGCCTCGGCCTATCGATGGAGATGTCCGTCGCGATCATGCTGGTTGTGCTCGGAGCCATCAATCTCAGCGGCGCGCTCGCCCGCATCGAGCGCGAGGCGCACGCTCACCGCGCCCCCGCGAGCTCGCCCCGCGCGGCGTCGCCGACGCACACGCGCGGCGGCTTGCGTCCGCTCGTCATCGGTGTCGTGCACGGGCTGGCGGGCTCCGCGGCCGTGGCGCTGCTAGTGCTCGCCACCATCAAAGACGCGAGCACGGCCTTACTGTACCTCGCCATATTCGGTCTCGGCACCATCGCCGGCATGATGCTGCTCACGGGGCTCATGTCACTGCCGCTGTCGGCGCTCGCGCGTCGCTTCCCGAACTCGGAGCGGCCAGTCGCGCGGCTAGCCGGCGTCTTGAGCATCGCGTTCGGCTTGTTCCTCGCTTACCAAATCGGC
>JAQSWN010000076.1 GCA_029266615.1 Polyangiaceae bacterium
TACTAGTGCGGCGCATGCCGCGAAGCGGACAATCGCGTAGCGATTGTTGACCGCAGGTCACATGCGCTGCACTAGGACGGACCCGTGACTCAAGCCGAATCAGAAATCAGCGCCGGAACCTTCGAAGAAGCACAGCGCCGTTCGCGTGCCCTACGCGCGGACTTTCTCGTCAACCCCAGCAAGTACCGTGTGCTCACCGGCGACCGTCCCACGGGCGCGCTGCACATCGGGCATTACTTCGGCTCGCTCAAGAACCGGGTCGAGCTGCAGTCCCTCGGCGTGGAGACGTTCATCGTGATCGCGGACTACCAAGTCTTGACGGATCGCGAATCGGTCAGCGCCATTCCCGAGAACGTGAACGACTTGGTGCTGGACTACCTATCGGTCGGGCTCGACCCGAGTCGTGGCCGCACGCACATCTTTTGCCACAGCCACGTGCCCGCGCTCAATCAGCTGCTGGTGCCGTTCTTGACGTTGGTCGGTATGGGCGAGCTCGACCGCAACCCCACCGTGAAGGAGGAGATCGAGGCCGCCGGTCTCACGAACGTGAACGCTTCCATGTACACGTACCCCGTGCACCAGGCGGCGGACATTTTGTTCTGCAAGGGCAACATCGTGCCCGTCGGTCGCGACCAGCTGCCGCACCTAGAGCTCACGCGTAAGATCGCGCGGCGCTTCAACCAACGCTACGCGGCGGCGGCGCCGGTTTTCCCCGAGCCCGACGCGCTGCTCTCGGCCGCCCCGAAGATCCTCGGCTTGGACGGTACGCAGAAAATGAGCAAGAGTCGCGCAAACGCGATCTTCTTGCGCGCCACCGCGGACGAGACCGCATCCCTCGTCAAAAAGGCGAAGACGGACTCGGAGCGCAACATCACCTACGACCCCGCGGCTCGGCCCGAGGTCGCCAATCTCCTCTTCCTGATCTCGCTGTGCACGGGGGAGGAACCCTCCGCCATCGCCGCACGCATCGGGGACGGTGGCAGCGGCACGTTGAAGAAAGCGGTAACGGACGCGTTGAACGACACCCTCGCTCCCATTCGCGCGCGCCGGACCGAACTTTCGAGCGACGTGCAAGGCGTCGTACGGAGCACGCTGCGCGCCGGCATCGCCGAAGCGAACCGCGTCGGTGACGCGACGCTGGCGGAGATGCGCCGCGCCATGAACATGGACTACTCCCTCTGAGCCGAGCCGCCTTGCAAAACCCCTTTCTGCACCTCTTGGGCCGCCGCACCGAGCTCGAAATCCGCCGCTTCGGTGACGCGGGCGCATTCTTGGCGGAGCGCGACAGCGCGCCGAGCGCGCCGACTCTCCTGCTGCTCGGACGAGAGATCCCCGAGGGCGCCCGCGAAGGGGATGCGGTATCTGCCTTCGTTTATCAAGACTCCGAAGCGAGGCCTCTCGCGACCACCAAGATGCCCAAGCTCGCGCTGGACGAGGTCGCGTTTCTGCGGGTGACCTCCGTCACGTCCTTTGGCGCCTTCGTGGATTGGGGTCTGCCGAAGGATTTGCTGGTGCCGCTGGCCACTCAGACCAAAGAGCTCCACGTCGGCGAGCGGCACCCAATCGGGCTGTACCTGGACGACCGCGGGCGCCTCACGGGAACGATGCGCATCAGCGAGATGCTCAGCACACGGGCCGAAGGCTTCGAGCAAGACGAGTGGGTGGACGGCGAAGCGTGGCGCAAAGATCCCGAGATTGGCGTCTTCGTGATCGTGGAGCGCGCCTTCGTGGGATTGATTCCTGCGCAAGAGCCCAATTCGCTCGGAAGGGGTGACGCCGCGCGCGTCCGCGTGACGAACATCTTGCCCGACGGCAAGATGGAGCTGTCGCTGCGAGCCCCCATCCACGAGCAGCTGGAAGACGACGTCGACCACGTGCTGGACGTCTTGCAGCGACCTGGCACGCCGCCGGTGGGTGACGGATCGAGCCCCGAATTGCTGCGCGATCTGTTCGGTTTGAGCAAGAAGGCATTCAAGCGCGCCCTCGGCCGGCTACTCAAGCAAGGAGCCGTGCACGTGACGCCGGACGGCTACGTGCGGCTGACGAAGCGCTAGTTCTGCTCGTCTTCGTGGCCCGAAATGGTCGCCCGCCAAGGCGACCGAGCGGTCACTCTTCGCGCTCGATCCACACGCTCACCTCACCCGGCTCATCGCCAGGCTCGACATGAACGATGCGCGGGCGGCAGCAGACCGCGCAGTCTTCGGTGTAGGTCTGCCGTTCACCACCGCCGAGGTCGATGGCAAGCTCGTCGATCTGCCCGCAAAAGGGACATTCGACGACCGCGGACGAGGTGTGTTTGCGCTTGGACACGACTTTTGGAGTATGGCCGCGCGCCTCCCAAAAGACGACCGGTAAACTTACAGGTTTGACCGCGACGGCGTACCTGCAAGAGGGCAACCCGCACGACCTCGCGATAGCGCACATGCTGACGGGCATGCGCATGCAAGGCAAAACCTTCGGGCGCGCGCGCCACATTTTGGACGGCACCGCGGGCGGCCCTTTATGCGGGACCGAACGACCCGCGCACGCCCTTGGACGACCCGAAGCAGGTGTTCGCGCGCTTGTTCGGCGACACTTTGCAGAGTCAGGCGGAGCTGGAAGCGCTCCGCAGGCGCCGCCGGTCCGTGCTGGACTCCGTGCTAGCGGAGTTCAGGTCCGTGAACGCCAGCCTCGGCTACGACGACAAGCAAAAGCTGGAGCGGCACGCCAGCGCGATCCGCGACATCGAGAGGCAGCTGGAGCTGGGCGGGGTGGACGAGAGCTGCATGGTGCCGAGCGGCCCGCCGATGGTTGACGTCAAAGTCGTAGATTGTAACCGCGACGGCCGGCCCACCAAGTGCCTGACCGGCTTCGCGGACATCGGCAAGGCGCAGCTGGATCTGTTCGTCCTCGCGCTGGCGTGCGACCTAACGCGCGTCGCCTCCATTCAGTGGTCCACCGCGGAAAGCACCACCGTTCACGCGCACCTCGGCATCTCGGACGAGCATCATCTCATGTCGCACGACATCGCCAACAGGCGCCGCTGATGACCCAAGTGAATACGTACTACGCCAGCCAGTTCGCCTACCTGCTCACGGAGCTGAAGAAGGTCGAAGAGGGCGACGGTACTTTGCTGGATAACCTGCTGCTCTTTGGCCGAACGAGCTGTCGCAAGCAGAGGTGCACGATCGACGGAACCTGCCGTACATGCTCGCCGGCAAGGCGTCCGGTAAGTTGCAAACGGGGCGCTACCTCAAGTACGAGGGCGACCCCCACAACAAGCTTTTGTGCACGTTCATGAACCTGTTCGGCGTGCCGTCCACTGGCTTCGGCGAGGCCATGTTCCCTGGAACTTTGAGCGGGCTGGTCTAAAGAGCGCGGCTCGTGTCAGGCTCCCCGCCCGTCCGGGAACCCAGCCATGACCGATCGCGCCCTCTGCCTCTCCGCTTCCGCTCTAGGTCTCCTCGTGTTGCTCGGCACGCCTACCGCCTGCGGCGACAGTGCGGGCAGCCCGGACAACGGGGGCGGTAGCTTCGCCGAAGCCGGAAATGGTACGGCCGGTGACCCAGAGTCGAGCGGCGGAGGGGCCATGTCCGTGGCCGGCGTGCCGAGCGGTGGCGGAGATCCATCGGGCGCCGGCGCTTCCGAAGGCGGCGCCACCTCGAACGGCGGGGCGAGCAGCTCCGAAGGTGGCGCGGGCGGGGGCGTGTGCGGCGCAGTGGAAAAACAAGAGGAGGTCGCAGCCGGCCTTCACGTCCTCGAGTGCACGCCCATCACCTACGCCACGAATCCGCCCTCCTCCGGCGAGCACTACCCCGTGTGGGCCTCGTACGGCGAGCACGACTTTGCGCTACCGCGTGGCTACTGGGTGCATAACTTGGAGCACGGCTCCGTGGTCGTGACTTACAACTGCCCCGAGGGTTGCGAGGATGACTTGACCGCGGCGCGCGCCTGGCTCGCTTCGCTAGAGCCTGACGTCGCCTGCGGATCGGGACCCGCGCGCCTGCTGCTGGTTCCAGATCCGCTTTTGAACGTGCCTTGGGCGGCCAGCTCTTGGGGGTACACGCTGCGCGCAAACTGCTTCGACGCCGATACGTTCTCCGCGTTCTACGAAGCGCACGTCGGCCAGCCGCCAGCGCCGGAGGCCAGCATCTGCTCGCCCGACAACGCCATCAGCCGGGACGCGTGTGCCGAATAGCTCACCCGCACGTCCAAGAAAAGTCGTCGATGCGCCAGCCTTGTTGGCACGTGCTCGCCGAGAGCGTCACCTTCACCTGGCTCTTCGGCGCGAGCGAGAACGGCGCGCGTTTGTCGACCTTGCGGGTCTGCTTGCCGTCCAAGTCCGTGCAGCGCACCGTGTAGTCCAAGCGACAAGAGAGCCGGAGCTGACAGCTATTGGTCGCCTCGACGACGAGCGCCTTGTCGACCGTCTCGTCGTGAAACGAGACGCAGGCGTCCGCGGTCTCGGGCTTCGCTTCCTTCTCCGCGCCGACCGACACGGACGAAAGCGCGGATACCGCAAGTAACGTGAGCATACGCGCGCTACGCCGCGCTCGAGCATGGCTTGCCAAAGTTGCCTCTTTAGAGCTGGCGAACGCCACCGCAGCGACGCCAACGTCCGGAGAGACAGCCGCGCACGCGCCCGGTTCCCGAAAACTTCACCTCTCGGCAAGAACCCTCGCCTTGACGATTCTGCCGCGCCCTCCTAGGCACTACCCCATGGACCTCGGACTCAAAGGCAAACGCGCACTGGTTACCGGCTCCACGGCAGGCATCGGCTATGCGACCGCGGAGCTGCTCGCGCGCGAAGGAGCGCACGTCATCGTCAACGGGCGCACCGCGGCCCGGGTCGAGGCCGCCGTCAAGAAGCTCCAGGCCAGCGCGCCGGGCGCCACTGTCTCCGGCGTTGCGGCGGACGCCGGCACCGCTGCCGGCTGCGCCGCTCTCGTCGCGGCGAATGCGGACGTAGACATCCTCGTCAACAACATGGGCATCTTCGAGCCCAAGCCGTTCGAGCAAATCACGGACGAAGAGTGGCTACACTTCTTCGAGGTCAACGTGCTGAGCGGCGTGCGCCTCTCGCGCGCTTATCTGCCCGGTATGCGCGCGCGCAACTGGGGCCGCGTCGTGTTCGTCTCCAGCGAGTCCGGCCTTCAAATTCCCAGCGAGATGATCCACTACGGCACCACCAAGACCGCGCAGCTCGCGGTCGCGCGCGGGCTCGCGGAGACGCTTGCGGGCACGAACGTCACCGTCAACAGCGTGTTGCCGGGCCCCACCTCGTCCGAAGGCGTCTCCACCTTCGTTTCGGATCTGGCCAAAGTCCAAAGCACGGACGTCGCGAGCGTGGAGCGAGACTTCTTCAAGCACGCGCGCCCCTCGTCGCTCATCCAGCGGTTCGCGACGCCGGAAGAGGTCGCCTCACTCATCGCCTACGTGTGCAGCGCGGCCGCCTCCGCAACGACCGGCTCCGCGCTGCGGGTCGACGGCGGCGTCGTCCGCTCCATCGCCTGACGGGGCCGCAAACTCGCGGGGTGCGTTGCCAATCCGCCGCAAGCCGTACCGATTCGTTCAAGGACGGAGCGGATTGAACCACCGCGCGCCGTCTTGCGAGAAGCCGGCCGCGCGGAGGAGTCGTGAGTGACCGCGATGGGTCGCCGTGATCTTGGCGGTATCGTAAGGATAGCCTTCGATACGAAGGACGTCATTGTAGCTCTTCGATCAAGTCCTTGCACATGGGGCAGTTGTCGTCGATCTCCGCGCAAGCCCAGCCTTGGTCCAAGCAGTCGGTGCAGTCGTCCAGGTTATTGCGCATCGCGCTCGTGTCGGTTTGGTCCTCGCAGCGCTCGCTGCAGCGGTGCACGCCGAGGTCACCATCGACGCAGGTGCGGAGCGTCTCGCACATCTGGTCGCAGTCGATGGCTTCGCCGATTTTGGAGCAGCCGCCCAGCGTCGTCAGGGAAGCGAGACCGAGCAGACCGGCGAGCGTGAGGTAACGAGAGAAGTGGCGCATGCTTTCGTCCTTTTTCCGCCCGCCATTCGCGAGCGTGACCCGGAGAGAGCAGGAAGCGTTCCAGCGATCCATTCGCGAAAATCCCGAGGAATTGCCGAAATTGTCCGCGTCCGGGGTCGTTACAAGTGTCCGCGCCGGACACTTGGCGAGTTTACCGAACCTCGCGCTTCGGCTACATCGCGCGCGTATGTCGCAAGTGGGGTCGGTAGTTCCGAAGCTCCTCTGGCTGGCGTGGCCGGTAGCGCTGGCCAGGCTCGGCATCATGGGCATGAGCGTGGTGGACGTGATGGTCGTCGGTCAGTTCGCGCCCGCGGAGCTGCCGTATCAGGCGCTCGGTTGGGCACCGATCAACGTGCTCACGGTGGCGGGCATCGGCTTACTGACGGGCGTGCAGGTGCTGGCCGCGCGCGGCCTCGGCCGCGATCAGCCCGAAGAGGCGGGTGCCGCGTGGCGCCGCGGCTTGGTGTTGTCCTTGGTCGCGGGCGGATTGGCGGCGCTAGTGCTCACGCTAGCAGGCGCACGAGCGCTGACCGCGTTCGGCATCACTCCGGAGCTCGCCGGCCCGTCCTTACGCGTCACCCACATCCTGATGCTCTCGGTGCCGCTGCAGCTCATGTACGTCACCTCGTCCATGTTCCTCGAAGCCATCCAACGTCCGATGGCGGCGATGGCCGCCATGTGGCTGGCGAACGGCGTGAACCTGGCCCTCAACTTGCTTCTCGTGCCGAAGCTGGGCGCTATTGGCTCGGCGTGGTGCACGGTCGCCGCGCGGTTTTGTCTCGCGGCCGTCATGCTGGCGTGGGTTTGGCAGCTGAAAGATGCGCAACGGCTAGGGGTGCGAAGATCCGCGGCGGCGCCGGGTTACGGCGCCCTCCTGAGTGTCGGGGCGGCCGCCGCGATCAGCAGCGCCGCGGAGGCGGGCGCATTCTCCGGCATGACGATCTTGGCCGGACGCCAAGGTCCGGACGCGGTCGCCAGCTATCAGATCCTGCTCAACCTCCTGTCGATCGTCTTCATGGTGTCGCTCGGCGTGTCGAGCGCCACGGCCGTGCTCACTTCCGAGGCGGTCGGGCGTCGCGCCGAGGCGGATGCGATGCGCTCGAGCTTCGGCGGCGTGCTGCTGAACGGCGCGCTCATGGTGGCGACGGCGCTCGTCGTGCTCACCTTTTCAGGCACGATTGGCCGCGCGTACACCGCCAACGTTACCCTCGCCGCCGCCGCTTCGGGGCTGATGTGGCTCGCGGCTGCGATCATGCCGCCGGACGGCGCGCAGGTCGTCGCCGCATCCGCGCTCCGAGCGCGAGGCGACAATTGGTTCCCCACCGCCAGCCACTTACTGGCGTACGTGGCGGTCATGCCGGCGCTAGCCTACTGGCTGGCGGAGCTACGAGGGCAGGGTGTCGCGGGGCTCATGCTGGCCATCTTCTGGTCGAGCTCGCTATCCTGCGCAGTGTTATGCTTGCGGCTGTGGTGGCTACGCCTCAAAGTTTCCCGGGAGCCCGCTCATGACCCGTAGCGAAACGGAATTTACTCTCAGCCCGGCCCAAATCAGCGCCTACCAGCGGGACGGCTACTTGGTGCTGGAAGACGTCGTTACGGAAGCAGAGCTCGCGGCGCTCGAGCCCATTTTTCAGCGTTTCATCGAGGGACGCGTGGCGGGCATGGGCCGGGATTTCTGCGACATGAGCGGGCCCTATGGTCGCGCGTTCGAGGACTTCAACCTCGTCAACGCCGTGCTCCCTCGCGTGTACGATCCATCGCTCGTGGACAACGTGTTCGAGCAGCGCGCCACGTCCATCGCCCGGCAGCTCATCGGGGACGACGCCACGTTGGACTACGACCAGTTCCTCGCCAAGCGCCCACGTCGCGCTGGCGCCGTGTTCGCGTGGCATCAAGACCTGGGCTACTGGCCAACGGGGACGCCCGACACGCGCACCGTCACCTGCTCGCTCGCGCTCGACGACGCGACGCCCGCAAACGGCTGCCTTCAAGTAGTGCCCGGCTCGCACCGGGAACCCGCGCTCCGGCCGCACCGCCCCTCGGCGTGGTCCACCGCGCCGGAGCTGCGAGAGGAAGCGCACACGCTCACGGTAGAGCTCGGCGCGGAAGACCGAGTCGTGTCGTTGCCGGTGAAGCGGGGCTGCATCACCGTGCACGACGAGCGCACCGTGCACGGTTCTCCCGGCAACGGGACGGACGGCTGGCGGCGCACCTACGTGGTCGCGCACCGCAGCCGTGCCACCGTCGCTTACGAGCGCAGCATCGGCTTCACGCACTCACACAACGACGCCATCAGCTGGACCACGCACCTGCAGGCCCTGGAAGCCGGCTCCCCTCACTCGGGGTCGTGACAGCAGGCTTCGATGTTGTGGCCGTCCGGATCCAGCACGAACGCGCCGTAGTAGTGCTGGTGGTAATGCGGCCGTAAACCGGGCGGGCCGTTGTCTTTACCGCCCGCGGCGATCGCGGCTTTGTAGAACTCGTCCACCACGACGCGGCTGGCCGCCCGGAAGGCGACGTGAACGCGCGGCGTTTGCGGCGGGCCCTCGTGCAGCCAAAAGTCCGGCTTCTGGGGCTCGCCGAAGCCGAGGACGACGATGCCACCGGTGTGCTCGGTGGGCACCTCCATCAGAACCTCGTAGCCGAGCGGGGCCAACGCCAGCTCGTAGAATTTTCGGCTCTTGGCGGGGTCGGTCACGGAGAGGCCGCTGTGATCAATCATCACCGCTCGCTCTACCAAACCGTCGCGGGCGGTGAAAGCTCCGCGCGTCAGATGGACGACTTAAGGCGTGGCGCCCCCAGCCGTTACCAGTCGGTTGAAGGGACTCTATGCGTAAGCTGACTCGCCGCGGTCTGTTCGGTCTCGGTTTGCCACTCTATCTGTCGGGCTGCAGCGACGACGAAAAGGATGCTCCCAACGTCGACGAGGAGAAGGGCGAAGACGTCGAAATCTTCTCGTGGTGGATCGCGCCCGGCGAGGCCGACGCGTTCGATGCGCTCGTCAACTTGCACAAGGAGTCGCACCCGCATCAGCGAGTTTACAACGCCGCCATCGAGTCGGGCGACCGAGCACGAGAGGCGCTGGCCGAGCGCCTCGACGCCGGAGAGCCGCCCGACATTTTTCAGGAGAACGTCTACAACCTGAAAACACTGATGGCGCGCAATCCGAACAGCCTCACCGCGCTCGACGACTTGTTCGACGAGCTCGGCCTGGTCGACGTGATCGTGCCGGAGGTGCTGGAAGACGTCAGGATCGACGGCAAGATCTACTCGATGCCGGTGAACATTCACCGCGAGAACGCGGTCCATTACAACAAGCAAATCTTCGACGACTTGGGCCTTGCGATCCCGACGACGCTGGAAGAGTTCTTGGCCGCCTGCGAAACGATCCTCGCCGCCGGCATCACGCCGCTCGCCACCTCGTACGAGGGTTGGGTCCAGCGCGTCTTGTTCCAGGCGCTCCACGCGGGGATGATCGGCGCGCAGCCATTCGCCGATTACCTGAACGGCAAGTCCGCCGTCGAGGAAGCCGGTATGGCCGAAGCGATCGATCTGCTGGGAGAGGTGCTCGGCAAATACGTGAACGATTCTGCGGGTGACGAAGGCTTCGGGTGGACGAGCGCGGCGCAGCTAGTTTTGGACGGGAAGGCCGCGATGTTCATCCACGGCGACTGGGCCAAGGGCTACCTGGTCCAGCTCGGCTGGACGCCGGGCGAAGGCTTCGGCGTCTTCGCCATGCCGGGCGCGACGGATTTGTTCTTCTACGGAGTAGACGTGTTCGCGCTGGTCAACGGCAGCCCGCACGAGTCCGCCGCGCGCGACTTCCTGAGGACGGTCGCGTCCAAGGACGGCCAGGTTGTTTTCAACGAGATAAAAGGCTCGAGCTCCATCCGGCTGGACGTCGACGAGAGCAGGCTGGACGTCGTAGCCCAAGGAACGCTGGCAGACCTGCGGAACGCGAAGGTTCGTTTGCTCGTGCGCCGGCGCGACGAATGGGACCCGGCGCTCGCCCTCTTTGCAAAGGGCCGGGACAAGGACGCGCTCTTGAAGGTGTTCAGCGACTTTCCCCCGCCGTCCTGAAGATTTCGCGGCATAGTTTGGCCCGATGCCGGCCTCGCCCGACGACGACTTCTGCGCTTTCGAGGGCCGCGAGCACATGTTCTTCGGCCTGCGCGACCCGTTTGGTCTCATCCGCAGCGAGGTCGAAGACGCTTTGCGTGCGCAGATTGCCGATACGGAGGTGCTCTCCATCGCCACGCTCGGCGAGCCCAAGTTCCTCACCTTGGGCCGCAAAGCGGAGGACGAGAAAGTCATCGTCACGCACTTCGGCTTCGCGGTGCGGGCGAAGCTGACGGTGCTGTTCGACGAGCGCCGCAAGGGCGAGCTGATAGACGCGCTGCTGACCTTTCTCTTCGGTGACGTGGACACGAATGAAAAGCGCTACCGCCGCTTCATCGACGTGCACGAAGAAGCGGAGCGCGGCTTCGATGACGCCGCGTTCAAGGAGCGGTTTCTCGCCTTCCGGCAAGGCGCAAAGTGACGTTATAGTCCGCGCCCCATGACCCGCAGCGCCGTTTCCGAGATCTTCGAGGCCGACAAGTGGCAAAAGGTGGAGGGCTTCGAGTTCGAAGACATCACGTATCACCGCGCGCGGGAGCTCGGCGCCGTGCGCATTGCCTTCAATCGACCGGAGGTGCGCAACGCCTTCCGTCCAAAGACCGTGGACGAGCTTTATACGGCGCTGGAGCACGCGCGCACGTGGAGCGACGTGGGCGCGGTGCTCATCACCGGCAACGGCCCCTCCCCGAAAGACGGCGGCTGGGCGTTCTGCTCCGGCGGGGATCAGCGCATCCGCGGTAAAGACGGTTATAAATACGAGGGTGCCGAAGGCGCTGCGCCGGACGCCGCTCGCCTGGGGCGCTTGCATATTCTCGAGGTGCAGCGGCTGATTCGCTTCTCACCCAAGGTGGTGATTGCGGTGGTGCCGGGCTGGGCGGTGGGGGGCGGGCACAGCCTTCACGTGGTGTGCGACCTCACCATCGCCAGCCAAGAGCACGCGATTTTCAAACAGACGGATCCGGACGTAGCGAGCTTCGACAGCGGCTACGGCTCCGCGCTGCTGGCTCGGCAAATAGGCCAGAAGCGCGCCCGAGAAATCTTCTTTCTCGGCAAGAACTACAGCGCGCAAGAAGCGTTCGAGATGGGCATGGTCAACGCCGTAGTGCCGCACGCGGAGCTGGAAAAGGTCGCGTTGGAGTGGTGCGAGCTCATCCTGCAAAAGAGCCCGACCGCGATGCGCATGCTCAAATACGGCTTCAATTTGCCGGACGAGGGGCTCGTCGGCCAGCAGCTGTTCGCCGGGGAAGCGACGCGACTCGCCTACGGTACGGAAGAGGCCGTGGAAGGGCGCGACGCCTTTCTGCAAAAGCGGAAGCCGGACTTCGACAAGTTCCCGTGGCACTACTGAGTGCACCCTTGCCCTGGTGAGCGCGCGCGCACGAGCCCCCTGCGCAGTCGCGATCGTCGATGAGCCACCGACGGAGCGAGAGCCGCATGGGGCGCGTCGACACGTGGTGGCGGCGCGGGAGGGTCCGGTGTAATAGCTCCCCAATCATGCGTGTCCTTGCAGGAACTCTCCGTGTGGCTCAGGGTGGCCTTGGATTCTCTCGGCAAAACGGCGCATGACGAACTCAGAGCACCACCCTTCGGCGGGGCACGACCACCACCACCACCACTACGACCACTACACGCCCGAAATGGCCGCGCGTCTGGACGGCTTTTATGGCCGAGTGGACGAAAGGCTCAATGAGCGGGTTGCGCGCTCCGTGGTCGGGGAGTCCGTGCTCGATATCGGGTGCGGGTTCGGCAGCCTGACCGAGCACCTTCGCAAGCGAGGTTTCAAAGCTACCGGTATCGACTTGCTCGCCGAAGGCATCGCCGCCGGCAAGGCTCGTTACCCGCAGGCGGACTTGCGTGTCGCCGCGAGTGAAGAGCTTGATTTCGCTCCCGCGACCTTCGACACGGTGGTGCTCAAAGATACCATCCACCACATCTACGACGAAGGCGATATCGCCTCCTTCCTTCAGTCGGTACGACGCATCGCGCGCAAGCGACTGGTGGTGCTGGACCCGAATCCGATGCCTACGCTTCTGCTTGCCCGCAAGCTCATCGGGCATGTCGACCCCGTGTGTGGCCCCAAAGACGCCAAGCGCGTCGTCGAAGACGCAGGCTTCAAGGTTTCGAGCGTCTCCTATTCCGACATTTTCGCCTTTCCTCTGAGTGGCGGGTACGTCGGGCCCGTACTGCTGCCTCGCAGTCCAGAGCTCCTCGGCTCGGCCATGCTCGCGCTGGATTCGGGAGTTCTCGCTGCGCTCAACGCCATCAGGCTGGGGCGCTTTGCTGGTTGGCGCTACCTCCTGATCGCCGACGTCGAAGCGTCGTAAACGTGGGCGGGCGAGGGGGCCACCAAAGCTCCGCTTCGGTTCGGCTTCTCGGGCCAAGCCGTGGTCGTGCGCACCCTCTTTCAGCCAATTTCGGCCGAGTAGCGCCGCTCCGTAGCCACGCGGCGCCCGCGTCTGTAGCCTGAGAAGGCTGCGCATGTTTTCGTCACAAGCCGAAGTTGCTCTCACGGTGCTGATGCGTGCCCTCACCCAGCAGCCGGAGCTGGAAGCGCCCGTCCACGAGCGTTGGCGCTCACCGAAGACGCCGAGCGAGGCTCTCTCGGCGGACGTCTTGAGCGCGGCGGACACGCTGGGGGCCGCGCTGCTCGCCACGTCCAAGCCGGGCGAGCCAATCAGCTTCTTGGCCAAGGCCTTCACGGAGCCATCGGCGCCGGTCTTGCTCTTGTGGTGTTACGCGAGCACGTGGCGGCGCGATATCCAGCTCGCGCCGATTCTCGTCTTGGCCAGCAAGCAGCCAGAGCTGCGCGAACGCGTAGCGGCCGTCGCCGCCGGTCGCGTGCTCGAGGGACCGCTCTTGGACGCGCTCGCTTCCGCGCCGCTGATCGGCGACGGCGAGCAGCTGCGCCAGCCGCAAAATGCGGAAGCGCGCGCGCGGCTCGAGATATTGATTTGGGAGGCGGGCGCCTCCGCGCAAGAGGTGCCGGCGCTCGGACGCTGGCTCTTCGGCTCCGCGTCGGTGTTCGAGGAGATGGTGCACGCTCCCGCCCGCGGCGCTCTGCGCGGCCGCGTGCTCGCCGCGCGTTGTCTGGAGATCAGCGTGTGCGGTTTGCCCGCCATGACCGAGCCGGAGCTAGTCGGGCGTACCTTGCAGGTCCTGCAGCCCTTGCTGCTGCACCCAGAGCCGCTGGTTTGGATTCATGCGGCTCGAGCGCTCGGGCGGCTCACCGGCAAGCTCGAACAAATGGAAGGCACGCTCCTCGACTGGGTGCTCGGCGACGCGCCGGTGCTGCGCCAGCGTGCCATGACCGCGTTCGCGTCTCTGCCCGAAGAGCGCCTCAAGTTTCTGGGCGGCCAGCTCGTCGCCTTGCTCGACTCCCCCACGGAGGCAGTGTGGGCCCTCGGCGCCGCCGCCGCCGCGACCCCGTACTTGATGAAAGAACGGCGACCGCTTTGGGACCGCCTCGCCAAGCGCATCCTCAACGGCGACGGCGGTGCCATCGCCGCGCGCGCGCTGGCTCGAGGGCTTGCGACCGTGTGGCGACGCGGCCACCAGCCGCCGGAAGTGGAGCAGCCGCTGCTCGCCTTGCGCGAGATGGCATGGAGTGTGCGCCCCTCATCGCTGGAAGAGCAGCGTCGCTGGATCGAGGTCACGGCCGTAACCGACGCGGTGGAGCGCGCCGAGCGCGATCCGCTCGACATCGAGCTCGGCCTCGAGAATCTGATTCGGCTCGCTGCGCAGTACGACGACGAAGAGGCCGACGCGCGCGCGGCGCGCTTCGCCAGCTCCATTTCGGCAACGTTCTTGGAAGCGCGCCGCATCGCGCTCGGCACGGGCCGGCTTCGTCAACGCGCCGCCGCTATGAACGCGATGGAGGGCTGCGCGCGCGCCTTCGCGCTCCAGTTATGGAGCCCCATGCTCGCGACGCGACCCGCCGGTCATCCCTTCGACCAGCCGGAGCTGGAAGAAGCGTGGGAGCTCGTGGCTCGAGCACCTTCGGAGCTCTTGGACTTGGTGCGCGAGCGGCGCCAAAGCGGTGGTGAGTTCGACGCCGAGTTGCAGCTCGAGGTCCTGGCGGTGCGGCTCGGCGGCTACGCGCTCGACGCTTGCGGGGAGGATGCCGAGCTCGGTCGAGGGCGCGGACCAACGGCTCACGACACGTGCCGTTGGCTGCGCAAAATCCAAGGCCTCACGGATGGCACGCGCGAGCTGCCGCCCGCCTTGCAAACCGCCCTCTCGGCCCTGTTTTGGCGCTTGGTCGACACCACGCGCGGCACCTCGCTCGGTGAGGTGGACGACCTGGAGTGGCTGGGGCCGTTCGCGGCGTGGTGGGCGCTCGTCATCGATCGTCCGACGACGCTGCTGCAGCTCACGAATGCGTTGCCCATGATGGCGCCCGGTACACTCCAGAGCTGCTGCGACCGCGCCGACGCCTTGCGGGCCGCCGTGGCTGCGCAAGCGCCGGAAGGAGCGTGGGGCGCCGCCGCCGCCGAAGCGCTCGCTTCGCTCCACGCCGCCCCCACGGAGCTGGCTCACGCGCTCGCCGGGCTCGCCGCGTCACTCCACGCGTTCGCGACCGCGGCCGGCCCCAAGCCGGACCTCGAGGAGATGTGTCTAGAGCTCGTGCTCGCGGCGGATCGCCTGCAATCCGCGCTTGCGGATCCAGTCAAGGCGCTCCGCCCCGTCCACGAGCAAAGCACGGAGGCGGCGCGCAACAAGAGCTTCGCCGACAACGCGCCGCGCATCGCCACGCAAGTGGCGCGCGCGATTCGGGCTCGTGAGCTCGGCATGCTGGACGTGTGGTTCGCGTCGCTCGGCCCCATCGCCTCCGCGCAGCTCGAAGAGGCGGTAGGCGCCGCCATCAAGCGCACTCCGCCCCCGCCCCCCAAGGCCAAAAAGCCCGAGCAGAAGGTCATCGAAGGCTACGAGCTCGTCAAAACCATTGGCGAAGGCGGCATCGGCTCGGTGTGGCTCGTGCGCAAGCCGGGCGCGGATCGCCTCTTCGTGCTGAAAGTCCCCAAGAGCGACGCGCTCCAAACCGCGACCGAGGTCGAACGGGAAGGCATCCTCACCTCTTTCGTGGAGGAAGCGCGCGTGCTCGCCGGCCTGTACCATCCGAACGTCGCCAACATCATCGACCGCGGAGTGACCGACGGCATGCCGTTTTTGGTCCTCGAATACCTGATCGGCGCGGACCTCAAGCAATACTCCCAAGCCAAGCCGATGAGCCTCTTCGAGCTCCGCCAAGTCGTGCTCGAATCGTGCGCCGGCCTCGCTGCGCTTCACAGCGCCGGCCTCGTGCACCGCGACATCAAACCCGCCAACATCTGGCTGCGCCTCCCCCTCCAAGGCGGCCAACGCTTCGACCCCGACAAGCACCGCGACCCCGCGCACACCCCGCCCCTCTCCTCGGTCGTCATCGACTTCGGCATGGTACGCAGCGTGAAGGTCGCGCCCGACGCGAGCGGCCGCTTCGTTGCGGGCACCGCCGGCTACATCGCGCCCGAGCAAGTCCTCGATCCCGTCGAGCTCGACCCGCGTTCGGACGTCTACGCCCTCGCCGGCACGATCTACAACGTCACCACGGGTCGCGCCTTCTTCGACGAGCTCGACAACCAGCGCGATCGCATCATCGCCCACATGCGTCGCGACCCCTTCGAATCCGCCGAGCGTCTGCAAGGGTACCCGCCCGCCATCGCCAAGCTCCTGCGCGAAGCCACCGCTCTCGATCCCGCCGATCGCCCGACGCCGCTCGAATTCGGCCGCGCTTTCGCAGCCGGGCTCTGAGCGAAAACTTCCATTTGGGGGAAGCGAGCCCGGCTGCGCGGCAGCACGCACGCTGCCGCACAGCCCTGTGCTCGCGGCTACTCCTGAAACATGAAGGCACGCGGCGTGTCGGCGCCGCCGCGCACGTCCGAAACTTGGTCGTGAGCCGGCGCCAAGTAGGCGTCTACGGTCGGCGCGTCCGCGCGGCTCTGCACCGTCCAGCTCATGAGCTCGTCCCCCGGCAAGTCCAGGTTCAGCGCGAGCAGCCGGGACAGCGCGAGCTTCGTGCCGTCGGTCAGCACGTTGGTGGTGTGCTCGATCTGCAGCTCGCCGCCAGAGAGGATCTCCGTGTACTCGAAGACGACCCGACTCACGGCGCCGGGCTCGGCCGCAAACTCGAACGCGCCCGTCGCGGCGCTCAGCGTCGCTTCGTCCGTCGGCGAGGTTGCGGCGGGCGGCACGCCGATCTCCAGCTCGAGCGTTTCGAGGCTGCTGGACAGCTTCGAGATGGCATAGGTGCGACGCCCGTCCACCGTCGCGTCGAGGTTCAGCACGAAGCCGACGGCCTCGGGCACGTCTTCCGGCACTTGCAGGGTGAAGGCGGACGACGGCGAAGGGACGGACACCGGTACCGTGCCCACGTAGAAGATGATGCTCGAGTAGTCGATGCCAGCGGGAGCGTTGATGGTCACGTCCAAGTCGCGCGGCACCGCGGCCACGAGCGTGAGATCTGCCTCCGGAGACGTCAGCTGCTCCTGGTCCGTGAGCGTGACGAGCTTGCTGCCGATAGCGGTGAACACGCCGGTCGTGACGTTGCGCTGTAGCGCGAACAAGGTCGCCGGCGTCGTGGGCCCGCCGGTCCACGCCGGGCTGCCGGACGACACGTAGGCGCCGTTACTCCCCGCCATCTGGCGGTTGCTGAACCCCACGTCCACCCCACGGATCGTCAGCTGGGTTTCGTGCCCCGTTGGCACCGGGTAACCCTGGCCGCTCAGCGTCCCGGCCAGAGTCGCCGAGCGGTTGGTGCTCGAGTAATTGCCGACGATCTTCGGATCCGTCCGCGTCACTCCCAAGTACACGTCGCTTTCCGTTTCGCTGTAGCGCACGACGATGTCGTAAGGGGTCACGGCTTCGAACGCGAACTCGCCGTCCGCATCGGTCGTCATGGCCTCACCACCGACCTCCACGCGCACGCCCGCGAGCGGACTGCCACCGCGGTCCACGACCTGCCCGATGACGTTGATCGGCGCGCCAGGCTCGGTGCCGCCCGTACCGGCGCTACCACTGCTGGCGCCGTCGCCCGCGGTGCCATCCGGCGCTCCACCGCGTCCCACCGTTCCTTCACCGGCGTCGCCAACCGGGGCGCCTCCGGGGCTGCTGCCTCCGCCCGGAGCGGCGTCCGCCCCGGCCGCGCCCGCCTCCGCGTCCGGCTCGGTACGCTTGGCGTCTTCCGACCCGCACGCGACGACCCACAGCGCCAAACAGAACGCCCCGTACGCGAAGGTCCGCATGCGCGAAGCCTACTCAGCCTTCTGCCGGCCCGCGCGAGAAAAATGGTCGTTCAAGCGCAGCGGAATGCAGGAGGCACGCGGCGCGCGGCCTGCTGTGTCAGCGCACGACCGGGACCGGCTCGAAGCAGCGAATGTTCGTTTCCACGCGGAAGTTCGACTCGCTGGTGTGGCGCTCGGCGTGAAAGATATCCATCTGATAATTGCCGCCCGGTACGATGCCGAGCGCCGCCGCCTGCGCGTCGAAGTCGATCGTGGCGGAGATGGGTACGTGCGTGCCGCCAAGGTCCAGCGCGAGCCTGCCGTTCACGAAAATCCACAAGTCGTCGTCGCCGCGGAAGGTGAATTTCTGCCCTTTGACGTACTCGAACTTCACGTGGCCCTCGGTCGTGAAGCTGAAGTTGTGCTGCTGGTTTTCGGTGTTGCCGAAGCCCATGTCGTCGATGGGGAAGAAGGCTTTGCTGTCGTAAGAGAGGTTACCGCTACCGTCACCCACGTCCGTCAACGTGATGGGCACCGTGAAGGTTTGATTGACGCCCTCCACGTCGCGGTACCACTGGTCGAAGCTGGCTTGATTCGTGATTACCACTAGCCCGGGCATCCAATCCCACGGTGCGCAGGCCATGAACGTCGCGTTCGAAAAATCACCCGCGATAACGCGCTTCATCGTACCGAGACCGGATACGAACGTCGGCTTCGTATCCGGGCCGATGGCTGCCGCAACCATGCCGCACCCCGCATCGTTGATGCCGCGGTACGCTTCGAAGTCCGGATGCATGGAGGTGAAGTCGCGGATCGTGAGCTCCAGGACGGACTTGCACTCTTCCGGCTCTGGGACGGGCTCGATGGGGCCGAGGTCCGGCATGCTGCCCCCAGCTTGGACAGGAGGCGCATTGCCGGCGCCGCCCGAGTTGCTGTTTGCCGTCGCCCCGGAACCTCGACCTCCCGTCCCCTGGGTTCCCGTATCATCAGCCGATGCGGAGCAGCCGCACAGGGGGGTAAGCGCTAGAAACGCCACTGCGCGGAAGAACGAAGGACCGGCGAACGACGGGCAGCGCATGCGTGAAACATACCATGGAACCGGTACCAGGCAACGCGCCCGCAAGAAGCGCTCGAAACTGCGGCCGCCGCGATGAACCGCCAAACGCCTGTGGAACCGAGAAGCGGCGGAGCCGGCGCGCCCGAGGTCAGCTTCGGACGACGGTGAAGCGCGCCTTGGAAAGGCGCTCACTCTTGCACTTCGGGCACCGGCTCGGACGACCGTGCCTTTCGCGCTCACCGAAGACGAAGCCGCACTTTTGGCAATGAGGCGAGAGGACGCGGAGCCGTTCGCCCGACTGAAGCAGCGTGTGCTCCAAGTGCCGCAAATGCTCGGCCACTTCTCGCTCCGCGACCGAAGCCTGCTTCGAGATCTCGTGCGCGGTCAGCTCTGCAGAGCGCAGCAGCTCCGCGATGCGCTGACGCACGGTCAGCCCGTTCGAGGCCGCACCGACATGCAAGTCTGCTGAGCCCATACGGCGAGTATACAAAACCGCGCCGCGCAAACCTAGAAAGCGATGCTCGTCGCGACCAGTGCCGCATGCCCCTGGCACGAGCGCGCGGTCCTGACCGAGCCAGAAATTTCTCAACAAATTCGCGCCCACCGAGCTACGCGGAAGCCGATGTGAGGACATTCGTCCCACGTGAGCGCCGGTCTAGTACTAGCTGGGCCGTGTCGTCGTGGAGCGGGGGAAGCGAACGAGGCGCGCGAGCATCAAGACGACGAACACGATGAGGGTGGTGCGGGTCGTGTTGTAGTTCCCGTAATGGGCGTCCTCGACCAAGTACGCGTGATAAATGGCGGCGGCCGCGGAGAGATAAACGAGTCGGTGCAGCAGCTTCCAGCGCTTGCCGCCAAGCTGCCGCGCCATTCCGTCCGTCGAGGTGAGCGCGAGCGGCACGAGGAGCAGCAGGGAGATCCATCCCGGGATGCGAGATGGCTGCGCGAGCGAGTCTTGGATCGTGTACTCGACGTTCAGCTTCTGTCCCACCACGAAGTACGCGAGGAAGTGAAGGACGCAGTAGCCGAAAGCGGCCAGGCCGAGCGGGCGCCGCACCGCCGGCACGAGCGGTGACCGTACGAAGCGCTGCACTGGCGTGCAGGCGAGCGCGAGGAACAGGAACACGAACGCCCAGCGGCCGCTCACGTTGATGGCGAGCATGAAGCTCGCAAAGTCGTGGTAGCGAATGAAGTCCGGGTTGCGCCGGTACAACACGCGAATCAAGTCGATGGCGGGAAAGGTGCTGACGACGGATACCAGCACCTTGGCGACGCGCGGCGTCAGCAACTTCATTGGAGAACGTTGAGCTCGTTGATGCTCCACCAGAAGGCCTTGTCCTGGGCAATCTCGATCTTGATGAAGCGGGCGAGCCGCGCGGTGTCGAAGGAGTAAACGCTCACGGGGCCGCCGAAGTGGTTTGGCCCCACTGGGGCGCCGTAATTACCGGCTTCGGTCGCCAAGTAGATGCGATACTGACCGGGCGCGTCCGACGTTTGCTCCGTGGAAGTGAAGCGGATCTCGAAGAACGTCCGTAGCTGCCCCATGTCGACCTCGAACCACATGCCTTCGTGCTGATCCGCGCCGCTCGTCCAGCGCCCGCCCACGTCGTCCAACACTTGGTCGGGTCGATGGTCGGGGTAACTCTCCGGGGCCGTAGCGCGCCAACCGTCGCGAGGGAGCTCTCGGTTCGTGGGCGCCTTCGGCACGCAGTAACCGGTCAGGCAGACGCCGGCCGCGCAGTCCGTACCGGTGGCGCAATGCTGGAGCTCCCCACAGCCGTCGCACATGCGGCCGCCGCAGTCCACGTCGGACTCGTCTCGATTCATGACGCCGTCGTCGCAGCCGTCGGCGGTGCACACTCCGCCCTCACAGACGCGACTGGCGCAGTCCGCGCCACTGCCGCACGCCGCCTCCGGGCCGCACGGTTGGCACTCGGGGCCGCCGCAGTCCACGTCGCTCTCGTCGCCGTTGAACAGCTCGTCCGTGCAGCCGGGGGCCACGCACACGCCGTCGGTACAGTGGCCGCTCTGACAGTCTCGGCTCTCCGCGCAGCCCATGCCGTTGTCGCACTTCGGGCAGTCGCCGCCGCAGTCCTTACCGGTCTCTTCGCCGTTCTGGACGCGGTCCGCGCACGTGGCGACTTGGCAAAACGGCGCTGGACAATCCTCGCCCTCGCAGGCTTCGGGCGCCGCGCACACGCGGTCCGTGCAGTCCTGGTCGACCTTGCAATCGCGGCCGGCGCGGCACGGCGTGCACGGCCCGCCGCAGTCCACGTCCGACTCCGCCGCGTTTCTGACGTGGTCCAGGCAAGTTGGCATTTGGCACGTGGCGTCCACGCATGAGCCGCTCGCGCAGTCGTCCGCCGTTTTACACGCCTTGCCCATCGCGCAAGGCGGGCAGCCGCCGCCGCAGTCCACGTCCGTTTCTGCGTCGCTAGTGAGCTCGTCCGAGCAGATGCGCTCGAACGGGTTCGGCTCCGGCCCCACGCTGTACTCCGGAAACGAACATGCGCCCGCGACGCCGCACGCAGCGAGCACTGAAAACGCGGACCGCACGGTCCCGAGCGACAACACCACTGACCTGAGCAAAGGCTAGCTTGTGACGAGGGGGGTTGCCAAGGCGCAGCGTCGTTCGCAGCCGCTCACGGGTCGTCGCTCGGTATTACTAGGGCCGGCTGTGACAGCACGGAAAGAATCGGTCGCGCACCGACGAGCGAGCGCTCGAAGAGAGATGGCCGGTCCGGATCTGCGACGACGGCCTCGAAATCGTCCACGTTGAGACCCCGAGCGAGGCGACTGGCGAACGTATTTTGCAGTAGCCGGACATAATGCCCGACGTCGTAGTCGCGAGGGTCCCGCATGTCGGCGCTCGGCTCGAGCGGGTCCAACTCGTCCTCGAACGCTTCTTGCCACAGACCCGCGCGGCCAAGGGTGCGCCGATACACGTACACCCGCTCACCAGCGCTCCAATCGTCTCGTCCGTTTTGGAGCAGGGCCTCGTACGGCAGCTCCTGCCGCTCGCGACGCGTGACCGCGTACTCAGAGGGTGTCTTGGTCAAACGCACGCGCGCGCAGAGCTCGCGGGTTTTAAGCCGTTTTTCGCGGAGCTGCCGCACGCTATCCACGTAAGCTTTGCGCACGCCGACGACGTCACCAGCCAGCAAGCACGCGACGGCGGTTCTCAAGAAGGCCTCACCGAACGGCTCCGCGCGGCTGGACCGAAACGCGACGCCCCGGAGCGTCAGCTGCCCCGAGTAGGACTCGAGCGCGTAGTTCTTGGGCTCGTGCGAAAGCATGGCCCGGTAGCGCCCGTCGAACTGCAGCTCCACGAGCGGCGGAAGTAGCCTCGCCACTTCAGTGACGACGCGCTGCTCGTCCTCCGGCTTCGAGCCTTCCGGCATCGAGAAATAGACGCCGTCGGTGTCGGCTTCGAGCAGCTGCACGCCGCGCTGCGCGAGCTCTCGGCACATGAACGAGAGCAGCTCGCGACCACGCGCCGTGACGTCGTTGGCCGCGTGCACGTCGGCGAAGCGCGTGAGCGACACCGCGCCGAGGTAGCCGTACGCGGAGTTGATCACGAGCTTGTACGCCGCGGATACCGCTTCCAGCGTAAAGCGCGCGGCGGAGCCGGGCGACTCCGCTTTGGCTGCCGCTTTGGCGTGCAGCCGGCGGGCCACCAGCTGGTCGACGATGGCCAGAAACACCCCCAGCTCGTCGCGACTGGGGCCGATACGGTACTGTCGCATCAGCGACGGATAGAGGCTCGCGACGTCGGCTTTGACGACGCGAGTCGCCACGCCCGACGCAAAAAGGTGGAGGGCCGCTCCCTGGTGCGGCGTACCGTCGCCGCGCGCGTGCGGTGGCAGCGCCTTGCCGGCGCGTAGGTAGGCTCGCACCAGCATCGGATCCAAGACGCCCGTCGCCGCGCCCGCGTCGGCCAGCCGCTCGTAACGGCGCGGCACCATTTGCGCGAGCGAAAATGCGGCGCCGCCCAACAGCCGGGCCACGCCGGCGGCTTCGTCCACGTCGTCCGTCGCGTAGCGACGCACGAGCTCCGGATTGCGGGTCCAGACTTCGTGCACTCGTGCCCCCGGAATGTACTGCCGCTCGGCGCGGGCCAGACCGAGGTGCCGCGCGACGACCTTCAATCCGTGCCCGGGCAAGTCGCGCGCGGAAAAGTCGTGTCGTCGGACCGCGTCCATGGAGTCGATGAGCTCGCGGCCCGGCAGCGTGTAGCGCGCTCGGCGTAACCGCTCGAGCCAGCGCGCGCCCGCTTGACCAAGCCGCGCACCTCGCGAGGCGGGACGCAGCGCAAAGTCCACGTCGCGGTGGCGGCCAAGGCGCAGACGAATCTTCAAACGCTCTGCGCGACGCATCAGGAAAGGGAAATCGAAGCCGTGGAGGTTGTGGTTCTCCAGCACGTCCGGATCGTACTTCGCCACGCAACGCTCGAGCGCGGCGAGCAACGACCGCTCACCGTCGTCGCTGTCACTGGGCGCTTCCAGCAGCTCGTGCTCTCCCCCTGGCCCGCGCACCGCAATCAGGAAGATGCGATCGATGTCGGGATCCAGCCCCGTCGTTTCCAAGTCGAATTGTAGGCGCGTCACGTCGTCGTACGCGAGGCCGCGGAAATAGCAGCGCCCCGTCGCGACCAGGTACTGTTCCTCGGGCGGCAACGCGAGCACCACGTCATCGCCCAAGTCGCGGAAGCTGCTCAGGGTGCGACCCAGCCGCCCGGAGGCGCCGCGCAGCACGGTCGCGCGGAGCAAGCGCATGTCCGGCCCTCGCACGAGGTACCGCAAACCGACGTCCCCGCTCAGCTCCTGATAGGTAACGGCGCTCCAAGGCGCGTCCTCGCGGTGGGGCACCAAGCGCGACCCGAGCGCCTGCAAGTCGACCAAAGACGAGCAGAGCAGCCACGGCCGGAACGTCTGCTCTTCGCGAGACAGCGCGCCGGACTCCCGACGCCAAACCCAAGCGCGTCCGTCCGGCTCGGCCCACACGGCGACGATGCCGGGCGTAGCATCCCAGCCGTGCAGCCATTCGTCTTCGATCCGCGCCAAGGGCGGCGCAACGTAGCACCGGGCATTTCCGCGTCGTAGGGAAAGCGCTAGGCTCCGCCGGGATGGTGGTCTTGGGAGTCGTGGTCGGGGTCGTGCTCACGGCTGTTGCCGCGCTGCTGGTCAGCGCGGTCGCCATGTATTGGAGCGGCGCGTGGTGGCTCGGCTTAGCCACGGCGGCTGCGCTTTGCTTGGTGTTGCCGGCGCTGCTCGAGCGGCGGCTGACGCGCGCGTTTCGTCGGCTGCACCCGACGGCTAGCCACATGTTGTTCCAGACGCTCTCGGTCGTGAACTCGGTCTGGCTCGCTCTGCTCTTGTTGCTCGCGCCGCAGCGCGCTCGCACCGCGCTCGAGCAGAGCGGTCCCCGTCTGTTGCCGATGCTCAGCCAACAGCAGCTCGAGCGTATCGCGGGGACGATTCCGCGAAGCGTCGGGCCAGTCGCGACTGCGCGACGCGTGGAGGCACCGCCGCCGCTGCCGGTGGCTTCCAGCGCCGCGTCCGTCGCCGCGTCCCCCTCACCATCGCTGACGAGCTCCGCGATCCGCGCCGCGGACGAGGTAGAAGCGGAAGCGGAGACTCCCGCCGGCAAGGTCTATCGAGAGCGCGCCAGTAGCGTGGTCGTGCTGCACGCGCACATCGCGCCGCCGAAGGACGGCTTGATGGCCAAGCTCTACGACAAGCTGGGCGTCACTTACGGTGAGAGCCTGGGCAGCGGCTTCGTGGTGGACGCCGCGGGGCTCATCGTCACCAATCAGCACGTGGTGGAGGGCGCGACGTCGCTCCAAGTCGTGACCCAAGACGGCTCGCGTTACGAGGACGTCACCGTGCTCCGAGAAGAGCCGAAGCACGACCTGGCGCTGCTCTCCGTGTCGACGTCAGGACTCGCCGTCGCCCCGCTGTACAAGGGTAAGGACGTGGTCGTCGGCGCTCGCGCGATCGCCATCGGCAGCCCGCTCGGTTTCGAATACACGCTGACCGAAGGCATCGTCAGCCAGCTGCGCAACGTGGACGGCACGCGCTTCCTGCAAATGCAGACGGCTATCGCGCCGGGCTCCAGCGGCGGCCCCTTATTCGACGAGCGTGGGTCCGTCATTGGGGTGAACACCGCGACCGGCGGCGCCGCGGGCGTGAGCCTGGCTGTGCACTTCACGGAGGTGCAGAAGCTGTTGGCCGCGCCGCGAAAGCCCCGAGCGCTCGAACGATTCTTGCCCAGACCGCGCCTCGCTTCACTGGAGACGGAAGGCGCCGACCTTTCGCCGACCGAGCGCATGAACTTCCGCGAAGGGGCGAGCTTGCTCGGTCATGTGGCGGTGAAATGTGCCAAGCCACTCATCGACGACGCGCAGGTGACCGTGAAGCTCGCCGGCACGACGGGGCACCCACGCATCGAGACGAATCTCCCCGCGGACGCGCGCGACTGCATGACGCCGATGCTCTTGCTCATCAGCATGCAAGTCGCGGCGACCTTCGGGCAAATGGGCAAACCGCCGAGCGCGCTGCTCCTCACGTTCGTGGAAATTCCCCGTGAAGGCAGCGCGACCGGCGCCCTGCTGTATCGTTTCGAGCGCGGTTAAACGTCGATCACGACTTCCAAGTACTCGGCCGGAACCGCGAGGCTCTTCGTCTGCGACGCGCTCCGGAATTGCTCGGCGAGCTCGTGAAGGTCCAGGGCGAGGCGCGCCTGGCGCTCGGCGTCGAGCGACCCGAACGCTTTGAAAGTCGGCCCGTAGTAGGTGCGAAATACGTCGATCATGTGCTTGGCCGATTCGTAGCGGAACACGAAATTCCTACGCGTCACCCTGATGTTACTCACGTTCGGGAACAGCTCGCGCAAGCGCTCTTCGTTGCCCCAGTACACGGGCGAAGCAACGCCGGTAGGCGGCGGCACGTGCTTGGAGACAGCGACGAGCATTCGCCCGATGAAGCCCTCCGGTGTCCAGCTGGCAAGAGCGATCTTGCCACCGGGCTTGGTCACTCGAACCAGCTCGCGCGCAGCGCGCGCCTGATCCGGAGCGAACATGACGCCGAACGTCGAAAGCGTCGCGTCGAAAGACGCGGTCGGGAAGGGCAGCTGCTCGGCGTCGCCCTCGACGAAGTCAATCGACAGCCGCTCCGCCGCGGCGCGCTCTTTTGCGCGCGCCAGGAGCGCCGGCACGTAGTCTAGGCCGACCACATGACAGAAGCGGTGGGCGGCCGCGAGCGACGCGTTTCCGTTGCCACACGCGACGTCCAGCACCTTGGCTCCGGCGTCGAGCTCGGCGGCTTCGCACAAGGTTTCCCCGACGATCTGCAGGGTGTTGCCGATGATCGAGAAATCACCGGACGCCCACATCGCTTGCTGGCGCTGCTTGATGGCCGCGTAGTCGACACTCACCAAGTTGAGCGACCGTACACTCGCCGGGCTCTCGATATTCATAGTCATGCTTCTCTCCTCCGCGGCCCCAACCAGGCCGCACACCATTCCTAGGCTCCCGCGCTCGATCCGACCATTACCGGCGGTCGGTCAGGCATGACTCGGAGTCCGCAGCAAATTCCGAGTTTGACGCGTGTCCGCTAGACGCGGTCTAGCGCCCGGGCGGGTGTCAGCTTGCGGCGGCCTCCGCGCCACCTTAAGCGGAGGCGGTCATGCAGGACACGCTATCCGAGGTTTTGCGGGCCGTACGCCTGACCGGCGCCGTCTACTTTGCGGTCGACGCCTCCGAGCCTTGGGTCACGGAGGCGCCGGCTGCGAGCGAGCTTGGCCCGTTCATCATGCCCGGCGTGGAGCACGTCATCGAGTACCACGTCGTGGTCAGCGGCACGTGTTGGGCGGGGGTGGTGGACGAGCCGGCCGTCAAGCTCAACCCGGGCGACATCATCGTGTTTCCCCAAGGTGACTCGCACGTCATGTCCAGCGCGCCTGGCATGCGCGGGGAGCCGACGCTCGACGCGATCCGCGCCGTGAGCAGCGGGCGCCTGCCGCTCGCCATGAGCATGGATGGAGGAGGCTCCGAGAAAGCTCGGCTGCTGTGCGGCTTCATGGGCTGCGACGCTCGTCCGTTCAACCCGTTGCTCGCCACGTTGCCGAAGGTGATGCACCTCCGCGCGCAAGACGGAGACGACATCTTGAGGCGGCTGGTAGAAATGGCGGTGGCGGAGTCTTCCGTGCCCCGTCCAGGCAGCGACTGCACGCTTTCGCGGCTCAGCGAGCTGCTCTTCGTCGAGGTCGTGCGCCGCTATGTCGCGCAGCTTCCGCCCGAAGGCGTCGGTTGGTTTGCAGGCCTGCGGGATGAGAACATCGGCCGCGCCTTGCAGAGGCTGCACGAGAAGCCAACTCACGATTGGAGCCTCGAGGAGCTGGCCAAGGAATCCGGGCTGTCTCGCTCCGTGCTGGCCGAGCGCTTCGCGGAGCTGGTCGGAATCCCGCCCATGCAGTACCTGGCGCAGTGGCGGATCCAGCTCGCAGCGTCTTTGCTACGGTCCAGCAAGAGCAGCCTGGCCGAGATCGCCGAGCGGGTCGGGTACGGCTCAGAGACCGCGCTGAGCCGCGCTTTCAAGCGCCAGCTCGGCGTGGCCCCCGCTCATTATCGTCGCGAGTCCGTGCCGATGGTCACAGGCACAGGTACGAAGTTCCCGTGACCTCGGCGGGGTCGAGCACCCAGTTGCCGTTAGTGTCGGGGCCGTTCATCACCTTCAAGCCGCCGAGGGTGCAGTTGCCGCCGAATGCGGGAGCGTCGCTACGAGCACTTGAACGTCGACGGAGGCCGACGCAGGCGTCGCGTCTTGGCCGCCGCCTGAACAAGCACTCAAGCCGACGCACATCCCAATAGCCATGAAAGACGCGAGTGCGGCGCTGCGCATTTTGAAATCCCTTTCGCGCGAAAGCACCCACGCCTCCGTGCCCCCCCGAAAACGGCGCCGCGCGTCCAGACTCTAGCGACGGGGCCGTCCGGCGCGCTCCTAGCGTCGGTACATTCGGAGTCCGATGCGGAGAATTCGACTCGATTGCAGCCGTTTCGGGGGGGGGCCGGGTGTGTGCGAGCGCAGCCCGAAAATATCGCGCCGGTGGGGTTTACGGGTTCGTATCGAGCTCGCGCTCGATCGCCGCTACGAGCACCGGCGAGTCGGGCGTGACGTCCGGCGCGAAGCGCGCCACGACGTCACCCGCGCGGCTCACCAAGAATTTTTCGAAGTTCCACAATATCTCGCTCGGAGCGCCTACGTCGATGCCGTAGCCGACGAGCTTTGCGCGAAAGTCCGTGTCCGGAAGCTGGGTCGCGGCTGGTTGCGCAGCGGTGAGCGCGGCGTACAGCGGATGCTGGCCGGTGCCCTTCACGACGATCTTCGAGAACATCGGGAAGCTGACGTCGTATTGCGTCGAGCAAAACTCTTTGATGTCCTGCTCGGTTCCAGGCTCCT
>JAQSWN010000304.1 GCA_029266615.1 Polyangiaceae bacterium
GTTCCAGACGGCGCGCGTGAGGTTGGTAACAACGGACGCACGCACGTCTCCGATCATCCACAAGACGGGGCGACGTTGTGCCTCAGGCAAGCAAGTGTTAGCCAGCTCGACGACAGCCCAGGGAGTCCCACCGAGCTTGTCGCCATGCGAATGAACAAGCTTTGCCAGCGCTCGGCTCGGGTTCTTCACTGGGACCCATGGGGATTTGGGGCGCGGCCCAAGCGGGACGTCTCCGGCGAGAGTGCGCCGCGCAAAAGTGAGCGCGTTCATGGTGTCGCATGAGGCCTCCGTAAGCATGTGCGCTTCGCCGCCCTCCAGCTGGCTCGCACTAGCTTGGAGTGCCGACACACGTTGTTCGAGCTCACTGAGCCAGGCTTCGGTTTCCGCTCGAAGGATCGCGGGAATGGTCAACTCGCTTGCCTTCATCTCGCCCGGTCAACGTATCGTCGTTGAGCGGTGGGCGCGTCCGTAACGTGAGGACAGGCGGCAACGTGTGAGCTCGTTCATGAGTCCGACGCCTCCGACGGGGTGAGGACCTGATTGAAGAGCTGCGTGAATTCGGACCCCAGCATTGCATCAACAGCTGCGAGCCTGCGAGCGACGGCCTCTGCGTCGAAGCTGCCACCCTCCACGACGGCGAGAGCTTCGTTGTGCAAAGCGTAGGCGAGGTGCGCCGCCTGTCGAACGCTGATGTCCGCGTTGCTCTGGCTGCCAAGGTACCCGCTGAGCAAGACACGAATCTGGTAGAGCGCCAAAGCCAGCGTCCTTGAATGACGGATCGACGGGTCCGGTGTCATTCGACCACCAGCTTGCACTTGGCGGATACGGGGGAAAACATATCGGGCTAAGGGTGCGCGTCGACGGAGGAGTGGACGAGATGAACGGGGACGCGGACGGCGGAAGGAGCGGCGTCGGGCGGTCGCGCCCGCTTGGTGCGCGACAAACCAAAACGCCCAGTGCGCTGCGAACAGCGGCACCGGGCGTCGGCACGAGGCGACTGCAGGAGGGCTGCACGGTGGCAGCCCCCCAAGCAGGAACGCTCAGTCGCGGGTGAGGCGCGTGATCTCTTCTTTGATCATGGCCTCGGCCAGGGTGGGAACGACCTCCCACACGACCTTTTCCACGACCTCGCGCGAGAGGGCGAGCACGCCTTCGATTTGCGCCTGGGTCAGGCCGAGGCCGCCCAGCTTGCTGGCAAACTCCGCGTGAGCGCCGTTGCCGACCGCGGCCGCGGGTGGCGCGGTAGCGGGCGCCGGGGGCGCGAAAGCGGGAGTGCCGGGCGTCGTCGGCGCGCGCGACCCGAAGGGCGACGAGCTGGCGATGGGCTTGGCCGGAACGACGGGCGCGGCGGCCACGGCTTGCGGCGGCACAGGGGTGCTGCCGTAGGCGAGAGTTTGCACGCGCTGACGTTGAGCCTCGGGCGGCTTGGCCGCGAGCGGCACGGCGACGACGGGCGCGGGCGCCGCGTAGGGCGAGGGGGCAGGCGCCGGGGCAGGTGCGGGAGCTTGCGCGCCGCGCTTGGCCAGCAAGATGACCTTGTCGATCATCTGCTGGGTGTCGAACGGCTTGTCCATGAAGTCGTCCGCGCCGGCGGCGGCACCACGAGCCTTGTCGTAGGGCTGCGCCTTATTGGAGAGCAGCACCACCACCGTGGAGGGTGACGCGCCCTTGATCTGCTTGCACAGATCGTAGCCGTTGGTTCCCTCCAGCCCCGCGTCGATCAACGCGACTTGCGGGCGCTCGGCCTGGGCCTTGGCTACCGCGTCCGCGGCATCCGCAGCGACCACGGTCTTGAAACCTTCCCCCGCAAAGGTGATTTCCATCACCTTGCGCATCGTCTTGCTGTCATCAACGGCCAGCAGAGTCGTGGTCACGCGTCCTCCAAATGAGCGGGCACGGGCATGAAACTAGTCCGGATTTTCGCCGGATCGAAATCATCGGCGTCTGGCCGAAAACTGTCAAGGATTTCGCAGAGCTGCGAGCTGTGCGTTTAAGTAAGTGCCCCCGGCGGAGCGCCGGGCACGGTGGCGGAAGGCCTTTCTGGGCCTCCTTCGGGGCAAGGTGCGACAAGATTGACCGACCTCGCGCGGCCGACCAGATTTGAGGAGTGAGCTCACTCCCCAAACGCGCCCGTTCGGTCCTTTACGCGGCGGTCACGGAGTTCATCGCCTCGGGAGAGCCCGTTGCCAGCCGGACGTTGACGAAGAAATACGGCTTCGACTTGTCCGCGGCGACCATCCGCAACGTGCTCGCGGACCTAGAGGAGAGCGGCTACCTGACCCAGCCCCACACGTCCGCGGGCCGCGTGCCGACTGCGGCCGCATACCGGCTCTTCGTGGACGCGCTCATGGAGGAGCGGCAGCTCTCGCGCGAGGAGCGCGCGGACATCGACGGCTGGTTCTCGGAGCTGCCGCCGGGGACGGACTTGCTTCGCGAAGCCGGGCGGCGGCTCTCGCGGCTCTCGGGGGCGCCTGCGCTGTTGATTCGCGCCGGGAGCGCGTCTCGCACGCTGCTCAAGCTGCGCTTCATCGCGACGCGGCCGGGTGAGCTGCTGGCCGTGATCGTCTTCTCCGACGGCACGGTCGAAAATCGCTTCTTGCGCGTGGACGAGCCGGTGAACGAAGTGGATCTGGAGCGTATCCACAATATGTTGGAAGACGCGGTGTCCGGTCGCACGCTCGTGGACGTGCGCGAGCACTTCGTGAGCGGCATGCGTGAGCAGAGCGAGATCGGCGCGCTGTCGCAGAAGGGCTGGGCGTTGGTGCGCGCGGCCGCAGAAGGCGCGGCGCGGGGATTGAGCATCGAGATCGAAGGGCAGGCGCGGCTCCTGGAGAGCCCCGAGTTCGGCGATTTAGGCAGTGCGCGCGAGCTGCTTCGCGTGTTGGAGGATCGTCAGCGGCTGCTGGCTTTGCTCGACTCCGCGCTCTCTTCCGACAACGTGCGCGTTTACCTCGGTGAGGAGGCGGCGCAAGCCGTTGGTTGTCCAGTGAGCGTCGTCGCGGCCCCGTTTCGCGAAGAGGACGGCGAAAGCGCGGGCGCGCTCGGCATCATCGGGCCGACCCGCATGAATTTCCCGTTCGTGGTGCCGCGGGTGAGCGCGGCTGCGGACGCGATGAGCGCGGCGCTCGCCAAGCTGCAGGGCTCGAAGTCGCGCTCGGACTAACCGCGCTCAGCACGGGTTGTCCTGGTCGCCGTTTTCCGAGTTATGCTCGGCACAATGGTTCAGGTGCCCCCGCTCCAAGGTGCTGTGGAAGAGCGCGCCATCGATCGCGCGCTGTCGCTGGCCCTCGACGACGATCACGAGGGCGCGCTGCGGATAGCCGCGCCCCTGCTCGAGGCGGCGCCGCTGTCGGCTTTCGACACGTTCGTTACCGCGTGGCTGCTGGGCAAGCTGAGTCGCAAGGAGGAATCGGAGCTCGGGCTGCGCGCGGCCCTGGAGCGCGCGGTGTTCGACGGAAACCTGCCGCTGGCCATCGCCGCGCAGGCGCTCTTGCGCGAGGCGGAGCTGCCCGTGGACGCGGAGCTGCAGAGTATGGCGGCCGCGTTCGCCAAGGGCTCTCCGCGATTGTCGGACCGGCGCACCGCGCCGCCGCAAATGGCGGCTGCCCCCACGAAGGAACCGCCCCCACTGGACGAAGAGCTGAAGGGGGACGAGCTCATCGAGCGCGCAACGGAGATTCTGAAGGCGGCCAAAGCTGCGCAAGACGAAGCGAGCCTTTCCGCGGCCGAGCAAGTCACGCCGCAGATCCTGTTCAGCGCGCTCGATCCAGCGAGCTTTCAAGCCACGATCGCGGCCTTCGAAGTGCGCTTCGTGCCGGATGAGCACGCGCTCGTGGAAGAGGGAAGCGTTGGCAACGAAGCATTCATTCTCGCGCGCGGCGAGCTGGACGTGTCGAAGAAGTCGATGAAGCCGGGCGGCGCCCCGCTCGCGCTCGCGCGGCTCGGCAAAGGCGCGCTGTTCGGGGAGATGGCGCTCTTGTCGTCCGCGCCGCGCACCGCGACCGTCACCGCATGCCGGCCGAGCGTCGTGCTCGCGGGAAGCAAAGCGGCGTTGGACCGCGTCGCCGCGCAGGCACCGGAGGTGGGTCGAGTGTTCGCCGAGTTCTGCCGGCGCCGCATGTTGGACAACCTCATGCGCACGAACTTCATCCTCCGTTCGGCGAGCCCGTCCGAGCGGCCCGCGCTGATCGAGCGCTTCATGGTCCGCCAGTTCGCGCAGGGCGAGCGCATCATCGCGCAGGGCTCGCCGCCGGACGGCTTGCACATCGTCGCTTTGGGCGAGGTGAACGTGCTGCACCACGACGGCACCGAGCCCACGCTCGTCGCCAAGCTCGGCCCGGGGGAGGTCGTGGGTGAAGTGGCGCTGATCCTTCGCCGTCCGGCCATCACGGACGTGGTCGCCCACCACCCGACGGTCACCCTGTTTTTGCAGCGCGACCGCTTTTTGGGGCTGGCGCGCGCCCACCCCAAAATCTTCGTCGAGCTCTACGAGCTGGCCGTGCATCGCGACCAGGAGACGGCCAGCGCCGCCTCCGCCGAGGCCGCGGAGACGGAAGACTTCGTTTTGGTGTGACGCGCCGTCTCGCCACGGTCCAGGCCATTCCGGCCGGTCCGTGTCGGTGGCCGGCTCGCTCTTGACCGCCCTGCGGTCGGCAGCTAAGTCCCCGGCACCATGAATAGCCGCTCGTTCAGTGTCTTCGGCGCCATGCTGCTGAGCCTCGCCTCCGTCACCGCCCCCAGCGCCGCCCAAGCTCCGGCCGCCAAGATCGCCGTCGTCGACACCGAGCGCGCCGTCATGGAGACGGAAGACGGCCTGCGCGCCCAGGCCACGCTCAAGAAGCTGTTCGACTCCAAGCAGCACGAGCTGGACAAGAAGCAGGAAGAGCTCGTCAAGGAGCGCGAGGACATCGAGAAGCAGCGCGACGTGCTCAGCAAGGGCTCCCTCGCGAAGCGCGCCGACAAGTGGCAGCGCGACATGATGCAGCTCCAGCAAAAGTTCGTGGAGTACAACCAGGACATCCAGAAGAAGCAGGGTGAGCTCACCCAGCCCGTCTTCCAGAAGACGATGAACATCATCCGTCGCCTGGCCACCCAGGAAGGAATCGACCTGGTGGTGGACAAGAAGGCCGTCCCCTACGTGCGCAGCGACCTGGACTACACGGATCGCGTCATCACCATGTACAACTCCGGCGGCGCCGGCGACGACAAAGCCGCACCCGCGACGAAGGAAGCCCCCAAGTCACCCGCGCCTTTGGCCCCGCCGGTCATCGCTCCGCCCAAGACCCCGTGATGCGAGGGCGGGACTTCTGATCAAGAAGCCGCTCAAGATCCAGATCTCCAAAATCTTGGAGATCTTGCCGCACCGCTATCCGTTCGTGATGGTGGATCGCGTGACCGAGATTGTGCCCCACAAGAGCATTCACGGGCACAAGATGGTCAGCTACAACGAGCCGTGGAGCCAGGGACACTTCCCTGGCCGCCCCATCATGCCGGGCGTGCTCATCATCGAGAGCCTCGCGCAAATCGGCGGAATTCTAGCGTACGCGTCGGACCCGTTCGATCCGCACACCAGCCTCATGTACTTCCTCGGCATCGACAAGGCGAAGTTCCGCCACGTGGTGACGCCGGGGGACAAGCTGGACCTCATGGTGGAAGTGCTGCACCACCGTTCCAACGTCTGGAAGCTACGAGGCGAAGCCACCGTAGACGGCACGCTGTGCGCGTCCGGAGAGCTGCTCGCATCGATCGTAGACCGAGACGGCTGAGCGCGCTTGGTGCGCGCCGAGCGGCGCGGAGCGGTCGGCTCCGCACCGCCTGCGCTAGGTGATCACGGCGCCGGCGTCGTCGCTTCGGCCTTGTCCGCCGCCGCGTCTGCCTTTTCTGCCGCGGCGTCCGCCTTGTCCTCGGCGCGCTCTGCCGCGCGCTCGCTGGACGCCGCGTCATCCGCGCTCTTGGCGGATTCGTTGTCGCCGCCGCAAGCGATGCCGAAGGTCGAAAGGATCAGAGCACCTACGATGAAAGAATTTCGCATGGGGGGTGAAGGAGCACACATCGTGCCAACCGCGCTGCGCGACCTTACGCGGGTGCGGGGCAGCATGCGGCAAGGCGACCCGGTCGCAGGAGCCCATGGCGCCAAATTGACTCGGGACTGCGAGCGTGGCCGAGAACGCAATGCGGGTAAACAGAACGCGCTCTAAGCCAAGCTGCTGGCGCCCGGCACCCAGTACGTTTCAATCGGCGAACCAATCAGCGGCGGCGACGTCGCCTTGCTCCACGCGCAAGTGGCAGAAGTCACGGCCTGGAAAAATCGGCGATGGAGCGTGCAGCAGTAACGTCTTCGGCCCCTCATGAAACTCGATGCCGGCTCGTAGTGCCCTTTCCTTCACCGCTACGGCGTTGGATTTTCGCGCCTCGGCGCATAGGCGCTTCAGAACGGACGCACGGTGGGGTCTCGTAGAGGGCAGAAAGTACCAAACCCCTGCCGCCGCCACCCCGGCACGCGCCACAATGGCGTACGTGCGCAGACGGTGAGGCGGAACGATAGTCACGGATACCCTGTCTCCACCTTCGTCACACGCGTTGCACTCTGCGAGACGAGACGACGCGGCCCGCCAAAAGGGGGGGGCAGGATGAGAGTGGAGAGACCGATTCGCAATCAGCTAGGGGCTTGCTGGGTGGTTCGCCCGGACGGTAAAGAGAACATGTCAGAAGCGTTACTGCGGTCAGCTCTTCTTTGGACGCGGCATGGCCAGCCGCTCCAAGTGATTGATGAGCGTGCGGCGAGAGACGCCGAGCAGGCGTGCGGCGCGGGTCTGATTGCCGGCGGTTTGCTCCAGCGCTTGCGTGATCCGAGCGCGCTCTGCGTCTTCGTCTCGGTAGCGAGGCAGGGCGGGGGCGAGC
>JAQSWN010000305.1 GCA_029266615.1 Polyangiaceae bacterium
ATCCAGAGGGCACTCTCACCCAAGCCTGATGCGCGCTTTCAAAACGCCGAGGAGATGCAGATCGCGCTCGAGGAGTGGCTGCTTTCCAGCGGCAAGCTGGTGACGGCGAGCGACGTGGCCAAGTGCGTGAAGGAGCGCATCAGCCCCGAGGTGAAGGCGCGAAACGACGCGCTTCTCTCACAAAATCGCATGGCCCCAGAGCTCGTGATGTCGCGCCTCAAGTCGGACACCGACAACGAGACCCCCACCGCGGGAAGCGGAGTCACCCAGGCACCGGCCGCGTTGTGGCGTGGCAAGCCGATCCTGCCCGCGGCGACACCAACCGCGGTTCAACCGCTCGACGACGGCGATCTCGTCGAAGCGACGCCAACGCAGGTGGATCCGGCGACGGCAAGGCAACGCGCTCCTTCGCCGGTAGTTGAGGCGCGGCCCTCGGACGCCACCGCCCTCGTGGATTTCGTGCCGGTGGGCGCGTCGCGGCCGAGCATCAAGCCAAAGCCTCGATCCGCGCCGCCCGCCATAGCACCGAGCGCGCCCGTGGGGCTTGCTCCCGCCGAGCAGAGCGGGGGCGGCCGACAGCTGCTGCTGACTGCGCTCGTTTTCGTCGCGTTGCTGCTGGGCTTGCTGCTCCTGGCGCGCCTCTTCGGCAGCTGAATCCCATGCGTCTCCCTTTGGTGCGAGGCCTCGTGATCGCTGGGCGAAAGACTGCTCCGCGTGTCTCGACGACGTGCGCGAGTCGTGCAATCCACGTTGTGCAGCCTCCTGCACAAGTCGCGCACGTAGAGTCGACTTCACTACGCCTCGGGCGCGAGACTTACACTGGAATCGTTCGGTCAATTTACCTTCGGCAACTCCAAGGGGTGCGTCAAAGGCCTGGCACATCGCGTGCACTAAGGTCTGGCGAGCGTAACGAGCCGGCGCCAACGCGCTGGCCTCACCCCAGGAGACTAGATGTTGAAGAAACTGACCGCGACTTTGATGGCCACCGCCGCGCTAGCCGGATGCAGCGTGGAAAACAGCACCCCCGAAGACTTCGCCGCCCTCCAGCAGAGCCTAAACACTTGCGGCGCCAGCGGCCTCGAGTGGAAGCCCTTCGTAGCGCACCTCGCCTACGACGCCGCTGAAGACTTCGGCCGCTGGGAGTTCACGACCGACTTGCAGCTCAACGGAGCGAGGGATCGTCTGCAGATCTCTCCCGCCGGCTACTCGCAATGCGCGAGCCGCGGCAGGACGGGTTGCCCGGCCGTAACGGCGGGGCTCAGCGCGCAAGAAGGCACACAAGACGTCTTCAGCAGCAACAAGCTCATCGTGAGCCCCGGCCAGATCCGCGGCGCGCTGGTTGGCGGGTTTCTGCAGCAAAAGCAGAACGAAGACTACATCGGCTACATCACGGATTCGTCCGAGAGCTCTCAGTACCAGACCTTGAAGTCGCCGACCCGCACCGGGTTGCCGCATACCGTCACGCTGACCAACTGCGCGGTGACCATCTACAGCGAAGCCGGCTTCACCGGCAAATCGCAGTGCCTTCGCACCGGCAGCTACCGCCAGGCGGATCTCAAGATCGGCGATAACACCGTGACCTCGATCAAGGTGCGCCCGGGCATGAAGGTTACGGTCTACGAGCACGACGCCTTCGCGGGCGCGAGCAACGTGCAGACGGCGGACATGGCGGGCTTCGGCCCCTTCAACGACCGCACGAGCTCCATCATCGTGTCCGACAACACCGGCTCTTGCAGCGCGATCGACACCTACAAGGTCAACGTAAGCAGTGGTCAGTGGACCGACATTCGCGCCAAGCTCGTCACCCTTGGCTACATGCGCGGCAACGACATCTTGGACGTGCGGCTGGACCTCGCGAACCAAACCATCGACGTGGACCCGTTCAACGTCGACTTCGTGCCCCCCAGCCAGGTTGGCGGCACGGCGTATGGCGTGGCCGTGAAATCCGAGGTCGCGGAGACGTGGCGTTCCACGGATGACCCGGCCCCGGCCATCTTCCCCGTCGGCGCCAGCTGCAAGAAGAAGCCGTACGGCCACTACAGCTTCTTCCCGGGCATCGTTCGTTCGATGGGCGCTTACCGCTACTGTAACCTGAACTAAGCAACGTCCCTCGTGAGGTGACGCTCACGTACGAGCCGGCCCGGAATCCCCGCGCCGGCTCGTGCTGTCTTCAGCTCCTGGAGCCAGCACGAGCCGGCGCGGATGGGCCACGAGCCCTTAAGGGTCCCTCGCCACCGGCCGTTCTGTCCCTTCGGCTCAGCTCGGGATGAGTGAGACAGAGTTGCTTAGGAGGACCCATGGCGAATCGACTTGGTTACGTGTTGTTGTTGACGGCTCTCACGGGAAGCGTCTTGGTGACGGCGTGCGGTGACGACGACGCCATCGGCGGCGGCGAAGCAGGTGAACCCGGTGTGAGCGGGAGCCCCGGCGATGCGGGCTCTGGCGGCAGCGGCGGCAGCGGCATCTCGGGCTCGTCGGTAGGCGGCCAGGGCGCGAGCGCTGGTGAAGCCGGCGCGGTGAATGCGGGCGGCGTTGGCGGCGAGAGCGGCGGGAGCGGTGGCGTTGCGGGCAGCGGCGACACCGGGAGCGCTGGCGAAGCGGGCGCCCCGATGGGCGACGGCGGGACGGGCGGCGCGGCTGATCCAGGCCTCGTCTATGCGTGCGGCACGACGACCATCCTTCATACCTTCTGTTCGGCGGCGGCGTCGCTCAACTGCGCGAACACACCGGACTGCGCGAGCTGCGTGATGATTGCGAAAGCCTCCCGCGACCCGCTCGCTGGTTGTGCCACGTGTGTCGCTTTGTATGACGAAAGCTTGCAATGTGGCATCGATGCGTTCGAGTCCGGCAACGCGACGGAAGGGCTGGAGTGTTTCGAAGGCGACGGCGTCTATCTCACACCCGCGTGCGACGGGGCCCAGTTCGAAGCCATTGCGTGCGACGAATACTTCAGTGTCAATAAGACGTGCCCTGCGAAGTGGCCGCTGGATTGAGTTCGACATTTAGGAACATGCTACGCTGTTGAGTTCCGGATGAAGTCTGCGCGAAGCTGGCGAGAGTGGGCCTTTGTTCTGGGTTGCGGCGCAGCCCTGGTGGTGAGCGCGCCCGCGTGCTCCCTCCTGTTCGACATCAACGCCGACCAGTGTGCGGTGGACGGCGATTGTGCGCGGCTGGGCGCTGACCTGTCCTGCCGCGCCGGGATCTGTGTGGAAGGCGCGTCTGGCGGCGCCTCTGGTGCGGCTACGGGCGGAACCTCGAGCTCCGGAGCCGGACAGGGGGGCGCCGGCGACCCTGAGCCGGAGTGCGCTGCCAACGGCGAATGCATCGACGCGAACTTCGGCCAACCCTACGCCTGCATTTCCGGCAAATGCGTGTCGCTCGTGACGGAAGAGTGCCCGCTCGTGGTCGGCGCGGACAATCTGCGCGCTCCCGCGCCCATCATCTTCGGCGCTTACACGGTGGCGCCTAACGCCGTGAGTCGCTCGTCGGTGACTCGGAACATCGACTTGGTCATCTCGGAGGTCACGACGAAGGTGACGGGCCTAAAGGGCGGCCCCAACAACAGCCGTCGAACCCTCGCGTTCGTGGTTTGCAATTCGTACTTCCCCGACGTCGCGCCGGGCACGATCGACGCTTTCGAGCCCAGCCTCGACCACCTGGTGGACGACTTGAAGGTGCCAGGCATCGTCTCCGCGCTCTCGGCCAAAGATCTCGAGGCAGTGTTCTCTCAGCGGCTCAATGCGGCCGGCACGTTCGTGATCAGCCCCTTCGAGCAGGACAGTGAGCTAGCAGCGCTAGCGGACGAAGGAAGGCTCTGGAACATGCTCGGCGCGACCTCCGATCTCGCGCCCGCCTTCGGAGCGTTGCTGAAACGCACCGAGGCCTACCTGCGGTTAGACGAGTCCTTTCTCAATCTCCCCTCCCCCGGGGCCAAGCTCCGCGTGGCGCTCGTCAGCGCCAACATCGCGCGGGAAACGGACGTCCGCGACGCGCTGCTCGAGCTCCCCACCCTGGACGGTTTCGAGGTCGAGCAGTTTCAGGTGGAGTCGGCGCTGCTCACCGGCTCGCCCGACGTCGGCCCGCTCGCGACCGACCTGTTGGACTACGCTCCACACATCATCGTCGCCCTCGCCGGCTCGGAGTTCATCGAAGGCGTATTTCCGGTACTGGAGGCCGGCAAGTCCTGGGGCGACGCGACGCGTGGACAGCAACTCCCGATGTATGTGCTCGGCTCCTCGATGGCGCCGGAGACTTGGATCCTTTACGGCGGGAGCGAGAGCCCCGGGGGGTTCCAGAGCCTGATGGATCGCATCGTCGGCGTGGCCTACGCCTCCGCGGAGGATCCGGATCTTCGCGAGAACTACGAGTCGCGCCTGATCAGCGCAAACAGCGACCTACAGGATCCCACGGTGCTGCTCGGCTCCGAGAGCGTCTATGACGCGACGTACTTGATGGTGTACGCGGCGGCGGCCGCGGGCCAAGTGCCCGCGCTTACCGGGAAGCAGTTGGCGACGGGCATGCAGAAGCTGCTCGGGGGCGAGCCGTACGACGTCGGCCCCTCGCAGATCTCACAGGTGCTCAGGGCGCTCGAGGACGGCGAAGAGCTCGGGCTCAACCTCACGCTCGGCCCGCCCAATTGGAACACCGGCAACGGTACGAGGAAAGGTGTCGGCAGCGTGTACTGCTTGAATGACGGTCTAGCCGCCGACGAGGCAGACTTCCCCCGAGGTCCGACGCCCGACGCCCTTCGCTACGATCCAGAGACTGACACGTTAGAGAGCAAGCCGCTTCGATGCATCAGCGACTTTTAGTGCGTGTGGCGCTCGCGGGGCTGGTCGGCGCCTTCGCGGTTGCCTGCAGTGCGCCGGAAGCGAGCGAAAATTCCTCCTACCGGCAAGCGGTGCTTGGGGGAGAGCCCACCGGCGACGCGCGCGCGGGCGTCCTGTACGTAACATCCGAGATCAGGAACGTCGGCGGCCAGCAAGTCACGAAGATTGGGAGCGGCGCGCTGGTTGCCCCTAACCTCCTCGCGACGGCCCTCCACGTGGTCTCGCAAAATCCGTCAAACGTGCCGTTCACCTGTGATGCGAACGGGGACGTCGTCTCCGGTAGCAGCGGCGCGTCGCTGGGTGCCGTCGTCGCGCCCGAAAAGGTCACCGTCTATGCCGGGCCTCATCCCGCCGGAGAGCCCGTCGCACACGGCGTCGGCGTGGTCTCTTCCGGTTCCACGACGATTTGTCAGAATGACCTCGCGTTCGTCGTGTTGAGCGAACCGCTTGCCCTGCCGACGTACAGGATCCGGCGGAGCCCTCGCGTAGCCGTCGGCGACGCGATGACGGTCGTGGGATACGGAAGCGGCCGTGACTCGGGTCTCGGGAGTGCCGTGCGGAGCGAGCGCGACGTCACTGCCACTGCGATTGGGCAATGGATTCGCACGTTCACGGTGACCCTGGGTCCGTGCGCCGGTGACAGTGGCGGCCCCGCGCTCACGTCGGACGGAGAATTGATCGGCGTCTTCTCGAGCGTCGCCGTTGATTGCACTGGGTCGAGCGCGGCCCCCAAGTACACGGACCTCAGCTACTTCGAGCCGCTCATAGAGCTCGCTTTCGCTGAGGCCGGTGCCGGCTCACCCTGGGCAACTCCTGAAGCAGGCGGCGAGGGTGGTGGACCGTCGACGGGTGAGGCAGGAATGCCAGCTGCGGGTGGTGCGCCAGCTGCTCCTGCCGGAACGGTGGACAACGTGGACGGAGGCTGCGCGGTAGCGAAAGCCAAAGGCGGTGGTGCCTCCGCATTGGGCCTGCTCCTGGCGGGTGCCGCGCTGTGGCGCAAGGTCAGTCGACGCGGGCGCACGGCGCGTGCCATCGCACAGACGCGTGCAAGCATCGCGCGGTCCACGCGCCAAGGCGTTTACCGCTAAGCTGAGCAAGGTGAATCACCCTCTTCACACCCACCGTCCCGGACCACCGGCGCCCCTGACGGACGCGGCAGAGGTCCTCGTCTACGTGCGCCAGCAGTGTCGAGAATTCCGCTTGCCGGCGCGGGGCGTGGTGCGGTTCGGGCGCGGCCCGAGCAATGAGGTCGTGATTGAGGATCCGTCGGTCTCGCGCGCGCACTTCGCGCTGCACGTCGGTGAGCGCATTGAGGTCGAAGACCTGGGCAGTTCCAACGGCACGTCTGTGTTTCGCAGCGAGGTCGATGAGATCACCGAAGATACGACGCGGCGTGACGACAAAGAGGGGCGGCTCACGCCGGGCCAGCGCCGCGCGCTGACTCAAGGCGACTTCATCCGCGCGGGCGTCGCGCTCATTGTCCTGCAGTCGGCGACGAGCACCGCTACCATGGCTTCCAGCAAACCGCCGGAGGACATAGGCCCCATCGTCTTGCTCGATCCGGAGATGAAGCGCGCCTACGACATCGCCGTGCGCGCGGCCCAGAGCGGCATCTCCGTGCTCATTTATGGTGAAACCGGAGCCGGCAAAGAAGTCTTCGCGGAGACCATTCACCTCCGCTCGAGCCGCAAAGACAAACCGCTGTTGCGCCTGAACTGCGCGGCGATGCCGGAAGCGCTGCTGGAGTCCGAGCTCTTCGGGCACGAGCGGGGTGCGTTCACGGGAGCCACCCAGACCAAGATCGGTCTGCTCGAATCCAACCACGAGGGCACCGTCTTCTTGGACGAGATTGGCGAGATGCCGCTCTCGACTCAAGCGAAGCTCCTGCGCGTGCTCGAGGAAAAGACGATCCTTCGCGTGGGCGCCACCAAGCCTCGCCCGATCGACGTCCGCTTCATTTGGGCGACGAACCGCGATCTCCGCGCCGAGGCGCGCACGGGCCGGTTCCGACAGGACCTCTACTATCGCATCGCGGGCGTGGAGTTTTCGATCCCG
>JAQSWN010000306.1 GCA_029266615.1 Polyangiaceae bacterium
ACAGGACGAGCGAGAACTCGGGATCCACCTCGCGGAGCCGCGACAGCTCCTGCCGCGGCTCCGCGAGGCGGGTCTGCCGGTGAACCGTCTCCACCTGCGATACGTCGCTAGGGGTGGTGGACCACGCCTTCATGCCGCGCTGAATGCCGGCGCGCACGACCATCACCACCACCACCAAAAGGACGAGCGGGATGCCAATGCCAGGATGCTCGATCACGAGCAGAAACAGCAGCTCGAACAGCACGCCGCCGTCGCCGCTGCCACCACCGCCACCACCACGTGAGCTCCCGCTCGAGCGGGAGCCTCCTGAATACGAATGCCCGCCGCCCGGCCGTGCGAGCGCGACGGCGCTCACGACCATGATGAGCAAGACGACGAGCACAGGAAGCAGCCAGCGATGACGACGGAGCCAAGCCATCATCCGCGCACCTCGTCCGGCAGCTCGTTCACGTCCTGGGCCATGCGCGGCATGGTCGCGGCGAGAATTGGCCCCAGCCGTTCGAGCGCGGCTTCGAACGCGGGTACGTCACGACGTTTGACCGCGCTCGACAACGCCGCACACGCTTCGAGCCAGTCCGCTCCTAGGGTCGCGGTATCGATCCCGAAGTCCGTCACGACGAGCGCGCGCTGCTCGAAGGTGGAGACGAACACCAAGATGCCATTGCGACCGGACGTACGCGAGATACCCAGATCGAAGAAGGCGGCGTGGGCCGCGTCGCGCACGCACCGCGCGAGCGTCTTTTCTCGTACGCCCAAGCGCAGCACCGCCGATACGTTGAACGCCAGCACGAGGCCGAAGCCGAACCCGAGCGCGCCGTCCAAAGCGATCTCCCCCACACTGAAGAGCTCCGGGGTGACCAGCAGGTAAAGCACGACCAACCCACCGAAGACGAAGCCCCAGTGGTACGCAGCGACGCGGTAGTCTCCCGAGCGGCGGCGCACCGCGACCACCAGCTCCGCGGAGGTTTGGCTCTCGACCGCCTTCACGGAGCGGGCAGTGCTCTGTTTGGCTTCTTCCCGAAAAAAGTCCGCCTCGGCCACGTTCGAAACGGCACCATACACGGCTTCGCGTTTGACTTGCCTCGGGCCGAGGCGGAAAATCGCCCTGCGACCTCGGTCTGCCTACATCATGCTCTCTTCGCTCTCGCTCTCGCGCGCGTTTTGCTGCGTACTGCTCCTCTCCGGTTGTTCGTCCTCCGCGGACGACGCAGGAGCCGCACCCGCGGAGGAGCGTCGCGAACCGGCCAAGCCATCTCTCGTGCCGAGCGAGCTCGCTTCTCCCGAGCCCGCCGAGCCAGTGCCGCCGCGGCCCGTCGAACCCAGCTCGAGCTGCGAGCGCAGCCAGTTCGTGCTGCGGCCGGACGTCTCGAACGCGCGCGACCTGGGCGGCGTGCCGCTCGCCTCCGGCGCGGTGCGGTGTGGCACGGTGTTTCGCGGTCCACCGCTTCGTCTCGGTGAACAGGGGTGCCAGCAGCTTGCGGAGCTGGGGTTGAAGACGGTCATCGACCTGCGAACGGAGAACGAGCGCCTCGGCTCGCCCCAGTCCGCGTGCGTGGCGGCAAGCGTCGTGACTGCGCCGCTACCGGTACCGTACGGCTTGGGTCCGCAAGACTACTTGCGGGACCTGAACACGGACGAATCGGTGGCGAGGGTGTTTCGCACCTTCGGCAATCCGGAAGCGTACCCCATCTACTTTCACTGTACGTACGGGCGGGACCGCACGGGCGTGATCGGCGCGCTCTTACTGCGCACCCTCGGGGCGACGCGGCAAACGGTGATGGAAGAGTACCTGCTGTCCGCGCCGAACGTCGGTGCGTACCCGAACGCGCTCGAGGCCGTGCTGGACGACATCGACGCCCGCGGTGGCCCGGAGCAGCTGCTCCTCGATCTCGGCATCACGGCCGAAGAGATCGCCGTGCTGCGCGACCGCGCCAGCAGTGGCGGGTACTAGTGCAGCGCATGTGAGATAGAGACAATTTCTTGGCCGGCGCTGCACTAGGGCGGACGCGAAGCGGACGCGGGGTCTGGGGCGAAGCCCCAGGGGAAAGATACTAGTGCGGCGCATGCCGCGACGCGGACAATCGCGTAGCGATTGTTGACCGCAGGTCACATGCGCTGCACTAGTACTAGGCGCCGCGGGTGGTCACGGAGAGCACGCCGGTTTGGCGCAACGCCTCGTACAGCGCGATCGCGACCGAGTTGGCCAAGTTGTGGGAGCGCACGAGACCAGACATCGGGATGCCTACCGTTTCTTCCCGTCGGGCTGCGAGCAGCTCCGGCGGCAGGCCCACGCTCTCTTTGCCGAAAATCAGCACGTCGCCGAGCTCGAACTTCACGTCCAAGTAGCTGCGCTCCGCGTGCCCGCTGAAAAAGTACCGGCGCGGCACGCGGCCGAACGGTTTTTCAGCGTCGATGGCGCGCTCGGCGTCGCTCAGCGTTTCGTGCGTTTTCACGTCGACGAGGTGCCAGTAGTCGAGCCCGGCGCGCCGCACCGCGTGCTCGTCGATGCGAAAGCCGAGCTTACCGACGAGGTGCAGCGGCGCGCGCGTCGCCGCGCACAGCCGCGCCACGTTGCCGGTGTTGGGCGGAATTTCCGGCTCCACCAGCACGACGTGGAAGGGTCGCTCGATGGGCTGAGACCGCAGTCGAAGATCGGGTTGTTGGGGGTCGGACATGTCGGCCAGCGGGCGGCTCACATAAGCGGTTTGGCGGCTTCACGCCAGTATCCAGGCGGGGAACGGCCGCTTGACGGGGCTCGGCCGCGACAAGTAGCCTCGCCCGACGGACCGCCCGATGCGCGCACGCTTAGCCGCCTTTGTCGCTGCAACTCTATTCGCCTGCGTCAGCGCCGTGGCCAGGGCGGAGCCGATGGACCCCGCCCTGGAGCGGCTAGCGGTGGACGAGAGCTGTCACCCCAATGGCGAGTGGGCCGGGGACGCGACGGGCATGACCGAAAGCCGTGCCTGCCGCGCGGACGACGCGTCGTTCAAGCGTCTGATTAGCCAGTATGCCTTCGCGTTCGCGCCGACGGCCATGCACTCCGCTCGAACGACCGGATACGGCGGCTTCCACCTCTCCATCCAGGCGGATTACACCAGCATCTCGAGCGACAAGGACTACTGGCAGAAGGGCACGCGCGGTGCGGTGGACCCATCCAGCGGCGCTTCGTCGAAGCGCAATGGCTCGCCGTCGAGCCTGCTGCAGCTTTACTCGCTGCAATTCCGCAAGGGCTTTGGCTTCGGTCTGGAGGTCGCGGGCCTCGTCGGCTTCATGCCGAAGACCAGCATCATCTCTGGCGGCGCAGACGTGCGGTTCAGCATTTTAGAGGGCTTTCGCACCGGGATCGGCGGCGTTTTGCCGGACATCGCCGTCGGCGCGGGGGTGCGCACCATCAGCGGCACGCCACAGTTTCAAATCACGATCGCGTCGCTGGACGCGGTCGTGAGCAAGCCGCTCCCGATTCAGGACTCCATGGTGCTGACGCCGTACGTCGGTTACCAGTATTTGTGGATCTTCGGTGACTCCGGGCTCATCGATCTAACTCCGGGCACGGACGCCCTTCGCTACTGCAACTACGCCGGGCAGAACGTGCCGGGCACCAGCACCAGCGATGGCCCGCACAATGGCCAGCCCATCTGCAACGGCGGCTCGCCGCTGGACTTCAACAACAACGTCGTCTTCAAGCCCGCTCGTCTGGAGCGTCACCGTTTGCTGTTTGGCGCCAATTACCGCTACGAAATGGTGATGCTCGGCGGGCAATTCTTGGTGGACGCGGTGCCGCCCGCCAGCGCTCAGAACGACGACGCGGACGCGAAGATTCTGGAAGGCGAGTCGCGCCAATACACGCTCTCCTTCCAGCTCGGCGCCATGTTCTGAAGAGGGCGGCTCAGCTCGCCGCCCACCACAAACCGAAGACGAAGGCGGCGACGACGACCGCGAGCATCGGCAAGAACACCAGCCGAACCGCTCGCTGCGACGCACGGTGCCGCGCCTCCGGCTCCAAGCCGTGCACGTGCTCCAGGTACGCGCTGGCGGCCGTGCCGGGCGCGGTGAGCCCGCGCGCCGAGTGTCGTACCGCCGAGACGACTCCGTCCGTGAAGGTGAGCAGCAGCAAGCCGAGCGGCAGCGTCACCAGGTCCCAACCGCAGGCGTAGAGGCCGAAGCGCACGCCTCGGCCGCCGCGATGGGAGCCTTCTTGGCGTGCGGCGCGGTCCAGCGCGACGCCGTGCCCGGCGTGCAGCGCGACCATGGTCAGCACCAGCCCCGGCACGCCGAAGCCCAACGCGCGGCCGATCCCCGCGCGAAGCTCCGCGTTCCGCGCGAGCTCCGCGCCCAACCCGGGCACCACCAACAGCACGACCGCGCCGAGCGTGACGCACAACCCCAGCGCCGCGAGAAGCTCGGCCAGAACGGCGAAGCCGAGCGGGGCCGAAGCGCCACCGGGGGGCAGCGCCGCGAAGAAGCTTTGCGGTGACAGCGTGCACAGCTTGGCGGTGGACCACAGTCGCCCGAGCAGCGAGCCGCCCGGGCGCTCCCACGGCACGATCGCAACGACGCCGGAGAACGACGACGGCCGCTCTGCCTCGCAGTCGCACTCCGGCAAGCCGCACGTGGCGCACACCACGGTGGCGGGGACCTCGGCTAACTCCAGCGCGCCCTCGTCGACCTCCACGTCGGGTCGCGAAGGCGCTTTTGGCAGCGGAGTCCGCAGCGCGCCCATCCTGCCTCCTAGCACGCGAGGCTCTTTCAGCAACGAACGCGCCGCTCAGTGCAGGGTCTGTCCGTCGCTCGTTTCGCGCGACCCGGCTTTGCCGGGGCTGCCGGGCTGTTCGGTATCCATCAAGAATTTCGGCAAGTTGTCGAGGCTGCCGCCGAAGCGTGCGGCCACCGCCATCGCGACCAGCGAGATCGCGCCGCTGAGGAACAGTCCGTAACGAAAGTGCAGCTCGAGAGGCGCGAGGCCCCGGCGAGGTGGCATGAGCCAAAGCATGAGTGTTTCGGTGAGCGTCATCGCCGCGAACATGACCGTCACGATGCGGACGCCGCGCATGCGCGCGATCGTGCGGCGCGTGATCACGAGCGGGATCATGACGAGCCACGCCGTCGCTCCCCCCCACAAGAAGCCGGCCCGCCCCCGCGCCAAGTCGAATGCGCTGTAAACGACCGACTCCGGCGCGGTGAGCTCGACCCAAGGCAGAAAGAACGCGAACAAGCCAAGCCCGGAGAGCAGCAACAGGGCGCCTCGCCCTCGCCCCATGTACGTAGCGGGCAGGGGCTGGTTCTCGGGAAAGGCAAGCTCGCCTTGACCTGCTGCGGCCTCTTCCTCCAGCGCGTCGAGGGACGGCGGCAGACGGTTCATCGCCACGAGCGCGACCTCACAGTCTGGGCATACCGTCGCCTCACCCTCGGTGTAGAGCTTCCGACAGAACGGGCAAGCCTGGAGCGCCGCCATCAGACCAGAATAACCGAGAGCCACGCCCGCTAACGACACGTCTGCCCACGAGAGGTTCCCGCTCGTAAATAACGCAGTGCGGCATCGCGCCGGGTTCGAGACCTCCGAGGCTGATGCTAAGGTCCGCGCCGCCGACCCGTGAAGAACGATTTTCCCGAGCAACGAGCGCGTATCGCCGCCCTGGTAGGCCTGGAAGGCGACACGTTGCATCTCGAGGAAGCCCTCACGCACCCGAGCTTCTCCAATGAGCGGCGTGACCTTCCCGACAACCAGCGCCTGGAGTTTCTTGGCGACGCCGTGCTTGGCTTCTGTGTTGGGGAGCTGCTGTTCAAGCGTGAGCCGAACGCGAACGAGGGCGTGCTGACCCGGATGCGAGCGCAGCTGGTGAGCGCGGACGCGCTCTGCCTTTGGGCGCGCGAGCACGAGCTGGCTAAGGCGCTCCGGCTCGGTCGCGGCGCCGAGGCGGCGGGCTTGGGTGACGCCACGAACGTGCTGGCCGACGCGGTGGAGGCGCTCGTCGCGGCCGTGTTCCTCGAGCGAGGTCTGGACGCGGCGCGGGCGCTCTGCGCGCGCATCGCGGAGCCCGCCCTGCGCGGCATCGGCCCGGACTTGGACCCGAAGAGCGAGCTGCAGGAGCGCTTGCAGGCGCAGAGCGGAGTCGCGCCGGGCTACGAGCTCGTGGAGACGGACGGTCCCGCCCACGACCGCTCGTTTCGAGTCGAGGTGCGTCACCAAGGCGTGCTCTTGGGCGAGGGGCGCGGCAAATCCAAGCGCGCTGCCGAGCGCGCGGCCGCGGCCCAGGCGCTCTCGCAGCTCGTCTCGCCGAACGCGGTCGCGGAAGAGGAGGAACCCGCGTGAAGCGCCGCGCGCTGCTCACCTTGGCCCTCGCCTCGCCCCTGCTCTCCACGAGGACGGCCCACGCCGGAAGCTACCTGAATCGCGCCGCGTTGCTCGTGGTCCAGGCGAGCCGTGAGTCGGAGTACCTGCGCGGCCGCGTGAATGACAAGGACTTGGCGGAGATCGTGCATCGCGTGGCCTCCGCACGGCTGCAGATTGCGTCGCGCATGAACGTGCCGAAAGAGGTGGTGATGGCCCATCCCCACCTGCTGCTCACCCTCGAGAATTACGAACGCTCGGCGGAGGCCGCAACCGATTCGAAGGGCGAGCGCTTCCTCATCTACCAGCAGCGCGCGCGTGACGAAGAAAACGTGCTGCGCGGCATCCTGAAGCAGCTCGGCTGGGCGCTGCCGGTCATCAAATGAAGCGAGCATTGCGGTTTTTGTTGCTCCCTTTGTTGAGCACGACGGCGTTCGCGGCGGATGCGGGTGCGCCCATCGTGCGCGCGGGCCAAGAGAGCGCGGACGCGGCGGCGGTGCAGAGGGCGTTCGGCCGTGTGCCTGCTTTTCAGCTGCAGGCGCTGGGCGCGGACGAC
>JAQSWN010000307.1 GCA_029266615.1 Polyangiaceae bacterium
CGTAAACCTGCGACCACGGCTCCTGACGCTCCCGAACCCGCGAAAAGCAGGCTCGGTAGAAAGTGCTTAGGGGCTCACCGCATACGGCGGTCACGGGTGTAGTCGAGTCCACCCGCTCGGCCAGCTCCGGCGCGCCGTTCTCGAGGGCGAACCTCCGCCAGGCTTCGTTCACATAGACGATTTTGAGATCGAGCGAGAGCAGGTAGGCGCTTCCCGCCTCCCGCTCGAGGGCTTCGGAAAGCTCCCGGCACTGAGGGAGGGAGTGCGCGTCCACCGGGGAGCTTTCACTCATGACATCGGTCTTACGGCCCTCGCTCAGGGCTCATAAGGCGCGCAGCGAACGTCGAGCTGCTTGCCGCAAACTTTGCGGCTAGTCTCGCGTACGGCGGGCTCGAAATGACCTTCTGCGCGTCTGAGCGAGCGCTGCGCGCGAACGTTGCGCGCGACCCGGCCTGCGAGCGGCGCCGGCATCCCAGCGGTGAGCCCCAACGACCTCCGGCGGACCTTCGGCACCTGGCTCCGCCTTGTCAGCGGGCGCCGAGAAGCGCGCCGCCGCTAGCGCCTCGCGCGTTGTTGGCGGCCCTCCGAGAAGCCCATCCGGCTGCGCGGATGCGCCCCCCCAATGTCGCGGAGTGATGGGGCGCCGTGTGTCCCGCGTTGCAGTAGATGTTTCCGGCGTGCGGTCTCATTTGTTTGGCGACGGTTTCATTCGTTAGGTTGCCCACTCGTATTCGATTTGGTTCCCAGAATGTTGCGTGCCACGGTGCATGTCTCATTTGTGAGTATTGGTGAGAATAGTTGTTTGCTGGCTTGACCGTTCTGCGCTTGGCGCGATACATCACTGTCCGAAGTTAGAAGCTCGAGCGTCAAGACCTTAGCGGCTGGCGCTTGGGCTTGGCGATATTTACGGGCGATTGGGCGCACCCGTCAGCGCGGCGCTCTCTTCGCGCGGCGCGTGACGACCGCGGTAGCGCGCGACTATTTCTTCAACCTTCTGCGAGTTGAAACCATGACGAGCTCTCCTCATTTCTTGGGTACTCGGCGGCGTGTGTTGCCGCGCGTCGCCATCGGTGCGGTCGCGCTGTCCGTTTTGGCGCTCTTGCCTCGCGCGGCGCTGGCCCAGTCGTTCTTCGAAGACCAAACCGAGCTGAAGTTCCCCGCACCCGGCTGCGTCGTGGAGGCTACCGAGGACGACCCGGACCTGCCGGCCAAGCGCCTGGGCTGCTACACCAACTTCTTGGTCCTCTCGGATCTCGACGCAGACCGAGATTTAGACATCGTGATGGCGAACGGCGGCGGCTATTACGTTCGCGACGTCGCGGAAGAAACGTCCGTCTACGTGAACGACGGTGAGGGCCTGTACACCGACGCCAGCATGAGCTTACTCGGCGGCACCAAGTCCCGGCTCCGTCAGGTAGCGATCGCGGACGTGGACGGGGACGGGGACAAGGACCTCTACCTTCCCGGCGGCTACGGCGCCGACGCGGACCAGCTCTTCATTCAAACCGCGCCCGCTGTGTTCGAGGACCAGGCGGACGCTCGCTTGCCGCCGTTCACCTGGTCCAACGCCGGCTCCGCTCATTTCGGCGATCTGGACGGAGACGGAGACTTAGATCTCGTGGTGGGCGACTGGGGAGCGGCGCCGCTCGGCTCCCCCGGTGACACGCTCATCTACATGAACGACGGCGCCGGAACCTTCACCGCTGGGGACGAAGACTACGTCCCCCTGCAGGTGGACCCCATGGTCGGCCGCACCCCCATCGACCTGGACCTCGCGGACGTGGACGGCGACTTCGACATGGACATCTTGGTCAATCACCGTAACGGCTTGAGCCGCATCTTCCTCAACGACGGCGCCGCCCAATTCACGGAAGCCACCGAGGGTAGCTATCCGGAAAAGAAGGGGCCCTACACCTACAACGTCGAAGCCTGCGACTACGACGAAGACGGCGACCTGGACTTGCTCCTGGACAACGCGGGCGGTCAGGACGAGGTGGAGCCGTTCCTGAACTTGACGCAGGTCCTCAACAACGACGGCGAGGGCCACTTCGAAGACGTCACCGCCGCCACCATCAGCGGTGAGCCCTACGCGGACGACAACGCCGTGAAATGCGCCGACGTCAACGGAGACGGCCACTACGACTTGCTCGTCGCCTCGCTCACCAATCCGGGTGAAAAACTGCTGCTCAACGACGGCGCCGCCAAGTTCGCGTACGTCGAAGGCGCTTTTCCGGCGATCGAAGACCCAACCCTCGGCATCGACGTGGCCGACGTGGACGGTGACGGCAAGCTGGACGTCGTCACCGGCCAAGGGGAGACGGGCTTCTTCGGCATTCTGAACGCGCATATCGACCGCATCTATCTCGGGGCGGGGGACTCGGTCGCGGACACGACCCCACCCAAGTTCCGCGCGATCGAGACGCCGTCCGCCGTCGCGGGCGAGGACATCATCGTGCGCTTCGCAGTAACGGACGCCTACACGAGCGAAACCGGCGAGCACGTGCACGACGTCACGCTCACTTACGCCGTCGGGGAAGCCGAGGAAGATACCGTCCCCGCGACGTTCATCGGCGGCGACCTATTCCGTGCCGTCATTCCCGCTCAACCCGCGGGCGCCGAAGTCGCTTTCTCCGTAAGCGCCACGGACGGGCCCGGCGAAACCGCGTCGTCGGAGCCAGTCTCCTTCACCGTCGCCGCCGCAGCGGCGGGCGGAGGCGGCGCGGGCGGCGAAGGCGGCGCACCCCCAGCTCCCACCGAAGGCGGCGCGGGCGGCGCAACACCCACTGAAGGCGAAGCCAAGACCGAGGACGACGGCTGCGGCTGCGCCGTGCCGGGCGGCGCACCCAGCTCATCGGGAGCAGGCGTGGCGCTACTCCTCGGGCTCACCGCGTGGATCAATCGCCGAAGGCGCACGCGAGCGTAAAGCGCCAGTAGCGGCGACCATCAGCGGCTGCACGAAACTCGCCGTCGCAGTACTGGCAGCGGTAGCCGTCGCGTAGGTAGACGTTCGTCCGCGAGAAGCGGATCACGTGCCTCACCTTCGCGACGCGCCGCTCGCGCACGACGGCCGGAACCTTCCAAGTCACGGAAGACGAGCTGATTGCGTGCGAGTACTCCGCGACGACGTCGGCCGTCTCCTCGAAGCGCATCTTGAGCGCGCGCTCCCAGGAAATCACTCGTAGGGGGAAAAAGTTGGCGGAAAGCAGAAGCGTCTTCATTTTGCGGCTCCGTGTTCTGTGCGAGAGGCGGGAGTCGAACCCTCATGGGCCGTTAGGCGCGGCGGGGTTTGAGCCCGCTGCGTCTGCCGATTCCGCCACTCTAGCGTCTGGTGTTACCGACACGAATTGAACGCGCCCGCTTTCGCGCCGCTTTCCGCCGGCAAGGACGTGGCGTCGGGCAGGGGAGTCGAGCCCCTGTTGCTCGGTTGAGGGCCGAGATTCCTGGGCCTGCTAGAAGAGCCCGACGTGGTGCACCAGGAAGGAGTCGAGCCTTCCACGCGGCGCTTAGAAGGCGCTGCTCCGATCCCTCGGCTGGTGCGTGGAGATGGGCGCGGGACTCGAACCCACCCGTTGCTCGTTGCAGCGAGCTCAGCACGTCCCGTGCTGCCCATCGTGGTGCGCCCTGCCGGGATCGAACCGGCGTCTCGAGCTTGGCAAGCTCGCGTTCAAGCCACTGAACCAAGGGCGCGTTGTGCGAGCGACCGGACTCGAACCGGTACGAGCGGCTTGGAAGACCGCGGTGCTGCCGTTGAACACTACGCTCGCGAGTCACGGGCCCCGTGCGCTTTCCACCGAAGCCCGAGCGACGCACGCGAGCACGAAGCTCACGCGCATCGCTCGAGCCTCTCGGTGGCTAGACCGAGATGAGGGCCCCGAGCCCGTGTCCGGAGTCGAACCGGAAGGCAGCCCCTACCAAGGGCTGACGCGCGCCAGCGCACGCGGGCAGTTCCGTTTTTCGTAGCTAGCACTCGAGCAAAACGGCAGCTCGGCCAGTGATTGAGCAGCTCCTGGCAGCTGGTGGAGAAGTAGGGAGTTAAACCCTCATGCGCCTGCTTGCAAAGCAGGGCCCGGTCCCGATGGACATCCCCGTAGCAGGCCCGCTAGGATTCGAACCTAGTTCCGAAGTTTTGGAGGCTTCGTTGCGACCCTTCGCGCGGACCTATTGGCGCTCCCTGCCGGAATCGAACCGAGCCTCACTGCCTTAGACAGGGGAGCTGCGACACCAGTCGCATCAGCAAGCAGCTGCCGCCTTGTTCGCCGTCCTGCGACGGCACCTTCGAGCTCGCTGTCGCGAACGCTAGGGAGGCGCGGCAAGCCTCTCGTGCTCCTGGCGCGAGTCGAACGCGCGACGCTTCTGCTTAGGAGGCAGCGCGCCCGATCCGCGGGCAAGAGCGTGGGGTGACGTACGGGTAATGCTCCCGTCGGAGGCTGATTCACAGTCAGCCGGGTTCAACTTGCTCCCTCACGTCACAGTCGAGGACCCGGGAGTCGAACCCGGCTAGGTCTGGTGCCCAAAACCAGTGTCACACCTCGCAACTTGTCCTCGGTGGGTCATCTCGGTTTCGATGCGAGCTCTCCGCGTCTTCGGCGCGGGGCTTTCACCCGAGCAGCTAACGACCCCACACGGCATTTGATGCCCGGTTGCCCTTCCGGGAGTGACGCTTGCGGGGATCGAACCCGCCCGAGCGAGGGTGAAAATCTCGCCACCGCACCAGCAGAAGAAGCGCCTGGGAGCTGACCGCCGGAATCGAACCGGCCAACTGTCGCTACGAGGGACTGTTGCTCGCCAGACGGATCAGCATGGCTCCGAGGGTTGGAGTCGAACCAACTGTGAGGTTTCCCGTGCGCGGTTAACAGCCGCGTGCCTTCGCCGTTCGGCCACCTCGGAATAGACTGCGGGCGGTTAGTGGCCGCCCGCTCCATCACCACGAGAGACCGCCACGCGCTGCGCGCGCCGTCACGTCGTGCTTTCGTCGATTGTCAGAGAGCAGGCGCAGTTGCGCCTTGGGGTTCCGGGAGCTGGATTCGAACCAACCTCACTGCCTTCAGAGAGCAGGGTCCTGCCGCTAGACGATCCCGAATCAATGACCGCGTTGGCGGTCGATGCGTGCGTTGAGACAGCGCGCGCAAGTGCTGCGGCGACGTCGCGCGCAGGCTGAGCGCAAGCCGATCGACCAAGAGCCGATTGTACTGCCTCTGTGCTACACACGCGCAGTAGAGTCGCCGGGCAATGATCCCGGACCTCCCAGATTAAAAGTCTGGTGCGCTGCCAGTTACGCCACGACTCCGCACTTACACGGAAGACGTGCGTTTCAATTCCCGATCGGTCCTTTCGATACTCATTGTCTTGGTGGTCCCGTCTGGAGTTGAACCAGCTAGCCAGTGGCCCCGCGTTTACAGCGCAAGTCGCCTTCCGAGGACGAACCCCGAGACCAGAAATGCAGAAAACCCGCCGGAATCTCGCGATTCGGGCGGGTTTCCCCACGTACCAAGGTGGAGAACACGCCCTACATCAAATGCTCCGTACCGCTATTCAAGACGGACCAATACATTGCGGCCGGAACGGGCTGCCCTGTTAGGTGGAGTCTTGAACAATCGAGCATTGAAGCATCCACTCTGAACGACGGCGCGCGAAGCGTCAAGATCTAAATGCGCGCTTACCGTGCGCGTACGTCGATTGCGGAGACGAGGCGTCACAACCAACACGGGTGCTGAGGAGACAGAACCGGGTTTGCGCAGCGCAGCTGCGACCTCGTCGAGTTTCGGAGGTTCCGGTCTCCTGCTCGATTCGGAAAGTGCACACAACTGCGGGGCAAGGTGGAAAGCGGCGCGTTTGAGGCAGTGCTGACCAGCGCGCGCTACGCGGATCGAAAGCTCGCGGCAGCGAGGACTTTAGCGCGGACGTGTAACCCTGTTTTCTGCTCACCGGCAACAACGCCGAGTTTACGGTGGACCTCGCACGCAGAGCATTGGAGTGCAGGCTTGCCGCCCTTGGTGCGATGGCGCAAAGCCAGCCCACAGAGGCGTTCAAGACGTTGAGTCACGCCCCAGTTACGCTCTGCGAAGTGGACGACCCGAGCGAGCTCAAGCCTCGGCGAGTGGGTGACAAGCTGAGGCTTATCAAGGACCGCGTGCTTGGGACGCTTGCTCTTCAGAGCCCAGGGAAGAATAAGGACGGCCACCTCTGGAGGGTGGTGTCGCTCGCGGCGTGATGACTCTGGTGAGCCACCAAAAGGGTTACGGACAGCTGACTTATTCTAAGTAGTCTCTACCTTAGGCTCCTGGTGACTCACCAGAGTCACCGCGACACCGCCAACCAAGCCGGCTAGAGGTGTGGGTCATGACCAAAAGATCGGTAGGCGTTGCGGCCGTGTTCCTGGCGGGGTGTGCCGTGGGCGGTGCGTCCAGTCAGCTCATGGTGCCCAAGGCGAGCGCCGAGCAGGCCGCGACGCTGGCGAAGTGGGAATACGTAGCCGTGAAGCTAAAGGGTGACGATGCGGACGTTATCGCCCAGGCCAACAAGCTTGGAGGTGAGGCTTGGGAGATGTGCGGAAGCGTGCTGCATCACGGCAGCTCGTACTCTTGGTTCAAGCGCGCCAGGAAGTGAGACGACGCTCGCGGCTAGCTCTACGGGTTTGGACTCGCGAAAACACAGCTACCCACGCTTAGTGACCTCTCGGGGGCATCTGAACGTCCGCATGCATTGGCGCGAAAACCAGTTTCCATCACCGCACCAACCGCGGCGCCAGAGCTCAGCTTCTCGAGTCCAGGGTCGAGCGCACACGCGCGCGGATCGTCGGTCTTGTTCTCGTTGAGCGTGAGGCTCCCGCGCTTGAGATCCACGTCCTCGAAGGTCAGCCCAGCAGCCTCGCGCGAAGGCGAAACCCAAGAAGGCCAAGGCCGTCGGGACGCCTCTGCCGGCAGACTGGAAGCCCAGCGAAGCGCACGAGGCCTACGCGAAGCAGCGCGGGATCGATCTCGAGCTCACGGCGGATGCTTTCCGTGGCAACTGCGACGGCAAGACCGCGGTCAGTTGGAACGGGCGCTTCTCGACCTGGCTAGCCAACGAGGCCAAGTGGGCCAAGCACCGCGGCCCGCGCCGTGTGCCACCCGCCGCAGCAAGGCTTCGCCGACGAGCAAGCGGCCAGCACATGGGGGCAGGGTGGCCCGCTGCTCCGAGCCATCGAGGCCGAGGTGCAGAATGACTCGCGCGGCGCACCGGCACGCCCGCGCCCGGAAGCGCGAGCACTGGATTGTGGCTCCGGTTCTCGCCGGTTCGATCGCCACCGGATTCGCGATCCGCGGGTCTCGCGCACGTTCTCCGCGAAAGCTCAGCGCTTCGAAGCTCATCACCCCACGAGTGGCCCCCGAGAGGCGCCGCGTTCGGTCGATGGACAGCTCATTGGCAGCGCCTCCAAAGAACTGGCAGACGCCCGGCGTCGAGCGCTTTGCCACCGCCCTTGCGTCTTTGGGTGGCCGGACGGGTGCCGAGTCGTCCGGCGAAGCAAGCGCGCTCAGCGTGTCACGTGGCGCGACTGGCGAGGAAGCGCTTGTACGCTGCCTGCAGCTCGTCACCGATGCCGGCCGGCACGCGCATGGGCTTGTCGGCCTTGAGCCGCGCGAGCTCGTAGCGATCGCGCTCGTCGTCGTAAGTATCCCGGTCGTCGTAGCGAGCCTGTTCTCGATGTTCTCGATGGCCACGACCCGGGGTCCGGGCTGCGCTGCTCGCCGCCGGCGCGACTCGCACCGCGCTGCACAATGCGGGACCAACCGTCGGAAGCTCCCGGTGCACGACCTGCGGGCGACCTTCGCGACGCTCTCCCTGGCTAACGGAAAGACCGAGACCTGGGTGGCCGACCCGACCGGGCACCGCACGGGCCAGATGATCAGCCGGTACCGCAGCGCGGCTGGTTCAGCGACGGAGCTTGAGCTCGGCGCTCGACGTCGCGATACCCGAGCTGCGTAGGGGTGAGGCGGGCGACCAGACTGCTGATCGCCCCGTCATCACCCCTCAATTAGTGTCCCGGGACGGAATTGAACCGCCGACACGAGGATTTTCAATCCCGGAGCCGAGGGGAGCTTCGCAGGGAAATTCGGCTCGAACGGCGAAGCGGACGGGGGCGGTGTAGCGGCTGTGTAGCAACTCGGACGGGGGCGAACTTGCGATGGACGCGATTGCTTTCCGGCGGCGGTACCTGACGATTCGCGCAGGTCTCCGTGAGGTGGGTTGCCACTGAATGGCGCGTCCTCACAAAATGCCTAGAACGATGCGCGGTTGGCGATTTGCCCATGTAAAACCGCAGTTTGCGTTGCAGAAGTTACGTAAGCGCGCAAGGGTTGAGGCTCAAACAGCCGGTGGCTATCCATAAAAATCCGCACCAGGTCTCTTTCCTCGGGAATATCCGCCCGTATATAAGGTGCTGTACGGTCGTTCACCTATGCCTGTTCAGTTCCTCCCTGAGATGAGCAAGCCACCCGTTGCCGAGGTGGTTTGTGGCGCGTTCTTCGCGCCGCTCGACGAGTTGGACGGGTTGTCCCTCGGCGCCTATTGGGCGGAACGTAGAGCTGATTTTCCAGAGCGAAGGTTGCTCCCGGCTGTCCTTGATAGCGTCGACACGACCATCGAGATGGGTCTTCCGCCGCTTCGCAGTTGGATGATCTCGGAGTCCGAGGAATACATCGTCCAGCTACAACGCGATCGCTTCTACCTGAACTGGCGCGCGGCACGATCGCAGCGCTATCCCCGATTTCACAACACACCGGGTAGTCGAGGCATCGCTTCGCTTCTCAGTGAGGAGTTTGCTCGCTTCAGTGAGTTCTGTGAACGCGCTGCTCGTGAACGTCCGACGCTCGTTCAAGCAGATCTCTCAAAGATCAATACGCTAATGTACGGCGAGCACTGGAAGGACTTTAATGACCTCACGGCGGTGCTGCCAATCCTGAAGGGCATGGACACTGCGATCGATGCGCGCACACCCGAAGTGAACGTCCAGCTGATCGATCAGCGCGACTGGACCACGATGATCAAGGTCCAGTCAGGGCGCGAGCAGGATGGGGAAAAACGGGCGCTGATTCGGCTAGAGATCCGGGTCCAAGGACCTCTATCGGACGACAGTTTTGACGCGACCTTCGATGCTCTCAACGAGCGAATAAACGCCGCATTTCTAAGGCTAGTGCCGCGCGATCAGATGCTGGTGCGATTTGGGGGGCGAGGATGAGCGAGACTAATGCCGCGTACTGCCGGAGCGGGACATGGCCTGCACCCGCACCGTTTTCGGATGCGCCGGCCGTTGCGCGACAGCCGCGGCGCCGCCCTTCGCCCGAACCGTTTCTCGCGGTGAAGACGCTCGAGACGCCTATGCCCTTCGCGACGCCTGCTGCGGACGCGGCGGTGGTTCCGTTGGAGGAAGTCAAGAACTGGAAGCAGGTTGTACCGCCAGCCTTCGCTCGAGAGTTCAGCTGTCTCTGTGAGGAGTTGTTTGT
>JAQSWN010000077.1 GCA_029266615.1 Polyangiaceae bacterium
CCGCAAGCTGGGCGGCGGCAAAATGGGGGCGTCCGACACCGCAGCCTGCGGTTCCTCCCGCCGCGGACGCAGGGGAGCGACCCTCGCGTTGGGGCGCGCTTCGAACAGAGAAATCTCCGTCGTTCCGATCAGCAGGCGGTCACCTTCGCGGAGGAGCACGCTATGCGTGATGCGCGTTCCGTTCACGTAAATGCCATTCGTGCTGTGCAAGTCTTCGAGCACGACCGACTCGTCACGGACGCTCAAGCGCGCGTGCATGCGCGACACCAGGCCGCCATCGATCATGATGTCGCATTCCGGCAATCGGCCGATGAGAATGGACCCCTCGCGCAGCTCCAGCTCGCTGATGGGGCTGATGATACTCACAGGCGCGCGCAACAGAGGCGGCCGTTGTTCCTCCACCGGCGGAACGCTGGGGAGCGGCGCTCTCACCATCGGGGTCGCGCGGGGCGTGATGACTCTCATTGATCCTGCATGTTATCCCGGCTGGCCGGGAAGCGAAGCCAAAACTTCCCGAAATCACGGGCATAAACGTCTTATTCCTGGCCGCGCTCACGCACGGTTGCAGCCAGGGGCGCGCAGCAAAGTAAAGGCTCGTAGTTGTCCTAGGACGCTTGCAGTTGGTCGCCGCCTAGCCTTTGCCTAGGGTTCAGGTGCCCTCGAGCACAACCCCAGCGTAGATTTCGTCCACGGCAAGAGTCAGGGCCAAACCCTCCAGCATGACGTGCTCGCCGAGACGGTATTCGCGCTGCTCCCAGCCCGCGGCAGTTCGGGACACCGCCGAAATCTGCGGCCGCCGGTGCGAGACGAACAGCACTGCCTGCAAGCTCGGGCATTGCTTGTAGTGGTTCAGCTTCTCCCCGCGGTCGTAGTCTTCTGTCGAGCTGCTGGTCACCTCGACCAAGAGAGAGGGATTGACGACAGCGTTCTTGTCGATGCCCGCGGTCCGTCGCTCGCCGCACACGACCGTGACATCAGGGAAGGTCGACAGATCCGTTGCTTCGATGCGAACTTTGAGGTCGGACGACGAGACGCGACAACGACCGAGCAGAGCGTTGCCGAGCGAGCGCACCATCGAGGCAGCCAGGTCGGCGTGCGCCGGCGTCCCGCCGCCCATCTCGTACATCTCGCCATCGCAGTACTCGAGCTTGACGACGCTCAGCTCGAGCGCGGTGAGGTACTCGTCGTAGCTGTAGTGCAGTCGACGGGCCGAGGTCATTGCGACCAAGTTAGCATCGACCCGGCCGGGGCTCGGGCACCCGGAAAAAAGAAGCCCCGCAAAACTTGGTAGATTTGCGGGGCCTTAAGGGTGACTCCAGCGAGAATCGAACTCGCGTTACCGGCGTGAGAGGCCAGTGTCCTAACCGCTAGACGATGGAGCCGCTGCGAGCAAAAACGAGGCTCGCTATGTAACGTAAGATTTTGCTGGGAGACTAGGATTCGAACCTAGATAGCAAGAGCCAGAATCTTGCGTCCTGCCGTTAGACGATCTCCCAATTATGTTCCGGGGTTAGCTGCGTTCCTGTGGTTTGGCAAGCCCCGGGGGAGTGGCGAGGGCGGGGGCTAACTATCCTCAAAAGTGATCGAGTGCAAGCAGTTTGAAACGTTTTCGTTCAAGACGCCCGCTTTTGGCGGAAACGAGCCGAACCGGCTATGTTGGTACTTCAATGCCCGGTGCCGCGCCAAGGAATGGATGGAGCTCCGAGTAGTCGGCTGCCACGGCGGTGAGACACCCAAGCATCGCACCAGCGCCTTCGTGGTGGACGAGCGGCTGGCCATCGACGCGGGGTCGCTGACCAGCGGGCTGGACCTGAGGGCGCAGTACCGGCTGCAGGCGGCCATCATCAGCCACGCCCACCTCGACCACGTGCGGGACCTCGCTACCATCGCCGACAACCGCTGCCAGGTCGACTGCGAGCCGCTCATCGTCGCCGCCACCAAGGACACCATCCAGGTGCTGAAGAAGCACTTCTTCAACGGCAAGCTGTGGCCGGACTTCTCGGTCATCGCCACCAAGGCGCGGCGCCCGACGATTCGGTTCCAAGAGCTCAAGCCCGAGCAGCCGGTGGAGTTGGCCGGCTACCAGGTTCGGGCCGTGAGCGTCAGCCACACCATCGACGCTTCCGGCTTCATCGTACGCGGCGCAGACGCCGCGATCGCGTATAGCGGGGACACCGGGCCGACGGACCGACTGTGGGAGCTGCTGAACGCGGAGCCGGACCTGAAGGCGTTGCTCGTGGAGGTGAGCTTCCCGGATCGGGAGCAGAAGCTGGCCACCGTGAGCGGTCACCACACGCCGCGCACGCTGCTCAAGGACTTGAAGAAGCTGCGCCGGCCGAAGGACCTGCCCACGTTGCTCTACCACATCAAGCCCGCCTTCCAGCGCGAGGTCGAGCAGGAGTGCGCCAGGCTCAAGGGGGTGAACCTGGCGGTCACAGCCATCGGCGACCAGTACGTGCTTTAGGGCTCGAGCTTCAGCTCGTCCAACCAGACGGCCTTCGGCGAGACGCCGAAATCGAGGCCCGCATTGTGGATGGTTACCAGCAGGTCGCCTTCGGCGTCGTCGAGCTCCACCGTGTAGCGGTAGAGCACACCAGCACCTGCCGCCGCGCAAAAGTCAGCGTAGATGGCGCAGTCCGCTGGCTCGCGCGTTAGCTCCCGCAGCGGGGCCGGCGCGAGCTCCTGGCCGATGACGCCCACCTCGACCTCGACCGGTACGTTGTCGACCGCAGACGCGGGCTCAATGTCCGAGGCAGCCAAGAAACTCAGCGTGGTGGCTCCGTTCGCTCGAGCGAGCCTCATCCGGGCGTACGACCCGCCGCGAGCCAGCTCGAACGAATGCTCCCCAGCAATGGCGGGCAACGCGCCGTCCGCGACTCGACCCAAATCGATCGAGGAGCGGATCCGCGCGTCGCGCCCATCCGGCCACACCTCGTCGGCCTCGAACGCCTCGAAGCTTGCGTCGTCGAGCGTGAGCCAATCCTCGACCTGAAGGTCGACCGAAGGCGCTTGCGGGGCGACGCCAAGGTAGCTCTCGGCGTCGACTCGCCAGCTCACCATCGCGCCCGGTGTGAGCGTGGAAGCGGCTTCGAAGCCGTAGATGAGGCCGCCAGCTTCGAGCGGCGTTGCGTCGACGGCACTGGGCTGCTCGAGCGCCGCGCCGCCTTGGAGCAGAAAGCCGTTCTCCAGTGCCAGCCGCGGATGGAGCGCGTCGCCGTGCGGCTGAAGTACCACGGGCTCCTCGATGGCCCGTCCCACAGCCGCAAGCGGGCGTGCAAAATCCTGGCGACTGTCACAGCTCGAGTCGTAGGAACCGCCGCGCTCACCCTGAGAAAAGTACCGTCCGCTCAGCTGGACGCGGTCGGCGACACCGTCGTCGTCGTCGTCCAGCAGGGTCAGCTTGCTCTCCTTCGTCAAGCAGGCGGTAGGGAAGGTTTCGTAGTCGGGGCGATAGCGCTTGATCACGATGCTGGGGTCGGATCCGGCGGGCACGAACGTGTCGCCGTCTTCGCGCACCAGGCGCACCGCGGAGGCGGCGGGGCGATGGGACGACGTAGGGTCGAGCGAGACCAGAGCGCCCTCCAGCACGCCGTCCTCGGTTTCCCGCAAGCCGAGCACCCACGGCCCCATGTTGCACGGGTCAGGGTCGAGGTCGGACTCGCAGTCGTCCCAATCGCCGAAGCCATCGATGGCGAAGGCGGCCGAGGGCAGCGCGAGCGGCGGGGGGCTCCCGTCGTTGCCACCGCCTCCAAGCGGGGTTGCGCCGCCGCCGCTCTCACCGGCCGCCAAGCCTGTGCCGCCGCGCGAGTCCCCGCCAGCCCCGTCCGGCCCGGTGGCTGAGTCGGACTCGTTACAGCCGGTGGCCGCCAGGCCGGAGCTGATGAGCAAGGCGCCGCCGGCCAGGACCCCGAATCGTTTTATTCCCATGCCGTGGGGCTCAGCACGTGCTGCGCCAGCGGGAGTCGCGCTTCTTTGCGGCGGGATTGGGCTACAGCAGCGGGCTTTCACTTGTGCCGAGACGTGCCAAGGCGGCGGGCGACACGACTCTGATGGCGGGCGCGCGCATGGGCTGGCCGGGTTGCGCTGGATAATCGCCAATATTCGCGAAGAATCCCCCTTGGCCGCCTAGCTCGTGGAGCGCATAAGATACATTATGTTAACTCGGAGCGCCGGGGTGGCTGCGCGGCACACGCCAAACAACCGAGCGCCCGAGCACGGCGCTGCCGCCAGACCGCCGCCCGAGCACGGCGCTGCTTCAATAAGTGTAGCGGGACCGGAGGTCCCGTGTGCTCGCCACTTAGATCGGCGGCGTGACGTGGAGGCCGAGGAGCTGACCGCCGTTGGTCATGACGTAGGCGCGCGAGCCGTAAGCCGCGGGCGTCATGCTAGAGCCGTCTGCCAGGTGGATGCCGTCGATGAGCTCCCCGCCCAGCGGATTGATCAAGAAGACGCCCAGCCGCGAAGCGGACACGAGCAGCACCCCGGAAACGACGACCGGATGCGAGATGGCCGTTCCCGGTAGCGAGCGCCGCCACAGCTCGGCTCCGGTTTGCGGATCCAGGCCCCAGAGACCTGTGGTGCCACTGGCGGCGAGCAGCACGCGACGCTCCGGCTCGGGACGCCCGTCCCGCCGCTGGTGCGCAGGCTGGTCGAAGAGCGCGATATCCGTCACGCCGAAGACGCCCGGGTTGCTCCAAACCTGCGTGCCGGTCTCGGCGTCGAGAGCGTAAACGCCGGCGGCGTAGTTTCCGGCGTACACCACCGGACCGGAAGGCAGCGTGTCCGGGATGGGGGTCGAGTCGACGTCCAACTGGTCCGGAACCTGGCCGAGAGTCTGTTCGGCTTCGGCCGCTAGATCTACCGGTTGCCAGCGCTCGGCGCCGGTTTTCTCGTCGAAGGCGGTAACGACGCCGTCGCTGAAGCCGACGTAAACCTTGCCGTGCGAGACGGCGACGCCGGAGTGGCCCGCGACTTCCATACCGGCGGCGGGCGTGCGGTGTTGGTGCCAGAGCAGCTTGCCGGTGGCAGGCTCGATGGCGAGCACGGTGTCGTTCGCGTTCGCCGCGAACAGGATGCCGCCGTCCAGTACCGGTCGGCGCGAGACCTCGGCGTTCGTCATGAAGCGCCACAGCAGCTGGCCGTTCTTGGCGTTCAACTTGTAGAGCGCGCCGTCGTTGGAGCCGAAATAGACGACGTCCTCGCCCGGATCGTAGAGAGGTGCGCTCTGCACGAAGCCGAGCGTCTCGAAACGCCACAACTTCTGCCCGTCATCCGCGCGGAGCGCGTACAGGCCCTGGTCCGACGAGCCGACGAAGATGCGCCCGTGCGCCGGGTCGATCTCCACCTGCCCGCGCTCGTACGGCTCGCCGACGCGGCGCGATTCGGAGACGACGCCGCGCCGGAACGTGACTTCCATCGAGCCGCTGGCGCGGTGTACCCAAAGCGGCAGCTCCGGATCCGCGCCCGAGCGCAGCGCGGTGCACGCCACACCGGCGAGCGCGACGAGCCCTAGCGCCGCACTGGCGCGGGTCCTCAAGGAGCCCCCGACGAAGCCGGCGCGGGAGCGTCTTGAACTGGGCCGGGCAGGACCGGGCCAGGCATGGGCGCGGCATCGCCCGCCGGCGCGTCGCCGGTCGGTGCTGGCGGCGCCTCTTTCTGCATCTTGTCCATCATCTCTTGCAGCTTTCGCTGCATGTCGGGCGAGAGGTTCTGCATGCCGGGCGGCATCTTGGCCGCGGCCTCTTGCTGCTTCTTTTGCTCGGTGGAGATGAGCTTTTCGGAGAGGTCCTTCGCCTTCTTTGCGTCCAAAGACTCCAGGAGCTCGAGCACGTTGCGTCCGACGTAGCGAATGACGGCGGGCGTCTCCTTCAGCGTGGCGAGCTTCTCGCCGGCCTTGTCCAGGAGCTTGAGCGCGTCCTCGTTCTTGCCCTGCGTCTTCAGGATGCGGGCCTGGTGGTACAGGCCGAGGGCGGCGAAGCTCGCGCTGTCCATGTTGGAGAGCTCACGGAAGGTCTTGAGCGCGGCGTCGTCGTTCTTTTGCGCCTCGAGCGCCATGGCGAGGCCTTCCAGCGTGCGGCCTTTGACGTCGTTGTCTTTGGCGTAGAGCGAGCTCTGCTGCACCTTTTCGTAGGCGGCTTGAGCTTCCTTGTACTGCCCGAGATCGTAAGCGGTGCCGGCGACGCCGAGCTCCGCGATGACCGAGCCGGTGCTGCTACTCGCGAGCACGTACTCGTTCTTGGCGGCCTTCAGGCGCTCTTCGTCCGTCGCGAAGGTGCGGCGGCCATCGTCCGGTAATCCGTTCTCGTCTGCGGGGTCGGGGGTCGCGGCGCCGACCTTGCCCATTTCCGCGGAGAGCGCCTTGAACAACGCTTCCGTGTTCTTCTGGGTGCTCTTCTCGTGGCGCCAGTCGTACACCTCGTAGGCGATCCAACCGGCGAGGCCGGCCATGATCACCCACTGCACTTTATTGAAGTGCTTCGAGAGGAAGCCGGCGGCGGCGTGCGTGGAGCGCGCCAGCGCGTCGTCCATCACCTCGCTCGCGTCTAGGTTGCGGCGCGGCGCGGTGCCCTGCTCGCGCTCACGCTTGCTGCGACGCTTCTCGGCCGCTTCCGCGCGCACGCGGGCGTTACGGTCTTTGATCGTCTCCGGCTCTTGCTCGCGCGCCTTCTTCTTTTTCTTCTTCGGCGTCTCGCCCGCAGCGGCGTCTCGCCCCTCGGCGGCGGCTTCGGTCGCCTCGTCTGCCTCGGCTTCCGTCGCGGCCTTGCTGGTCTCCGCGTCGTCGCTCGACGCTTCGGCCTCACGCGGCTCGCTCAGACCTTCGGCTTGGGCTTCGGTGCCCGACTCGGTTTCCTTCGGTTCGCTCACGGCGCCGCTCTATACCACCGACCGGCCCCAGGCCAATCACGGCGTCGCAGGCGGCTGCCAAGGCTTGGGCGGCGGTGGCGGCAGCTCGTCCGAAAGCGGTACCAAAGCGAGCGTCTCAACCTCGATTCCGCGCTCCGCATACAGCAAAAAGCTCGCTCGAAGCGCGGCTCTGGCGCCGAAGCTGTCCGGCAGACGAGCCGAAAGCTCCTGTGGCTCCGCAGACGGCGGGACGCTGAGCCGCAGGGCCCGTGATTCGTCGATGACCGGGAGCTTCGGCAGGGTCAGGCTCCCTGCCCGCTTGGGCTCCGCGGCCCCCTCCGCCGCGCGGGAAAAGAGCAATGCGCCCGGCGCCGTGCCGGTGTTGCGAACCCGAGCCAAGAGGCGGACGCCCTTGCCGTTGCCGCCGGGCGGAATCGTCACGGTCAGCTTCACGCCGAGATTTTCGTCCCGCTTCAGCCGTACCGCATCGCGCCCCACCGGACCGCCTACATGCTCGAGGATCTTGGCGCGCTCTGCCAGCTGGAGTCCTCCAGGAAGCGGATCCGGCACGCCCAGGAACCGCACCAGGGGCGTCGCCAGCGCCGGGCCAGCATCCAAGTCAGCCAAGGCGCTGGCGAGCGCGACCCGGGTGCTCTGCATGCGCTCGTCGTTCAGCGCGCTGAGGAGCGCGCCGGCCGCGGCTTCGTCGCGAATTTTGCCCAATGTGTGCGCGACGTAGGGCCGGAGCCTCACGTCCGAGAGCGACTGCATGAGCGGCACCACCGCGTCCTTGGTGCGAAGCGCGCCCAGCACCTCCAGGAGCTCCCGCGAGCGTTGGAAGTCGCGGGCCGGCGCGTCGCGCCACCAAGCGATGAGCAGCTCTTCCCCCCGTTTGTCGCCGCTTTCGCCCAGTGCGAGCGCCGCCAAGCGCCGAAACTTGAGCTCGGGGCTGTGCAGGAGCTCCACCGTGAGCGGCGCGCCTTCGCCAAGGCGAGTGAGCGCCAGGGCTGCGTAGCGCCGTACGTCCTCGTCCTCCGCGCGGCCGAGCGCGAGCCGCAACGCCGGGCTCGTTTCCTTACGGCGTAACTCGAAGAGCAGCTCGGCTGCTTTACGACGGATGGCCGAATCCGCGTCCTCCAGCATGCTGGCGATCTCTTCGGCGGCGTCCCCGTCCCCGCCCTGCCCGCGCAAGATTGCGGCCGGCCAACCCTTGCCTTCGGCGCGTAGGCCCGACTGCTCGTAGCGGCCATGAGACGCCGCGAGCTCGCGCTGCTTACCGCGGAGCCGGGCCAGCGCTTCGGGGTGGTCAGCGCTGGCGTCGCGGGTTTGCTTCGGATCTTTCTCGAGGTCGAACAGCTTGCAGGCGCCGAGCCGACGCGCGCACACCAGCCGCAGCGAGCCTTCGGCGTACAGCGCCTGCTCGTCCGTCTCCGCGAAAGCCATGCCCGGGCCCGGCGGCCGAGTGCCAGCGAGGAGCGGGCTCAGATCTCGTCCTCGGATCCGCGGGGGCCGCGGAACTGCGAGCGCAGACAGCACCGTCGGCAGCAGGTCGATGGTTTGGACGACCTCAGGGACGCGCTGGGTCTTCACCCCGGGGCCGGCGACGATGAGCGGCACCCGCACCTGCTCTTCGTACACGGAGCTGCCGTGGTAGCGGCCGCCATGGTCGCCAAATTCCTCGCCGTGGTCGGCGCTCAAGATGGTGACGGCGCCGGGCCGGCGCTGCTCCATCAGCTTGGAGAGCTCGCCGAACGTGGCGTCGGCGGCCGCGACCTCCGCGTCGTAGCGGTCCACGTCGCGATCGCCGAGAGAGAGGCCGAGCTCCGGGTGGGCTTCGTAGGGTTCATGGGGGCCGAACAGGTGCACCCAAACGAACAGCGGCTGCTCCCGCGGGGCGGCGGCCAAGTAGTCGCGCACTTGGGCGAGCCTCTTTTCGCCCTCCGCGAACTCGACCCAGCGGTATTCGAAGTCGAGCGACCGCTGCTCAAAGGCCGAAAAACGCGCTTGGTCGATGAAGAAGACGGCCGGGGGATAGAACGCCGCGGTGCGGTAGCCGTAGGTGCGCAGCAGCTTGGCCCAGGTGTCCGAGTCCTCACCCGCTCCTTGCGTCAGCAGCGGGCGAAGGTACTTGCCGGTGAGCAGCGACGTCACCGAATACGAGGTGTGCGGCGTCGGGCAGTACGCGTGCTCGAAGGTGGTGCCCCGCGCCGCGAGCGCGTCGAAGTGAGGCGTCAGCTTCCGCGCGTAGCCGTACGCGCCGATGTGATCGGCGCGAAGGGCGTCGACCGTGACGAGGAGCACGTCACGACCTTGGAAGTTGAGCCCACCGGGGCTCGCGGTAGTCGCCGCTTCCAAGCTCTCCCCGTCCGGGTCGCTGAGCGGCTCGGGCGGCGCGAACGCGGCGCTCAGGGATACGACCTCGCCTGAAAGCGGCGCCGATTCGAGCAGGATCAGGCGGAGGTTGTCGAAGCGCGCCAGCCGTTCGGCGGCGGGGCGGATCGCGACCGCTCCGAGCGCGGCGACCAACCCCAGACCGAGCGCGATGGCCACCGCGACGCGCGCCTCGCCCCAGCGCGGGCTCTGCCGGGCGGCGACGAGCGGCAGCAGTACGGCCGGCGCGAGCAGCAGGGCGCCACCCGAGAGCGCGCTGTGAAACGCCGGATAGAGCCGGACCAGCACGAAGCGATTCGCGAGCTCCAGGGCGACGATGGTCAAACCGGCGCCCAGCGCGAACGCTCGCGGACTATGCCGGAGCCGCGCGGAAAGCATGGGCGCGAGCAGCAGGGCGGCTGCACAGGCCGCGCCCGCAGCGGCTAGCGCGAACCCGAGCCGCACGCCGGGAGCCGAAAGGTGCCGCCCCCCGCCGACGCCGAAAGCAGCCAGCGCGACCGCGACCGCGACCAGTAGCCCAAGCATCACCCGATGTGGCCGCGACCGCCCCGCCAGCAGCAGCAGGTGCAGCGACAGGCCCCCCGCGGCCCCGCCCACCACCGCGAAGGTCACGAACGAAGGAAGCAGGAGCACGACGGCGCTCTGCGCCTCCCAAACACTCGACACTTCGGCGCTACGCCACGTGAGCACCGCGAGGAGCTCGATGAAAAGCAACCCGAGGCTCGCGACCGACCCCACCAAAGCCGCAAACGGCTTACCGAGCGTGCTCAGCGTGGCGGCGGGACCGGTGTGAATGCTCGGACGCGAGACGCCTTCGGCGCGCACGCTCATTTAAAGGCGATTTCGGCGATCTCGTAGCGGCGTTTGCCGGCCGGCAACGTCACGACCACTTCGTCACCCACGGACTTGCCGATCAGCGCACGGGCCAAGGGCGCGGAGACGGAGATTTTGCCGAGGTTGATGTCGGCCTCGTCAGCGCCGACGATTTGGTAGGTGATCTCTTCGTCCGTGTCCAAATTCGTCAGGTTTAGGGTCGCTCCGAAGCGCACGCGGTCGCCGCTGAGCTTGGTCGGATCGATCACCTCGGCGCGGGCGAGCTTGTCTTCGATGTCCTTGATCTGCGCCTCGACCATGCCCTGGCGATCCTTCGCGGCGTGGTACTCCGCGTTCTCTTTCAGATCGCCGTGCTCCCGCGCAACGCCGATTTCTCTCGAGATCTTCGGGCGCTCCTCTTTCAGACGCGCGAGCTCCTCGCGGAGCTTTTGGGCGCCAAGGGGGGTCATAGGAACGGGCTCGGCCATGGGCCGGCAATCATTACTCCGCTCTCTGCGTCAGGCTAGAAAGTTCGTTCAAAAAGGGCCCTCGGCCGGACACGCGCTCGGAGCGCTTGCCGCCGGTGGCATAGAACGCTACCCAGCGGTGGAAAAATGAAGCCGCTGACCGCGCGCCGTCCAAACAGGGGCTCGAGCGCCCTTTCCCGAGGCCTTTCCGGGACGCTCTGCGCGCTCGGCCTCGCGCTCCCCGCGCTGGGTTTCGGCTGCGCTTCCACCGAGGGCGAGGCCGAGACCGCGCTCGACTACACGGACAACGCCAAGCGGGATTACGACGCGGCGCTGGCCGCGGTCGAGGACAAAAACTGGCAGCTTGCGACGGAGCTGCTGAACGAGGTGAAGCGTAAATACGCTTACAGCCGGTACGCGCGGCTCGCGGAGCTGCGCCTGGCGGACGCCTCTTTCCAGCAGGACAAGTTTGCGGAGGCGATCAGCGGGTACAAGGAGTTCGTCCACGATCACCCCAACGACCCGGAGGTTCCGTACGCGCGGTACCGCGTCGCGAAGGGCGAGTACGAGTCCGTCAGCCAGTCGATCATGCTGCCTCCGCTGGAGGAGCGCGACCTCGCGTCGGTGAACGACGCGCTGAACACGCTTCGCAACTACCTCTCGGACTACCCCCGCTCCGAGCACGCGGAAGAGCTCCGCTACATGTTGGACGTGGTGCTCGGCTTGCTCGCGCGACACGAGCTGTACGTGGCACGCTTTTACCTGAACCAAGGCCGGTTCGATGCGGCCGTCATGCGCTGCGAGTACGCCCTGAAGAACCTGAAGAGCTCCGGGCTCGAGCCCGAGGCGCTGGTTCTGCTCGGGGAAATTTACATGAAGCAGAAGCGTCGCAAGGACGCGCGCGAGGTGCTGACCCGCCTGCTCACGGATTACCCGGAGAGCGCCTTCGCGGTTCCGGCAAAGAACTTCCTCGCCCAGCTCGACAAGACATGACCGAGTCGTCCGCGCTCACCGAAGCCGTCCCGTCGGTGTTGGTCGTCGACGACGAAAAGAACATCCGACGCACGTTGTCGATGGTGCTGACGGGTGAGGGCTTCAAAGTGCTCGAAGCGGACAGCGCCGAGCGCGCGCTGGAAGTGCTTTCGGATCCGGAACAGCCGGTGGACGTTGCCATCTTCGACTTGAAGTTGCCGGGAATGTCGGGACTCCAGGCCCTCGAAAAGGTGCGCGCGGACGAAGCCACCAAGCACATTCCGGTGGTGGTGGTGAGCGGCCACGCCACGGTGCACGACGCGGTGTTGGCGATCAAGCTCGGGGCGAGCGACTTCTTCGAGAAGCCGCTGTCTCGTGAGCGAGTGCTGGTCAGCGTGCAGAACGCCATCCGCACCGCCCGCCTGTCCCGAACCGTGGAGCGGATGCGGGCCGAGCTGGAGGCGCGTTACGAGATGATCGGCACGAGCGCGCCGATCCAGAAGCTTTTCGCAGAGATCGACAAAGTCGCGCCGACCAAAGCGAGCGTGCTCATCACCGGCGAGTCCGGGACCGGCAAGGAGCTGGTGAGCCGGGCCATCCACCGGCTGAGCCCGCGCAAGGACGCGCCGTTCATCAAGGTCAACTGCGCGGCGATTCCGCGCGAGCTCATCGAGAGCGAGCTCTTCGGGCACGAACGCGGCTCGTTCACCGGTGCTCAGGGCCGCAAGCGCGGCTTCTTCGAGCAGGCCCACGGGGGCACCCTCTTCTTGGACGAGATCGGAGACATGGATCTCACCGCGCAGGCCAAGGTGCTGCGCGCGCTGCAAAACGGCGAAGTGGTGCGGGTCGGCTCCGAGCATGTCATCCACGTGGACGTGCGGGTGCTGGCGGCGACCAACAAAGATCTGAGCAAGGAGGTCCAGAGCGGCGGCTTTCGCGAAGATCTGTTCTTTCGCCTGGACGTCTTTCCCATCCGCGTGCCCGCCCTGCGCGAGCGTCGTTTGGACGTGCCGTTGCTGGCGGCCGCCTTCGTGTCTTCCTTCTGTCAAGAGAACGGCCTGCGCGAGAAGAAGATCGATCCGGGCGTGTTCGAAGCGCTGCAGCGCCGCAAATTTCCGGGGAACGTGCGCGAGCTGAAGAACGTCGTCGAGCGCGCCGCCATTCTCTCGAGCGACGTCATCACGGTCGCAGACTTGCCCGAAGATCCCCACCTCAGCCCCTTCGAGGACGAGCACGAGGCGGAGCCGGACGACGCGCTGCATACGTCCTTGACGACGCCCCTGCCCAAGGTGCCCGGCACCCAGCCCACGCTGCGCGAATTTCGCGAAGGAGCGGAGCGCACGTACATCGTGGACACGCTGAAGGCGCTGGACTGGAACATTTCCAAGGCGGCGGTGGTGCTGGGCGTGGAACGCACCAACCTTCACAAGAAAATCCGCGCGTACGGCATCAAGCGCGGCGACGCATGAAGTCGGCCAAGCGGCGCCGCGGCTCGCTGATGGGCGAAGGCGTCGCGGACGCGCTCTCCGTGAGCGGCCGTGCGCCGACGGTGCTGGCCTTTCACGGCTTCACCGGCACTCCTCAAGAAGTCGCGCTGGTAGTGGACGTCGCGCAAGAGCTGGGGCTCGCGGCCGAGGCGCCGCTCTTGCCCGGTCATGGGCTCCGGGTTTCGGACCTCGCCGCCACGACGTTCGCGGACTGGCTGGCGGCCGCCGAATCGCACTATGCCGCCGCCGTGAGTCGTGGCCCCGTCGTCGTGGCCGGGTTGTCGATGGGCGCCCTCCTCGCCTTCCACCTTGCCAAAAATCATCCCGAGACGACGGCCGGTGTCGTCGCCATCTCGAACGCGATGTGGCTGAGGAGCCCGTGGCCGTCGGTCCCTCTGCAGCTCATCGGCAGGTTGCGCTTACCCGACTTCTGGATGGGCAAAGCCGCACCAGATCTGGGCGACGAAGAGCAACGTGGGGTGCACCTCACGTACAACGCGCAGCCGATTCACGCCGCCCTCTCCCTCCTGAAGGCGGGCCATGAGTTGTCCGAGCAGCTCCACCGCGTCCGCGCCCCGACCCTGCTCTTGCACGGCGCACTGGACGCGGTCGCGCCGGTTCAAAATGCATTCCGCGTCGCGGTCCGGCTCGGCACGATGGACAAGCGCACGGTCGTGTTCGAGCGGTCGCGCCACATCCTGACGCGCGACGTCGAGCGTGAGGCGGTGCGCGCCGAGATTCGCGCGTTCCTGCAGCGAATCTCGGCCTAGAAAAAATGCACGTCGTCGAGCCAGAGCTCGGCGGGACCGCTCTCTTCTTCGACGATGAAAGCGATGGTGAAAGCGGGCATCCCCGTCGGGTCTCGCGTCTCCGGCGGCGCAAGCTCTGCGAAAGGGACTTCGAAGGTGGTCCAATCGGTCGTGACCGGCGTGGCCGCAACCGGCCAATCATTGCCCGCTTCGCGCGCCGCGAAGTAGTCGGAATCCAGCGAGCTTTTCACGCTGACGAACAGGGCCAGAGGCTTACTCGCCTTGGCGCGGAAAGTGACCCCTCGTGCCACCTGCACGACCTCGAGGTGATTGTGCGTGGAAATGGTCGTCTCGAGGGGCGAGCCTTCGAGACGGACATGAACGGAACCCTGACTTGCGGATTCAACCGTGCGGTAGGCGCCGTCGTGATCCTGGATGAACCAGGGGAACGCGTCGTCCAGGTCCACGTCGACGAGCCATTCTGGAGTCCCCCCCATCGCGCCGCCCCCCGTGCCGCCGCCTGCCGTTCCTCCCGCCGCAGTGCCTCCTTCGGCTCCTCCGCTGCCGGCCGACATCGACCCAGCCGTACCGCCCTCTTCGGCGGCGCTGCCGTTTCTCGTGGCGGCGCCGCCACACCCCGCAAGGAGCGCCAGCGCGATCACCCACACCGAATAGCTATCCTCCCGTGCTCCCATAGCCGCCTGCTCCTCTCGTCGTTTCCGTGAGCGCGTCCGACAGCTCGATTCGTACTTGAGCGACCGGCGCGACTACGACTTGCGCGATCCGCGACAACGGCTCCACCACGAACGGCTCTTTACCGTGATTGATCAGGACCACGCCCACTTCCCCACGGTAATCCGAATCGATGGTGCCCGGCGAGTTTACGATCGAAATGCCGTGCTTCAGCGCCAAACCGGAGCGCGGACGAACTTGGGCTTCGTAGCCTTCGGGCAGCTCGAAGCTCAGCCCCGTCGGGATCAAGCGTCGTTCCCCGGGGCCAATGTGCACTGGCTCGGCGAGCGCGGCACACAGATCTAGACCTGCGGAGCCAGGGGTTTGGTAGGCGGGGAGCGGGACTACGATCTCGCCGGTGCGGCGGAGCTTGAGCGTGGCGGTCATGGCGGGGTGCTGGCTTGGGGGATGGTTCCGGTCTGAATCCGATGCCGTTCGAAGATTTCGTCGGCCATCTGCGAGAGCTTCTGCGCCTCGCGCTGAATCTCCGGAATGCTTTGGTAGTGCGCCGAGCCTGCCACATAGCCGGAGAAGGCGCGGTAGCTCTTGGCGACCTCGAGCTCGTTGCCGATCTCTTTGCAGATGGCGATGGACCGCATGAAGTAGTCGACCGCCTTCACTTCGTGACCGTCGCCCCACGCGCCCGCGCCCGTCACCTCGCCGAGGGTCCGGAGGGCCACCGCGAGGTGCGGCTTGCTGCGGACCTGACCGAACAGGTCCACTGATCGCTTGATACTGTCGCGCGCCGCCTTCAAGTCCCCGCGCTCCAAGTGCGCCTTGGCGAGCGCACGCTTCACGTCGGCGAGGTGGAGCTTGTCGCCCAAGTCGTCGCACAGTTGCTCGGCGCGGAGCAGCACCTCGATCGCTTTCTCGGTGGCATGGGTGCGGAGGTGCGCTTCGCCCATGTTCGCGAGCACGACCGCGATCCGGTTGTTGTCGCCTAGGTCCTGGGCCAATTCCTTGGCTTCCTCGAGCAGATCCAGCGCCTTTTCGTGCTCGCCCTGATCGAGAGCGAGCTGCCCCAACTCGTTCAGGCTTTCGACGATCCCGAGCGGATCGGACAGCTCGCGGCGGATCTTGAGCGCAGCTTCCAGCGCTTCGCGCGCCTTCGCTTCTTGTCCGTGGTCGCGCCACACCAGGCCGATGTTGTTGAGGCTGAGGGCGATGGAGCGGCCGTCGCTGAGCGACTTGCGCATCTCCAAGCCGCGCCGCAGCTCCTCCAGGGCCATCTCGTACTCGCCGCGCATCCACAGCAGCTTGCCGATGTCGTCGTGACAGCTGGCGATACCGCGCGTATCGCCAGCGCGCTCGAACAACGTCAGCGAGGTCTCCAGGTGCTCTTGCGCCAACGCGAGCGAGCCCGTGTCGCGGTACACGCGGCCCATCCGGTTGTGCGCGGCCCCGCCTTTGCCGTGCAGAGCGAGCCGGAACGAGAGCTCGAGCATCTCTCGGAACGCGGCGAGGGCTTCGTCGATGCGACCCAGCAAGAGCCAGACGTCGCCCAAGTTGTGGAGCGCGTCGATACGCCGGCGTGCGTCGTCGCTGCCGAGCAGCGAGAGGCCCTTTTGGTAGTATTCGTGGGCTTTCTTCGCGGCAAAGTGCTCGCGGGCGACGTTACCTGCCTCCAAGTAGGTGAAGGCGGCCCGCGTCAAAGAGCCAGCGCTCTCGAGGTGTCGCGCCAGCACCGCCAGGTACTCCTCTTGGCTGCGGACCGCTTCTTTTTGGGAAAGGAAGTCGGCGATGGTCTGGTGGTAGCGCCGGAGCGCGCCCGTGGTCGTAAGCTCCGCGATCTTCTCGCGCTCGCGGTTGTGCTTGAAGATGTACTCTTCCTCGTCGGAGAACGCGGCGTCCGGCAAGCGCAGTAGGTAGTCACGCTCTACCAAGCCTGCGAGCAGACGCCGAATTCGCGCCACGTCTTCGGCGGGTGAATCGGTCCAGTATTCGGGGGCCTTCGCGTCGATGCGGCCGAGGGCGACCAGCGCGCCGAGCCAGAATACGCTGCCAACCGCCGCCGCGTGCTCGAGCACGCGCCGCTCTTGCGCCGACAATGCCGAGAGTCGGGCCAGTACCGCGTCCTCCACCGTGAGCGGCAGCCGCGCGCTCTGCAGCCGGTCCAAATCGACCCGCCACGGACCCGGTTGGCCGCTACTGGTGCGTGTCTCCGCGAGGACTCCCGCCTCGAAGAATACGCGCACCATCGCTTCCATGAGCCCAGGGGTGCCGCCAGACATGCCGAGCGCCGCGTCCACGAGGCGCTGAGGCACGCCGCCTTCACACGGCGCGAGCAGCTCCTGCAGGATGCGCCCGGCGCTCTCGGCGGGCACTGGGCCCAGCTCCAGGACCTCGTGCCGGGCGCCACCCAGCTCCCGAAAGCCCTCGTAGCGGCTGAGCAGCTCCGCGCGCGTCAGGCAAATCAGCAGGATCGGCCCGCGGCCATGCTCCAGCACGTGCCCGATGAGCTCCAGCGAGTCGCCATCGGAGGCGTGCAAATCCTCGAGGACGAGGCAAAGCGGCCGGCGGAGCGAGTCGGTCTCGAAGAAGTTTCTCACCACCGACCGGCGTAGGACCCGGGCCTGCACGGCGTCCTCCGCCAACACTCGCGTGAGCGGTGTCTCCGGAAATGCGATGCCCATCAGCGAGCCGAGCAAAAAGCAGACGTCGCCGACCCGTCGGTCGTCGAGCACCGTAGCGACCTCGCTCCGCACCCGCTCCACGGAGGTGTCGCGATCTTCCCCGTCCTGCACGCCGAACCGCGCTCGCAGCAGGCGCTCGATCAGCCCGTGACTGAGCGCTGGTGGTCGCACGCGCGCTTGGAACACCCGAAACACGCTCGGCGACTCCGCGCCGAAACCGGCGAGGAGCTCTTCGACGATGCGCGCTTTTCCGATGCCGGGGCCTCCCACCAGGGTGACGGCGCGCACCTCGCCTTTGTCGAGGGTAGTCTTTGCCGCTCGGCGCAGCACGGCGAGCTCCGGGTCGCGTCCGATCATCGGGGCGCGAAGCTCGGGCGGCGTCGGCTGATTCATGGCGCGATGTTGGCTCGAAGGATCCCCGAGCCTCAAGCAATTGCTGACCCGACCCTGAGGCCAGGCCGCCCTTGTCCAAACGGACGCCTCCGGCCGCGAATGGCGCAGCGCAGCACGCGTCAAACGGGGGCGCTCGCCATCGCGAACGGGGGCTCGGGGAAAAAAGGAGGGCGTTTCGCTTGCGCTAGCGCCGCGCCTGATCGAGTCTCCGCCGTTCTTTGCTAGAGTCGCGGTTTCCAGTGGCACTGCCCGAACGCAATCCAACCCAAACTGACAGTGCGGAGAAGCGCTCCGTCGGCCGCGGCATTTTCAAAAAATGCGCCGGCTGCGGCCACGTGCTCACCGCGCCCGAATTCGCGGCACGCTTTCACGTGTGCCCCGTCTGCGGTCACCACCACCGTATGAGCGTCGCCGAGTGGAAGGCGCTCTTGCTCGACGACGGCGCCTTCGAACTCTGGGACGAGCACATCGCGCCCGCTGATCCGCTGCGTTTCGTCGACGACAAGCCTTACCCGGAGCGGGTCGCCCGCGCGCAGAAGCAAACCGGCGCGAGTGAGGCCATTCAAGTCGGTCGCGGGAGGCTGCACGGGCTCGCGGTTGCGATGGGCTTCTTCGATTTCTCCTTCATGGGCGGCAGCATGGGCTCGGTCGTGGGCGAGCGCATGACGCGGATGTTCGAGCGCGCCGCCGACATGGGCCTGCCCGTCGTGTTGATGCATGCGTCCGGCGGCGCTCGCATGCAGGAAGGCATCCTCAGCCTCATGCAGATGGCCAAGTCAGTGGCCGCGCTAGCGCGCTTCCGAGACCGGAGCGGCAAGCCGTACATCAGCGTGCTGTTGGATCCGACCACCGGTGGGGTCGCGGCCAGCACGGCATTCCTGGGCGATATCAACCTCGTAGAGTCCAATGCTCAAGTTGGGTTCGCGGGCCGGCGCGTGATTGAGGCCACTATTCGGCAGACGCTGCCCGAGGGTTTTCAGCAGTCTGAATTCCTCCTCAGTCACGGTATGGTGGACGCTATCGTGCCGCGCACGGAGATGAAGCAGAAGCTGAGCACCTTGCTCAAGCACTTGGGTGTCGAGGCGTCTTGAGCGACCTGAAGGCTACGCTCGAGCGGCTGTACGCCCTCGCCTTGCTCGGGCGGCAGCTCGGGCTCGAACGGGTGCAAGCCGTCTGCGACAAGCTCGGCAATCCGGAGCGCTCGTTCCAGGCCGTGCACGTCGCAGGCACGAACGGTAAGGGAACCGTTACCGCTTTCGTCGGGTCGATGGCGCGCGCCGCCGGCAAGAACGTCGGCGTGTACACGTCACCGCACCTGTGCCGCTTCGCCGAGCGCATCAACATCGGCGGCGCTCCCATCGAGGACGACAAGCTCGTTCACTACCTGAACCAGGTGATGGATGCGGGCCCGGAGCTGACCTTCTTCGAGGTTGCGACCGTCGCCGCCTTCCTCGCCTTCCGCGACGCGCGCGTGGAGCTCGCCGTGATCGAGGTCGGCCTCGGTGGTCGGCTGGACGCGACGAACGTCATCCCCCCGCCCCGGGTCGCCGCCATCACCCGCGTTTCTTACGACCACGTGGAGGAGCTGGGCGACTCCATCACGAAGATTGCCACCGAAAAGGCCGGCATCATCAAGAGCGGCTCGGCGGTCGTGCTGGGCAAGCTTCACCCCGACGCGCGTGCCGTCGCCGAGCAGAGAATCGCGCAGGTTGGTGCGCGAGAAGTGCCGCTCGGGAGCCCAGAACCGGTCCCGGGCGCCCCCCTAGCCTACCCGCGGGTCGCCCTCGTCGGCTCCAACCTCGCCGTGGCGGTTACCATCGGCCGAGAGCTAGGCTTTGCGCCCGAGGTGCTGGCCAAGGGGGTGGAGCAAACCGTGTGGCCCGGCCGCAACGAGCTGCTGCACCGCAACGGCCAAGAGCTCACCCTTCTGGACTGCGCGCACAATCCCGACGGCGCGGTCGCCCTTTCCCACGCACTCGACCCGAGCGTCCTCGGAGACATCGAGTCTCGCAAAGAGATTGCGCTCGTGTTCGGCGCCATCAACACCAAAAACTGGCGGGCGATGCTCAAGCGCCTGGAGACGGTGGCGGGGCATCGCGTATTCGTTGCGCCCCCGGTCAAAAAAGCCGTGGATCCTTACGAGATGTCGGCGGCGTACACCGGTGAGGTCGCCGAGGGCGTTCCGGATGCGCTTTCGCGGGCCCGACAGCTCGTTGGGCAGCGTGGTCTCGTGGTGGTGACCGGGTCGATCTTCCTGGTCGGCGCGGCGCGAGCATCTTTGCTCAACCTCCCCACCGATCCGGCCATCGACCTGTAGCGACATGCCGTCGTTCGACGTGGTCTCCAAGGTCGACTGGGCGGAGTTCGGGAACGCGCTGCTTCAGGCCCAAAAAGAGGTGGGGCAGCGCTTCGACTTTCGCAACACCGAGACCTCCCTCGAGAAGAACGAAGAAGGCGTTGTCATCATCGCGAACGCCGTCGATCGCGCCAAGGCCGCGCTCGTCGTCCTGGAGGAGAAGCTGATCAAGCGCAAAGTCAGCCTCAAGCACTTGGACCGGCAGGATCCGGGTAAGGGCCCGCGGGGCACGGTGCGGCTGCTCGTGAAGCTCAAAGAAGGCATCGAGACGGAGAAGGCGAAGCAGATCGTCAAGATCGTGAAGGACTCGAAGCTGAAGGTGCAAGCCGCCATTCACGAGGACTCCGTGCGAGTGACGGGCAAGAAGAAGGACGAGCTTCAAGAGACGATGCGCCTGCTGCGCGCCGCCGAGTCTCTCGGCCTCGATCTGCAGTTCACGAATTTCCGCGACTAGCCGCGGCCAGGGAGACGAGCATGAGCGAACGAAAGCTATTCGGAACGGACGGGATCCGTGGCCGCGCCAACGTGGAACCGATGACGCCCGAGCTGGCGATGCGGCTCGGCCGCGCCATCACGCACGTCGCGCGGCGCGGCAAGTCTCGGGCGCCGCGCATCGTGATCGGCAAGGACACCCGCGTGTCCGGCTACATGCTCGAGACCGCGATCTCGGCCGGTATCTGCGCGGCCGGAGGGCGCGTGCTGCTCTCCGGTCCGATCCCGACCCCGGCGGTGGCGAACCTCACCCAGAGCATGCGGGCGGACGCGGGGGTCGTGATCAGCGCTAGCCACAACGCCTTCGCGGACAACGGCATCAAGCTCTTCGGCCCGGATGGCTTCAAGCTGCCAGACAGCGAGGAAGCCGCCATTGAAGCCCTGCTCTCGGATCCCAAGCTGGACGCGCAGGGCAAATCCGGGGCTTCCATCGGCCGCGCGGAGCGCTTCGACAGCGCGGTGGGGCGCTACATCGTCTTCGCCAAGAGCTGTTTCCCTCGCGAGCTCACGCTGGACGGCTTGAAGATCGTGGTGGACGCGGCTCACGGCGCCGCCTACCGCGTCGCGCCAGCGGTGTTCTCGGAGCTCGGGGCGGAAGTCATTGCGCTCGGCTGTAAGCCGAACGGCGTGAACATCAACCGCAACTGCGGCGCGATGCACCCGGAGCACGTGGCCCTCGAGGTCAAGAAGAAGAACGCGCACCTCGGGGTCGCGCTGGACGGCGACGCGGATCGCGTGATCTTCGTGGACGAGCACGGCGCGATCGTCGACGGCGACGCGATCATGGCTCTGTGCGGCACGCGCATGCACAAGGCGAAAAAGCTCGCCAAGGGCAAGCTCGTGACGACGGTCATGAGCAACATGGGCCTGGAGCGCGCGCTGCAAGCGGTGGGCGGCCGCGTGCTGCGCACGGCCGTCGGCGACCGTTACGTGGTGGAGGCGCTGCGGAAGGAGTCCCTCAGCTTCGGCGGAGAGCAGTCCGGCCATCTCATCTTCATGGATCACGCCACGACCGGCGACGGCTTGGTCGCCGCGCTCCAAGTCATCGCGATCATGGTCTCGGAGCAGAAGAGCCTCAGCGAGCTCTCGCACGTGATGGAGCGTGTCCCGCAGGTGCTGGAGAGCATCAAGCTCCCTTCCCGTCGCCCGCTCGACCAGATGCCGCAGCTCTCTTCGCGCATCGGCGCCGCGGAAAAGAAGCTCGGTCGCGAGGGGCGCGTGCTGGTGCGCTGGAGCGGTACCGAAGCCAAGCTCCGTCTGATGGTCGAAGGGCCAGACCCCAAGGTCCTGAAAGCGCTCGTCGCCGATATGGCGAGCGCGGCGCGTAAAGACACCGCGCTCGTTTGAGCTACAAATCGGCTTCTGACGGCGGCGGGGGCGGAGGCTCGGAGTCCGTCAGCTCGAGCTGTTTCAGTAGCTCTTGCGCGGCCTTCAGCCGTGAGCACGCGTCTTGAACCGTGGTCGTCACCATCACCTTCTCCGAGCGCGGGAGCGCGCTCATTTTGGTGAATAGCGACTCGAGCGCGATCCGGGCCGCTTCGATGCTCAGCTTCGCGACCGCGACCTCGTCTGGAATCTTCGTCATGCGCACGCACGCCTTTCGTCTGCGAGGCAGGGCGACGCGGCGCGCTACCATATGGTGCTCCTAGGAGTGCACGGAGCGTGCTCGGAAGCAAGATTCCCCCCCTGCGCGCGGCGCGAATGGCAATTCGCCGCGCAATTGAGCCGATCGGCGCACCCCTGCCACGTCGAGCCTTTGCGTCCGGAGCGTTTCATTTTGCGTGACGGCACGACGGGGTTGGGGTCGCGGCGGCGGCACGCGTATGCCGGCAACGAGGCCCCATTGCAAATTCAAGTTGGGTACGAGCTCGTCTACGACTTTCCGCAGCCCACGCCGCTCATCCTCGCTCTCAACGTTCACTACAGCCGCGCCTCCGATATGATCAGTCCCGATCACATGCGCTGTGAGCCGGTCGTGCCGATTTACGGTTACCGCGACGGCTTCGGCAACTGGTGCAATCGTCTCGTGGCTCCTGCGGGCCGCGTGACCATCTCCGCCCTCGGAGTCGTTCGGGACAGCGGCGAGCTGGACCCACCGTGTAACGAGGCTGTCCAGCACCAGCTGCAGCTCTTGCCGGAGGAGGTGCTCGTCTTCTTGCTGGGCAGCCGCTATTGCGAGACGGATCGGCTGAGTGAGACCGCATGGCGGCTCTTCGGCGCCACCCCTCCGGGTGCAGCGCGGGTGCAGGCCGTGTGCGACTACGTGCACCGGCACATCCAGTTCGGCTACGAGCACGCAAGCGCCACCAAGACCGCGTGGGAGGTCTTCAACGAGCCGCGGGGCGTGTGCCGAGACTTCACGCATCTGGCCATCGCCCTGCTGCGCGCGCTCAACATCCCGACGCGGTACTGCACGGGCTACCTGGGCGACATCGGGTTACCACCGCCCTACGCACCGATGGACTTTGCGGCGTGGCTCGAGGTGTACCTGGGCGGCGCGTGGCATACCTTCGACCCTCGTAACAACGTTCCGCGCCGGGGGCGGATCTTGATCGCGCGCGGTCGCGACGCGGCGGACGTCGCGATCGCGACGACCTTCGGCCCCTGCGAGCTCGTCGGCTTCAAGGTGGTCACGGACGAAATCCCCGGCGCGGTTTGACTTCTGCCCGCTGAGGGCGTACGAAGGCTGCAGCTGCGCGTTTCCGTGCGCCGTCGGCACGTTAGTGTCGGGCAGCGCACGTTGGTGGCTCGCCAATCTGGCGTCACCTGCGAGCTCGTTGCAGCGGGAAACATAGGACCTTCATGACCACGTTACGGACGGCCGCGCCCAGCGGACCTGAGCTACCCGCGTTTCGGCGCATTCTTTGCGCCTTGGACGTTGAGCGTCCGGCTCCGGGAGCCGCGGCCCTGGCCGCCCTCATCGCACGCCAATTCGAGGCCGAGCTGGAGGCGCTCTACGTCAGCCCCGGCTCCTTCGACGCGGAGGCAGCCGCACGGCTCGAGCGCTTGGTGGCCACGCTCCCCCCGAGCGTTGCGGAAAATGCGGGCGTCGCGTTCGGAGCGCCGGCCACTTGTATCTGCGAGCGCGCGACGCAGCGCGCCTGCGATCTCATCGTCCTCGGCTCTCGCTCACGCTCGGATCTCGGTTGGCAATTTCGAGACGACGTCGTGCGTGACGTCTCGGCGGCGACGGGCAGCGCCACGCTCAGCGTGCACGAGCGCGATCGCGCGGCCACCATCGAACGTATTCTCGTGCCGGTCGACTTTGGTCCCGCGACGGAGCGGATGGTCGATTGGGCGTCGTCGTTCGCGCTCCGCTTTGGTGCGGAGGTGCAGCTGTTACACGTCGTTTCGCGCGAGCGCTCTGCGCCGCGCCGAGGCGATCGGGCGGCCCTCGAGGCCTTGCAGGCGCGCGTCGCCGCCCTGGGCCTCGAGGTCGGCAGCCAAGTTCTCGTCGCCGGCAGCATCGCCGGCGGCATCGAAGCGTACAACGAGAGCTGCGAGTTCGATCTCGTCGTCATGGGACTTGGACCCAGCAGTGACGGCGGGGGTCGAGTCACGCGCGGCGTCATCGCGTCGCTGCGCAATCGCCTCTCGGTGCCGTTGCTCTCGGTGCACGCCTCGCCTTTCGACGCCACGAAGCCTCGGGCGCGCGCCGCTCACGTACCGCGAGAAGCGTCTGCAGCGGCGCTGGCCCTCGCGGACCGTCGATGAAAACGTACGAGTACGACGGCACGCCTTTCAGCGAGCCGCGTTCTCACCCATGGAGCGGGAGCGCGACCGACGCGGGCGCGCGCTACTACGACTTTACCGCCTCCCCGGAGCTGATCCGCACGTCGCTGGAGGACTTCCTTCCGTTTCGCCACTACCCGGCCGTCGAAGATTTCTACGCGCTCCTCGAGCGAGTGAATCACCCGAAGTCTCCGTTGGAGTCGAGCGACTGCGCTTTCAATCCGCCGGCGACGAACGAAACGCGCTTGGTCAAGGCCGAGCTGGAGTGCTCCGGACGCCTCATTCTGCTCTATAGAGACCTGACGCTGAACACGCGCCGAGACCGCGTTTCTTGGCTCAAGACCGCGTTTCACCAGCAGCTCGGTCACGTGGATCCGAAGTTCCGGCTCGGCATGATCGGCACGACGCTGATCCCCGTTCGCTACTTGGCGCGCCCAGAGTCGGAGCAAGCCGGTGAGCAGCTGCTGCTGGGTTTCTGGGCCTACGGGGAGACGCTCGACGCCACCATGCAAAACCTCGCGCGCCTGTTTCGCAACTTGACCCAGGCGCTGCGTGGCGTGTCGGCGCGCATCGTCCAAGGAGACTGAGTATTTGACGACTACCGTTGCGCGCAAGATCGCGTTCGTGGGTAATCACGTCCCCCGTCAGTGCGGGATCGCGACGTTTACAGCAGATCTATGCCATTTCGTAGCGCAAGCGGCCCCGAGCGTCGACGCCTCCGTGGTGGCGATGAACGACGCCGGTCAAAGCCACGCTTATCCGGCGCGCGTGCACTTCGAGATCGCAGAAGACGAGATCGCGTCCTACCGGCGCGCGGCGCAGTACCTGAACGCGAGCGGAGTCGACGTCGTCTCCTTGCAGCACGAATACGGCATATTCGGCGGCAAATGCGGCAGCCACGTGATCACGCTGCTGCAAGAGCTGCGCATGCCGATCGTCACGACGCTGCATACGATCCTCACGACGCCTTCCGCTCTGCAGCGCAGCACCCTGGAGCAGGTCATGGGCCTTTCCGCGCGCGTCGTAGTCATGAGCGAGCACGGCGCGCAGACGCTGCGCGACCTCCATGGCGTACCGGCCACGCAAATCGACGTGATCCCACACGGCATCCCGCTGGCCGCGCAGGGTACTCACGGTAAGCAGCAGCTGGGCTTCGCCGGGCAGAACGTGATCCTAACCTTTGGGCTCCTCTCGCCGGACAAGGGCGTCGAGTACGTGCTGGAGGCGATGCCCGCGATTTTGGAGCGGAACCCGAACACCGTGTTCGTGGTGCTCGGCGCTACGCACCCGCACGTGAAAGAACACCACGGCGAAGCGTACCGACTGGAGCTTCAGAGCCGCGGTCGGCAACTGGGCATCGCCGGGAGCGTCGTCTTCCACGACCGCTTCGTGGGAGATGACGAGCTCGCCGAGTTCTTGTCCGCGGCCGATATTTACGTCACCCCGTACCTCAATCCTCAGCAGAGCACCTCCGGCACTCTTGCCCGCGCCGTGGCGGCAGGGCGCGCGGTCATTTCCACTCCTTACTGGCACGCGCGAGAGCTCCTCGCGGACGGACGCGGAGTGCTGGTGCCGGCGCGCGACGCGGCGGCCATTGCCCAGGCGGCGAACGCCCTGCTCTCCAACGAGGCCGGTCGGGCGTCCATAGGGCAACGGGCGGCGGAGCACGCCCTCGGAAGCTCTTGGCCGGTCGTGGCGCGCAGCTACCTCACCACCTTCGACCGCGCCTTGGAAGGACAGCGCCGTAGCCGCACCGTCCCCCGGAGCTGGCTCTTGGCACCGCCCGCGGATCTTCCGGAGCTCAACTTGGACCACCTGCGGTCCCTCACGGACGACACCGGCCTCATTCAACACGCCACGTTCGACGTGCCGCGCTACGAGGAGGGCTATTGCCTGGACGACAACGCGCGAGCGCTTCTCCTGATGACGTTGATGGAGGAGGTCAGCACCGCCAGGCCACGCCCGCTGCGCGCGGCCGCCTCCCGCTACCTGGCGTTCGTGGCGTACGCCTTCAACCGTGACACGGGGCGCTTTCGAAACTTCATGTCGTACGGTCGGCGATGGGTAGAAGACGTCGGCTCGGAAGACAGCCATGGCCGCGCTGTGTGGTCGCTCGGAGCGGTGGTCGGTCGCTCCGCCGAACCAAGCCGACAAGGCCTGGCGCGCGAGCTGTTTCGAGCCGCGCTACCGCCCCTCAGCGCGTTCTCCAGTCCGCGAGCTTGGGCGTATTCGTTGCTCGGCATCGACGAGTACTTGCGCGCGTTTCGGGGCGATAGCGGCGTCGAATCCCTGCGGCAGGTCTTGGTCGACAAGCTTTGCGAGCTGCACGGGGTGCATTCTTCGAATGATTGGCCTTGGTTCGAAGACTCGCTCACCTACTCCAACGCCCGATTGCCGCAGGCGCTCATCACCTCGGGCGAGGCGATGGGCTCGCAGGAGGTGACCGACCTCGGGCTGCGCTCTTTGGCGTGGCTGGCCGAAGCGCAGATCTCGGCGGATGGTCATTTCTCCCCGGTCGGCTCCAATGGATTCCACCGCAGGGGCTCGGTCAAAGCCGAATTCGACCAACAGCCGGTCGAAGCCGGTGCCATGGTCTCCGCCTGCCTCTCCGCGTTGCGCGTGAGCGCGGACGCAAGGTGGGCCGAGCACGGCCGGCGCGCGTTCGACTGGTTCTTGGGTCGCAATCATCTGCGCTTGCCTCTGTACGACGCGAGGACGGGCGGCTGCCGCGACGGCCTGCACCAAGAGCGGCGTAACGAGAATCAAGGAGCGGAGTCGACGCTCTCGTTCTTGCTCGCGCTCCAAGAGCTGAAGAGCCAAGACAGCGCAGTCGCGTCGACGCTGGCCGCGACGTGAAGGTCGCGTTGCTCGGGCCGGTGGCGTGGCGCACGCCGCCGCGCCATTACGGTCCCTGGGAGCTCGTCACCAGCTTGCTAGCCGAGGGCTTGGTGACTCGCGGGGTCGACGTCACGCTTTTCGCGACGCTGGACTCACACACTACGGGGACGCTCGCGGGCGTGTGCGCCACCGGGTACGCCGAAACGCCAGACGTGGACGGCCGCATCAGTGAGGCGCTGCACGTCGCCTACGCGCTTTCGCGCTCAGGGGAGTTCGACCTCGTTCACAACCATCTGGACTGGCTGCCTTTGGCGTTCGGACGGCATTGTCAGGCCCCCTTGCTGACGACCATTCACGGCTTCTCCGGTCCCGCGATCTTGCCGGCTTATCGGGCCGCCGCGCACTCCCACTTCGTTTCGATCTCGGACGCGGACCGCTCTCCCGAGCTCAGCTACGCCGCCACGATTCATCACGGCGTGGATTTACGGACGTTGCCGTTCTCGCCGGTGGGCGGCGATTCGCTGGTGGTATTCGGGCGTGTCCACCCGGACAAGGGCACCGCCGAAGCGATCGAAATTGCACGGCGCGCCGGGCGCCGGCTCGTCATCTGCGGCATCATCCAGGACCCTCGCTATTTCGAGGCGGAGGTGCAGCCGCACCTCGATGGTGATCGAGTGACTTACCTCGGCTCCGTAGGACCTTCCGAGCGAGCGAATGTCTTGGGTAGCTCCGCCGCCTTGCTGCACCCAATCGCCTTCGCGGAGCCGTTTGGCCTATCCGTCGTGGAGGCGATGGCCTGCGGGACTCCTGATGCCGGAGGTGATCGACGAGGGCGTCACGGGCTTCGTCGTCGACGGCGTGGAGGAGGCCACGCGCGCGGTCGAGCGTGCCGCCGGGCTCGACCGCGGCGCCGTGCGGGCAACCGCGGAGCGCCGCTTCAGCGCGGAGCGGATGGTGGACGACTACCTCACGCTTTACCGACGGTTGTTAGCTCGTTGAGTAAGTCTGCGAGCCGACAAGTAGCGATTCGCGTGCCGACGTCCGAAAACCCGTAGGGCAGGACCAGCCGATCGGCGTGGGTAATACCACCGCAGGAATAGACCACGTTGGGTACATAGCCATCACGCTCGTCTTCGGCGGGCTCCAGCAGGGGGCTACGCAGTCGCCCGATGACCCGCGCCGGGTCTTCCAGATCGAGCAGGAGCGCGCCGAGACAGTACCGCCGCATCGCCCCCACGCCGTGCGTTACCACCAACCACCCCGCTTCGGTCTCGATCGGTGAGCCTCCGTTGCCGAGCTGAACGAGCTCCCAAGGCTCGCGGGGCTGCTGGAGGGGCTCACATTCGTGCCAGAAGCGTACATTTTCCGAGCGAATGAGCTGATTGCTCTCGTTGTCGAGCCGCGCGAGGGCCGTGAAATACCCTCCGATTCTACGCGGAAAGAGCGCAATGCCCTTGTTCACCGCCGAGACGCCGTTGAGGGTCGAGACTCGGAACGACAAGAAGTCTCGCGTCTCGATGAGCTGCGGAAGTATCCGATAGCCATCGTAGGCGGTATAGGTCGCGAAATAGGTCGCGCTGCCGTCCTCGTAGACGAAGCGGACGAAACGGGCGTCCTCCATTCCCTGGCTCTCCGTCGGGCTGGAGGGAAAGATCACGCGCTCCGAAACCTGAGAGTCGGCGTGGAAGGTGCTCTCGTAGTTGGACGACGCGAGCCAGTGAATCGTGCGCACGACCTGCTCCGCACCTTGGTCGCTTCCGCGGTTTTGCTCCACCTCGCGCAGCGCCTCTTCCAGTTGGGCGGCGCGGAAGTGGTCGGGCAACTGCGATAGCACTCGTTGGGCGGTTTCGGTATTGGAGCCGAGCTCGCTCAGCTTGGCTTGAAATAGCTGCTTGTCGTAGCTGGGCGAGCGATGGGTCGCGGTCCGCGCGAACGGCGTGGGCGCGTCCAGCTCCACTCCGCCGTTTTCGTCCACCGAGCCCGAACGAAACTGGATCGAGGAAAGGTGGCCCTCGCCGATGGAACGAAGGCTGAGGACGAAGCGCAAGGAGCCGCTCGCCGCGCCCTCTTGTGAGGGCGCCCGCACGAGCGATGGGTTGCTGAGTGCGGCGGCGTCGATCGCGTACTCCTGCGTGAAGTACGCGCCCACTAGACACCGACGTTCGCTCGACAGCGCCTGCGGGTCGTCCACGTAGCGGGCGACGGACGTGAAGTGCTGCTCCAGCACGGAGCTCAAATCGGCGTGACGACCCGAGAAGCGTTCGTAGGTAGCGCGTAGCTCCGACACGACCGTGTCTTCGGGGAGCTCCAGCACGCGCGCCAAAATGCGCTGCACTCGGCTCCGCCCGTCTGGAAACGGTTCTCCTCCCGGCAGGAATGGCCGCGAGATCACGCGCCGTGGGTCTGGAAGCAGTCGTAGCTCGGAGCGTG
>JAQSWN010000308.1 GCA_029266615.1 Polyangiaceae bacterium
CGCGGCTGAAGAGCCGCACGACGACGACACCGAGCACGACGCCGCCCTGGATGACTCGGGTGAAGTCAGCGAGCCCAGCGCCGACGAGAGGTCGAGCGTGCGCCCTCACCCGTTGGACGGCTGGAGCGACGCGCAAATCGCGCAGGCGGTCACCCGCGACCTGGCGTCGCTCGGACCCATGTCGCTCGGCTCACCCAACGCCGGCGCGCTACTCAACGGCGTTCGAGCCGAGGCCACGCCGTACTACAAGCCTATCAGTCCGAGCGGCAGCTGGTCCACGCAAGAGACCCTCGACTACCTCGCGGCGGCCCTGGCCAAGGTGCACGAAGCGTTTCCGGATACGGCGCCGCTCGCGCTCGGCGACATCAGCGCAAAGCACGGGGGGCAGTCGCCACCGCACGTGTCGCATCAGTCGGGACGCGACGTGGACATCTCCTACTTCTACAAGGACGCCGCCGGATGGTACGCGCGCGGAACCGCAAAAAACCTGGATTTGCCGCGAAATTGGGCGTTCGTGCGGGCCCTCATCACCGAAACCGACGTCGACCTCATCCTCATCGATCATTCAATCCAGGCCTTGCTCGAGGACTACGCGCGCGCCCACGGCGAAGACACATTGTGGCTCTCGAGCGTGTTCCGAGGCGTTCCCGGCAAGCTCCGCCCGATCATTCGCCACGCTCCGGGGCACGCGACGCACATTCACGTTCGCTTCTTCAATCCGATCGCTCAGGAAACGGCGCGGCGCTGCCACGCGCAGCTGCTCGCCGCGAAGCTGACGAGCGCCCCCCAGAGCTACATCAGCCACAAGGTGAAGAAGAACGAAACGCTCGGGATGATTTCGCGCAAGTACGGCGTGCCCGTTCCCAAGCTGCGGGCCGCCAACGGCCTCAAAAAATCACTCATTCGCGAGAAGAGCGTGCTGCGGGTGCCGGTCGCGACGCGCGGCGCCGTGCCCGTGGGGCCACGGCTGCGCGTCCCCGCGCGACGCGCGGCGCCCGCGCCCCGCGACGCGACGGCGCCGAGCGCGGCTCAGCCTCCGCCGACCAAATGAACGATTTCCAGGACGTCCTGATCCTGCAGGACCGTCTCGGCGTGGAGAGCTCGGGGTACGACCTCCCGATTGCGCTCCACCGCGACCGGGCCTTCGGTCAGCGCGAGCGCTTCCACGAGGCCGCGCACCGTGAGCCCATCGGGAAAGGTCTTTGCCTCACCGTTCACGGTTAGATTCATGGCGGCGCGGAGCTTTCACCAAGCAAACTGGCGGCGCAACCTCCGGCCGGGCTAAAATCCAAACCGTGCGAGTTTCAGGCGTCGCCCTAGCCATCGTGCTCGCTTCGGCCGTGCTCGGAGCCGGCGCCGGTCTTTGGCCGGCGCTGGAGCGCCAGCTGCCAGAGCCGACCGCGGTGACCCTGTCCGGCCGGGTCCCCGCGCGCGATCAAGCTCTGTCCACCTGGCTCTCGCAGCGGGCGGAGTGGGAGGCGCGCGCCGAGGTCCGCGTGACGCACCCGGACGGCACGCTAGTGGTGCCGCGCAGCGCGCTGGGCTCGAGCTTGGACACCGAGGCCGCGCTGAGTGTGCTCGGCCGACCACGCGCCCCGAGCGGCGTCGTCACCCGCCTTCGTGTGTGGCTCGGCGGCGCGCCGCCTTCGCCGATAGACGTGCCCATGACCTACCGCCTGGACGTGGTGCGAGCCGCGGCCTGGCTCGCGGAGGTGGCCCCTGCCCTCAGACGCGAGCCCATCGACGCGCGTCTGGATCTGAGCGGCCACGAGCGCGTCGAGGCGCGCGCCGGGCGCGAGCTGGATCTGGGCGCGTCGCTGTCGCGGCTCGCCGCGCTCGGCGGCGCAGACGAGCTTTCACTGAGCTTCACCGAGCTTTCGCCGCGTGTGCCGAGCAGCGCGCTCGCGGACGTGGATCCCTCGATCGTGTTGAGCGAGTACGAGACGGACTTCGCCAAGCGCGGGGGACCGCGGGTGAAGAACATCGCGCGGGCCGCCCAGCTGCTGGACGGAGCGCTGCTTGCTCCCGGTGAAGTGTGGAGCTTCAACCGCGCGGTCGGCCCGCGTACGCTCGAGCGCGGCTTCGTGGACGCACCAGTCATCGTCGCGGACGAGCTCGAGCCTGGAGTGGGCGGCGGCGTGTGTCAGGTGGCAACCACCTTGTTCGCAGCGGCGGTGCTGGGCGGGCTGGACGTCGTCAAGCGTCGCAGCCACAGTCGCCCCAGCGGCTACGCGCCGCTCGGGCTGGATGCGACCGTCATCGACGGTGAGGTCGACCTCCAGCTACGAAACCCTTACCCAGTGCCCGTCATCGTGCACGCGTCTTTGCCCGTGCCAACGCGCGTGCGCGTGGAGATGCTCGGCAAAAGCTCGCCGGGGAAGGTGCAGCACACCTACTCGGTGCGAAAGAGCGAAGACTTCTTCCGGCGCGTCGATCGGCGGCCGGAGCTTCTACCCGACCAAGTCAAGCGTCATCAAAAGGGCATCCCCGGTTACGATGTCCTCAGCACCGTGCGGACGCGATTCGTGGACGGTAGCGAGCGCGTGCGTCATTACTCGAGCACGTACTATCCGGTGCCGGAGATCTATTGGGTGGGCAGCGCCGTGGATCCCGAAACTCTGCCCGCGCTTCCGGATCGAGCGACGCATATGGAAGTCCAGGGCGAGGTTGTCAGCCCCGCCAGCTACTCGCCCTGAGCGCGTCCCGCGTCGTTCAGCCGCTGGCGCCGCCGACACCTGGGCTGCCTGCTCCGCCCGCTCCATCGGGGTCGCCCGCTCCGCCCGCTCCATTGGGGTCGCCCGCTCCGCCGGCTCCGTCCGCGCCACCCGCTCCCATGGCTCCGAGGCAGTCGATCGCGGCGGCCTCGCAGTCGGCGTCCATTCGCGAGGAGTCCAGGAACGGCGCCACGCAGCGCACAGGCGTTTGCCGGTCGTTGTTGTCCTGGAAGCAGTCGATGTAGGTGCCGACGAACTGGTCTTGCGTGTATTGGCCGCAGATCGCGAACACGATCGCGCCATCCAAGCACTCGGGGTCGCTCACGTCGCCGTCGCAGTCACCCTCGGTCTCGTCTCCGACGCACCCCGTGGACGCGATGCCAATTTCTTTCAAGTCCTCCACGCAGTTGAGGGTGGTGGGCAACCCGGTATCTACGTCGCACGTCTGCGCCGTGTTCTCGTCCAAGCAAACGACCGTCCCGGGCGTGCAGCTACCGACGCCGGTCGAACCGGCTCGGCCGCTCCCGGTGCCGCCGGTGCTCGTTCCCCCTGAGCTGCTGCCCGAAGCGTTGCCGCTTCCGGCCTTGCCATCCCCGTCGGTCGATTCGCTGGAGCACGCGGTCAACACGCCACCGATACCGAGCAGCATGAAGCACAACGACACACCTGCAGACATTCGAAGCATGGGAAGCACCGTTACCCTTTCGATTCCAGCCTATCTGGAAGGGGTGGGTCCGTCTCCAAAGACTTTCCGCGGCGCCCTAATCGCCGAGCATTCACGAGCTCAACGGCTCAGCCGGGCGTGCTCCGCCGCCAATTCTCGGTAATGAGCGGCTCCGCGGCGCCCCTCCTGCCTCTCCTCCAAGGTGAGCTCGCGCACCACCTTGCCTGGCTGGCCACGCACCATAGAGCCGGGTGGCACGATCATGCGCGGAGGGACGATGCTGCCCGCGGCCACGAGCGCCTCTTCCCCGATGACGGCCAAGTCCAGCAGGATTGCGCCCATCCCGACGAGCGCGCCGTCCTTCACGGTGGCGCCATGCACGATCGCGTTATGACCGACGGTCACGTCCTCGCCGATGAGGGCGTGCGAATGGTCGGTCGTCATGTGCAGGCAGCTGCCGTCTTGCACGTTGCTGCGCGCTCCAACGACGATGCGCCCCACGTCCGCGCGGAGCACCGCGTTGTACCAGACGCTGGCATGCTCGCCGATCTCCACGTCCCCGATGATGACGACGCCGTCCGCGATGAACGCGCTCGGGGCTATCTTCGGGATTTTGTCCTTGAAGGGACGGACGATCACGGCACCACCGGCAAGGCGCGTGGCCCGCTCGGTTTGCGCGGCAGCGGCTGGCGCGGCTGTGGTCCTTGCGCGTCCACTCCGGGGATCTCTCCGAGCAGCGAGTTTTTGAAAGAGCCGGTGATCGCGACTTCGCGTAGCTGACCTACCAGCCAATCCGGCCCTGCCGCATGCACGATCTCGCTCCGCTCGGTGCGACCCCGAAGGGCACCGGTCTTGCCGCGGCCCTCGAACAGCACGCTCTGGCGGCTGCCCACCTGGTCGCGCAAGGCGTCCGTGCGCATGCGATCACCGAGGGCGATGAGCCGCGCCAAGCGCTCTACCTTTTCCGCCTCCGTGATGTCGTCCCCCAAGTTCACGGCCGCGGTGTAGGGCCGCTCCGAATACTTGAAGCCGTAGATGATGGAGAAGCCAACGCGCTCCACGAGGGCCAGCGTCTGCTCGAAGTCTTGCTCGGTTTCGCCGGGAAATCCGACGATCATGTCGGTCGCGATGGTCACTCCGGGCACGGCCTCGCGCAGCGCGGCGACGCGTTCCTCGTACTCCGCCGCGGAGTAGCGCCGGAGCATGCGCCGGAGCACGCGATCGCTGCCCGCCTGCACTGGCAGGTGCACGTGACGAGCGAGCACCGAGAGGTCTTGATGCGCTCGTATCAGCGATACGGTGAGGTGGCGCGGGTGCGGGCTCGTGTACCGCAGCCGGGCGAGCTCCGGCACGTCCGCCGCGATGGCGCGGAGCAACGCTGCGAATTCGCTTTCGTCCTCACGCGCGCGGAGACCGCGCGTGTGCTGCCAAGGCGCTTCCCCCGCGCCGGGGGCCGACGCTAGGGAGCCGGCCGGATCCCGATAGCTGTTTACGGTTTGACCGAGCAGCGTGATCTCTCGCGCACCCGCGTCCACCAGGCGCCTTACCTCGTCCACGATCTCGCGGGCGGGTCGGTAGCGCTCTGGGCCGCGTGTGTGCGGAACGATGCAGTACGTGCAGCGCTCGTTGCAGCCCTTCATCACGGTGACGAAGGCGCTGACGGGGGTGCGGCCCGGCTCCGCAGCCGCGGCGAGGAAGTGCGGTGCCTCCAAGTCGAACTCGGTACGCACCACCGGCTCGGCTCGCCCCTCCGCCTCCAGCAGCAGGCGCGGCAGCTCCGGGATGTTGTCCGGCCCGAGCAGCAGGTCCACGTCCGGCATACGGCGCAGCAGCGCCTCCCCCTCTTGCTGGGCGACACAGCCGGCCACGGCGATGGTGAGCTCCGGCCGCTCTCGCTTGAGCAGCGCGATGCGCCCGACCTCACTCCGCAGCTTCTGCTCTGCCTTTTCCCGGATGCTGCAGGTGTTGAGCAGCACCAAATCCGCGTCTTTCAGCCCCTCGGCCTCGGTATGCCCGGCGCCCCGCAGCACCTCGCCGATCCGCTCGGAATCGTGCGAGTTCATTTGGCAACCGAAGGTGATGACCGTAAAGCGCGCCATGGCGAAGAGAGAGAGAGAAAAGGGCGCGCCGGCACTTTACCGACGAGCCGGCGGACCCTAGCATTTCCAAACGTTGACGGAGGCGCTGGACTCCGTTTTGATGGGGGTGCCGCATGCACGAGGACTATTCGGATCTGGTCTCGATGTGGGAGCGCATCGCCGTTCGCTACGCGGAGCGCCCACTTTTCGGGGAAAAAGAAGACTCTGGCTGGGTCTGGCTGACCTTTACGCAGGTCGCGGAGCAGGTGGACGCCTTCCGAGCGGCTCTCGCTTCGCTCGGGGTGGGCCCCGGCGACCGCGTCGCGTTGATTTCGGACAACCGCGTCGAGTGGGCCGTTACGGTACACGCCACGCTCAGCCTCGGCGCCGCCTACGTCCCCATGTACGAGTCGCAGACTCGGGAAGACTGGGCCTTCATCATCAAGGATTCGGGGGCCAAGGTCATATTCGGGGCCACTCCCGAAATCGTGAGCGCACTAGACGGTTTACGCTCCCGCTTGCCCGCCCTTGAGCACGTGGGCGGGTACGACCTGGCAGAGTCGGACCCGCGCAGTTTCGCGGCCCTGCTCGCGGTCGGGCGCAAACTGCCGAAGGTGCCCGCGTTCAAGCCGGAGGCGGACTCGCCGGCAGGCTTCGTTTACACCTCCGGCACCACCGGCGAGCCGAAAGGCGTGGTGCTCACGCACCGTAACTTCTGCGCCAACGTGAACGCGCTGAAGGACCTGTTCCCCCTCGGCGCGGAGGACCGCTCGCTCGCGTTCCTGCCGTGGGCGCACGCGTTCGGCCAAGCCGCGGAGTTTTACATGCTCCCGGTGCTGGGCTGCGCGGTCGCCATCAACGACGAGGTGTCCAAGCTCGTCGCGAACTTGCCAGAGGTGAAGCCCACCGTGCTCGTCGCGGTGCCGCGCATCTTCAATCGCATCTACGACGGCGTGAACCAGCAGATGCGTGACAAGCCAAAGCCTATCCAGGCGCTTTTCCGCGCCGGCCTGCGCGCGGCAACCCGGCGCTCGCGCGGCAACCAGCTAAGCTTCTCGGAAGGGCTCGCGCTGAAGCTCGCGGACAAGCTCATATTCGGTAAGGTGCGGCAACGCTTCGGGGGGCGCCTTCGCCTCGTCGTCAGCGGCAGCGCCGCTCTGAGCAAAGAAGTCGCGGAGTTCATCGACGCGTTGGGAATCGACGTGTACGAGGGCTACGGGCTCACGGAGACTGCGCCGGTCCTATCCGTGAACACGCCTGGTCATCGCAAAATTGGCTCCGTCGGCAAGGCCCTCCCCAACGTGCGCCTCGTCATCGACACCCAAGTCACCGGTGACCCGAAGAACGGCGAGATCATCGCTT